>JAGLCS010000070.1 GCA_023146115.1 Abyssibacter sp. | reverse complement strand
CGCATAATGTATATTATGTTAAGTCATGCATGTAGCCATTAGTCATCGTTGGCGAGAAGCTGAGCTGAATCACTGCGGCACATTGAATATCGATCGCCTCAGCCGCCGAAATCTCATCCGCTACTCACCGTCCACCCCGGGTCGATGAGCTCTGTTCGTAACAGCACGCAGAGCACGGTAGTACCGCACTTCAGCAACTGGCCGAAGGTGTTGGATACGACCTGCAAATCCGCCTGTTGCATTTGCGATTGCTACTGCCAATTTTAATGGTGATCCTGTTCCATGCGTTGCCGTTATGGAAAAAGCATTGTCCATTGCACCACTTATCTGTATCTATGATGTTGAAATAGTTTCGTAATGTTTTATGATGCGCCTGCTTTTGAGCAGATACCGGAGAATGGAAGCATGAAAAAAAGCGAAGAGATTCGTCAAAAGATTCAAGAACTGGAACAGCAGGCCGAGCAAGCTCGCAAGGAAGAGTTGAGCGAAGCCATTGCCAAGATTCGCCAGATTATGAGCGATAATGGCATCACGATTGCGGATCTGGATGGTCGTCGCAGTGGACGTAAAGGCGGCGGTTCTACCGGCGTAAAACGTCCGCCTAAGTTTCGCGACCCCGCGACCGGAAATACCTGGGCTGGCGTAGGCCGTGCGCCCAACTGGATTACCGAAGCCGAAGCAGCTGGCAAGTCTCGCGAAGAGTTTCGGATCTAGGCACTGACTTCCCTGTTGGGCGTGCAGAGTTCAGCCTAACAGCCAAGGGAACGTCAGCCATTAAAAAAAGCCGAGCGCGTGGATTCACGGCTCGGCTTTTTCATGTGCGTCAGGATAACCCTGCGCTTTTTTGATTGGTGCCGACGCCCGGAGTCGAACCGGGACACCTCTCGGTACTGCCCCCTCAAGACAGCGCGTCTACCAATTCCGCCACGTCGGCATTCGGGAAACGTCAGGCTACAACCTGGCGCCTCCCTGAGGGCGGCGAATTGTAGTAATCCGCCGTTAAAAAGAAAAGCGCTACTCCGGAATCTCGTCCGAAGGCTCGGCCGGTGGGACTGATTCTTCGTCAGGCACACCCTGCGTGGCAGCTGCGGGCTGTGACACGCGATCCACCACGCTGCTGGATTCATGGCGCTGACTGACCAGATAGGCCAACGACAGGCTCACTGCAAAGAACAGCGCTGCCGATGCCGCGGTAGCGCGCGACAGGAAGTTAGCAGAACCTTTTGCACCGAATACGGTGCCAGATGCCCCGCTCCCGAATGCAGCCCCTGCCTCGGCGCCCTTCCCCTGCTGGAGAAAGACGAGGCCAATAATACTCAGCGCCAGGATGACCTGGACGACGACCAAAACTGTATACATGGTTGAATTGCGTGATCAGGATGCGGCGGATGCAATGCCGAGGAAGTCTTCTGCCTTCAAAGACGCCCCGCCAATCAGCCCACCATCCACATCGGTTTGAGCGAAGAGTTCCGGCGCGTTGCCGGGCTTGACACTACCCCCGTACAGAATCGGGAGTACGTTAGCGATTGTAGCATTTTGGGCTGCGACCTGTTCTCGCAGAAACGCGTGCGCTTGCTGCGCCTGCTCGGGACTGGCCGTCTTGCCGGTGCCGATGGCCCACACCGGCTCATAAGCCAGGATCGCATCTTGCAGAGCATCCACGCCATGCATGTCGATCACCGCTGTGAGCTGAGCCTTCAGGACCGCTTCCATCTGTCCGGACTCACGCTGCTCCAGCGTTTCTCCAACACAAAGAATTGGAACAAGTCCAGCATCGCGCGCCAGGCCGAACTTAATTGCAACCGCTTCGCTGGATTCACCGTAAAGGCTTCGGCGTTCTGAATGACCGACGATGGCATACCAACAGCCAATGTCGCGGAGCATGGCGCCGCTGACCTCACCGGTGTATGCGCCCGCGTCGGGCTGATCGGCTAGATTCTGTCCACCAACGTGAATTTCGGAATCGCCTAGCGTGCGGACAACTGCATCCAGATACGGAAAGGGCGGGCAGATGATCAGCTTTGCTTTGCTGTCCTTGGCGCCCGCGGCGATTTCCTCGGTGAGGTTTTCGGCCATGGCGACCGAACCGTTCATTTTCCAGTTGCCTGCAACAATTGTGGGTCGTGTCATTGGGTTCGTCCTTGCGATTCGTTGTCGGGTGTTGGCATTCAGCCGGCGCTGACGTCACGCACGGCCTGGGCGATATGTTCGGCATGGTGTTTAACAGAGGCGCCATCCTCGCCTTCCACCATGACCCGGATCACCGGCTCGGTGCCTGATGGCCGAAGTAGCACACGGCCGGCATCTTTCAGCTCGGCTTCGACTGCCTGCTTGGCCTGCTGGACTGCGGCAGCCGTCAATACACTGTTCGCATCCCCGCTTTCCAGGCGAACGTTGACCAGCAACTGTGGATACAGGTGAATCGGTGCGATCAGTTCTTCGAGACTTTGACCGGAGTTCATGATGACCGCCAGAACCTGCAACGCGGTGACGATCCCGTCTCCGGTGCTGGTTCGATCCAGGCAGATGACATGGCCGGAGGACTCTCCACCGATGAGGCCGTCATGGGTTAGTAGCTGCTCCATCACATAACGGTCGCCGACCTTGGCGCGGATGAACTCAATGCCCTGCTCCATCAGCGCCTGCTCAACGCCAAGATTGCTCATGAGCGTGCCGACCACGGGGCCTCGGAGTTTCTTGCGCTGTTTGCGTGAGGTGGCGATGACGTAAACGAGCTGATCGCCGTCGACGACCTGACCTGAGCGTGTGACCATCATGCAGCGGTCTCCATCGCCGTCGAAGGCGATGCCCAGGTCGAGCTGTTGTTCTGTGACGGTGCGTTGCAGCAGTGCCAGATCGGTGGCGCCACAGCCTTGGTTGATGTTGAAGCCGTCCGGCTTTACCGCAAGTTCGGTGACCGAGGCGCCCAACTCTCGCAGGACATCGCCGGCCACGTGATAAGTCGCTCCGTTGCCGCAGTCCACGGCAACGCGCAGGCCGTGCAGCGCCGCGGGTGACCTGAATGTGCTCTTGCAGAATTCGACGTAGCGACCGCCGGCATCTTCAATACGTCGGGCGCGCCCGACGGCTTCCGGCGCCACGCAGTGCATGGCCGATTCCAGTGCCGCCTCGATCTCGAGTTCATCGGTATCCGGAAGTTTGCGCCCATCGGCGCCGAACAGTTTGATCCCGTTGTCGTAGTGCGGGTTGTGTGAAGCGCTAACGACAACACCCACCTGAGCGCGGAATGTGCTGGTCAGGTAGGCGATGGCGGGCGTCGGCATTGGCCCAACAAGAAGCACGTCAATTCCAGCTGAAGCAAATCCGGCTTCCAGCGCGGATTCAAATAGATAGCCGGATAACCTCGTGTCTTTTCCAATGACGACCTTGCTGCGTCCGGTGGTGTGGCGAAGGTGCTCGCCAACGGCCCAGCCAAGTTTCAGCATGAACTCGGGCGTCATCGCGCCCTCACCTACACGGCCACGGATGCCGTCGGTCCCGAAATAGCGTCGTTCAGTCATTGATCGGATGCCAGCGCCTGCAGAATTTGCAGGGCTTGGACGGTCTCCTCCACATCATGCGTTCGAATAATGCGTGCTCCTGACTGGACAGCGAGCACGGCTGCTACCGCACCGGCCGTCACACGGCCCGCCGGCGATGCCGCACCGGCCTGCAGGAGCTCGCCGAGCATGCGTTTTCGCGATACACCGACCAGTAGCGGAAAGCCCAGCGCGGCCAAGCGTGGCAGAGCACGAAACAAGGCCACATTATGCGTCAGCGTCTTGCCGAATCCGAATCCCGGATCGAGCAGAATTCGTTCCCGGCTGATACCCGCGGCTTCGCAGACGCGCACGCGCTCCAGCAGAAAGGCCTCAACCTCGGTGACTACATCGCGATACTGTGGCGCATCTTGCATCGAACCTGGCGTGCCCTGCATGTGCATGAGACAGACAGGTACTTGCAGCGCCGAAGCGGTGCCCAGCGCGCCCTCGCCTTGCAGGGCTTCTACGTCGTTGATCCAGTGGGCACCAGCGGCTACCGCCTCTCGCATGACCACCGCCTTTCGCGTATCCACCGAGATTGTGATGTCCAGCTCGTCGCTGATCGCCTCGATGACCGGAATCACCCGATCCAGTTCCTGCTGTGCGCCAACCTGCGTCGCGCCGGGACGTGTCGATTCACCGCCCACATCGATCACTGTTGCACCCGCGGCTGCTAGTGACCGAGCCTGGGCGATCGCAGACTGAGGGTCGAGGAACCGCCCCCCATCCGAAAAAGAGTCAGGGGTGACGTTCACGATGCCCATGATCGTGACGGATCGGGAAAGCATGGTGCTACCGCGTCTCAATAAGAAACGGCGCCGCGAAGGCGCCGTCTGTGTGTTTTGCGAACTCGGGCCGTCAATGCTGTTCTGCTGGTCCGCCGACGCCACCCTCCGGCGCTGGCCGTGGCTTTGCTTGCTCGCCGGCGGGTGCACTCGGGCCGGGCGGCAAGTCGGAATCCGGATCCTGCCAGTTGGATGGCGGGCCGGGTTCACGGCCGGCCATGATTTCGGCAATCTGCTCGCTATCGATGGTTTCGTACTTCATCAATGCGTCGGACATGGCGTGCAGCTTGTCCATGTGATCGACCAATATCTGCTTCGCAATCGAATAGTTGGAATCGATGACCGTTCGAATTTCACTGTCGATCGCGTGTGCTGTTTCGTCCGACACGTTCTTCTGCTGTGTCACGGAACGGCCCAGAAAGACCTCGCCATCGTCTTCGGAATATGTCAGCGGCCCCATTTTCTCGGACAGCCCCCACTTCGTCACCATGCTGCGTGCCAGGTCGGTCGCACGTTCGATGTCGTTGGAAGCGCCTGTTGTCACCATGTCCAGCCCAAAGACCAACTCTTCGGCCAAGCGACCGCCGAACAGGGAGCAAATCCGCGAATTCAGGTACTGCTTGGTGTAGCTGTGCCGATCATCCTCGGGGAGGTACATGGTCACGCCCAGGGCGCGGCCGCGAGGAATGATGGTGACCTTGTAGACCGGATCATGGTCGGGGACGTTCAGCCCGACAATGGCATGTCCTGCCTCATGGTAAGCCGTGAGTTTCTTCTCTTTCTCCGACATCACCATGGATCGCCTTTCGGCGCCCATCATGATCTTGTCTCGCGCCATGTCGAAGTCGTCTTGATCGACTAACTTCTTGTCGGACCGGGCCGCGAACAACGCGGCTTCGTTGACGAGGTTTGCCAGATCCGCGCCGGAAAATCCCGGTGTGCCGCGCGCGATCACGCCAGGCTTCACGTTGGCTGCCAGCGGAACCGTGCGCATATGAACTTTCAGGATTTGCTCACGGCCCCTGATGTCAGGCAACGGCACCACGACCTGGCGGTCAAACCGGCCAGGGCGCAACAGCGCGGGATCGAGCACATCCGGGCGGTTGGTCGCTGCAATGACGATCACGCCCTCGCTGCCCTCGAAGCCGTCCATTTCGACCAGCAGCTGGTTTAGCGTCTGTTCACGCTCATCGTGACCGCCGCCAAGTCCGGCGCCACGCTGGCGGCCGACGGCGTCGATCTCGTCGATAAAAATGATGCAGGGCGAGTGCTTCTTCGCCTGCTCGAACATGTCACGAACACGCGATGCGCCCACGCCGACGAACATTTCCACGAAGTCGGACCCGGAGATCGTGAAGAACGGCACACCCGCCTCACCCGCAATGGCCTTGGCCAGCAGCGTTTTACCGGTACCTGGAGAACCCACCATCAGCACGCCGCGCGGAATCTTGCCGCCCAGGCGCTGGAATTTGGTGGGATCACGCAGGAAGTCGACCAGTTCGACAACCTCGTTCTTCGCCTCTTCGCAGCCGGCGACATCGCTAAAGGTGATCTTGACCTGGTCGGCCGGCAGCATGCGGGCCCGGCTTTTGCCAAAGCTCATCGCGCCGCGACCGCCGCCGCCGCCCTGCATCTGCCGCATGAAGTAAATCCATACGCCGATGAGCAACAGAATCGGAAACGAGGAAATGAACAGCTGCATCAGGAAGGACTGACGCTCGGGCGGCTTGCCCTCGATCACGACATCCTTCTCACGCAGGGTGCCGATCAACGGGCCGTTGTCCGATTCCGGATTAAAGGCTTCGAACTGCTGTCCGCTGGACAGCTGACCGTAGATTGTCTGGCCTTGCAGCGTGACATTGCTGACGGCGCCCTGGTCTACCTTGTCCAGGAATTCCGAGTACTGCAGCGGGGTTCTCGACGAACCGCTCTGTTGGAAACTGGAGAACACGCTCATCAAGACGACGGCGATGACCACCCAGAGCAGTAGATTCTTAGCTAAATCGTTCAAGTTCAGACCTCACATCGCATCGCAGGCGATGCTCTCGATGCGTTAAAACCGGACACTACCCCGGCGCAAAGTTTCGCGCCACCACGTACACCTCGCGGCTGCGCGCGCGCGATGCGGCCGGCTTGCGGACCGCCACGCGCTGAAAGCGTTGTTTGACCTCGGCTAGCCAGGGGTCGAATCCCTCTCCCTGAAACGCCTTGGCGACAAAATCTCCACCGTTCACCAGGTGGCGATCACAGAAATCCAGTGCCAACTCCACCAATCCGGTCGCGCGCGCCTGATCGGCTGACGCAATGCCACTGATGTTGGGGGCCATGTCCGATAAGACAAGGTCTACCCCCTTTCCGTTCAGCGTTTGCTCTAGCTGCTGCAACCCTTCTTCGGACTCGAAGTCATTCTGGATCAGCGTTGCGCCATTCAGCGGCGCGATGGGCAGCAGATCGATCCCGATGATGATCGACTGTGCTCCGCAATGCTTGGCGCAATACTGGGTCCAGCCACCGGGGGCTGCGCCCAAGTCCACGATACGCAACCCAGGACGGAGAAAATGATCGCGGGCGTTCAGTTCCTCCAGCTTGAACACCGCTCGCGAACGCCAACCCTCGGCCCGCGCGCGTTGCACATACTGATCGGACTCGTGTTCTTTCAACCAGCGCCGGCTGGACGCGGTACGGCGCTTCTGGCCCATGCTTGCCGTCCGTCGCTCAAGCGCCGCGAAGCTGCTCAGCGTAGCGTCGTCGGTCTCGGTTTTCTCGGTAAATGACGGCGATATGTCCGATCTGCTGGATGTGCTGAGCACGCAATCGGTCGCAGAGACTGCTGGCCATGGTTTTACGGTCGTCGGAATCGGCCGCCACGAGCTTCACCTTGATCAGCTCATGATGGTCAATGGCCAGTTCGGCTTCCGCGATTACCGCATCCGTCAGGCCACGCGCACCCGTCTGGATGATGGGATGCAAATGATGCGCCGCGGCCCGCAAGACTTGCCGCTGCGGCGAACTCAAGGATTTCACAGGTAGCGCACCTCGACGATCTCCAGCTCACGGGTACCGCCGGGAACGACCACATCAACAACGTCGCCCTCTTCTTTCCCGATTAATGCACGGGCGATCGGCGACTGCACCGAAATCCGTCCCGCCTTGATGTCGGCCTCGTCCTCGCCAACGATCTGGTACGTCAGTGCCTCGCCAGAATTGGCATCTTCCAGATCGACAGTGGCGCCAAAAATCACGCGTCCGTTGGCATTCGCCTTGGTCGGGTCGATGATCTGGGAATTCGACAGTTTGGCCTCGAGTTCACCAATGCGACCTTCGATAAAGCTCTGCTGATCGCGCGCAGCGTGATACTCGGCGTTCTCTTTGAGATCGCCATGCGCACGCGCCTCCGCGATCGCCTTGATCACGGCGGGTCGCTGAACCGACTTCAGCTCCTTCAATTCGTCGCGCAATTTTTCGGCACCGCGCGCCGTTAACGGAACGCGGGTTACGCTTCCAGTCATATTCTTGGTCCTTACAGGATCGGTCGTTTCACCCGGATGGGCGACCGACAAGAATCGCTGATCGCCCCCCCAATTTCAAGGTGAATCCGCCTCGCCGACGGGCTCAGGAACTGCATGACAATGCCGAGCAGCCTGCGCGATGGCGTGCCCACTCGGGGCGTTTTTCCGCGTAGCGCTCCATGCCCGGCTGCTCGGTGTAGGGGTTCTCGAGCACCTGTATCAGCCTGTGCAACTCCTCGGTCCGGCCCTGCTCGGCCTCATCGATCGCCAGCTGTGCCAGGTAGTTGCGTGCAACATAGAGCGGGTTGCTGCGTTGCATATCGGCCTGACGGACAGCATCGGGCTGCTGCTTCGCCTCCAGCTGGTAGCGCGCCACCCAGTCGCGCAAAGCCTGCCCGACCTCCCCCTGCAAGGCAGCGGGGTCGTAGTAAGCAGGCATCAGCGCTGCTTGTGGCTCCGCTTCGCCAGGACGCTCGGCAGGGACAGCGCCAAGGCCGCGGAAAAACAGGGTGTAGTCGGTCTCGGTCATGCTCAACAGATCGAACAAATCGGTGAGCAGCTGCTGGCGGGCTTCGGACTGAAGGTCGACCAAGCCAAGTTTGCTCGCGAACATTGCCTGGCTGGCGTGTTCGTATTCCTCGGCGTAGCTTGCGAGGCATTGCTCCAGGCGCTCGGTATCGCTGGTCAGGTGGGTCAAGGCGCCGCCGAAACGCGACAAGTTCCACTGTGCGATTGCTGGCTGGCGGCCGAAACAGTAGCGGCTGGTCTGGGCGTCAGTGGTATTCGGAGTCCAGCCCGGTTCGTAAGGCTCCAGCCAGCCGTAGGGGCCGTAGTCGATGGTGATGCCATGAATCGACAGATTGTCGGTATTCATCACCCCGTGCACGAAGCCCACGCGTGTCCACTCGGCAATCAATCGGGCGGTACGGCGACAAATGGCCTCGTACCACGCAAACAAAGCGTCCGGGTCGCGATGGTCAATGTCCGGTTCGTGGTGTTCGATGCTGTAGTCCACGAGCTGCCGCAGCAAAGGCGTATCGCCTCGCGATGCGGGTAGCTCGAAAGTCCCCAAGCGCAGGAACGATGGCGCAACACGGCAGACGATAGCGCCGGGCTCGGCCTGAGGGTTGCCGTCGTAGAACATGTCGCGGACCACGTCATCGCCGGTCGTAATCAGCGACAACGCGCGGGTCGTCGGTACCCCGAGCGCGTGCATGGCTTCGCTGCAAAGGTACTCGCGCAATGATGATCGCAGGACGGCGCGGCCGTCCGCGCCGCGCGAATACGGCGTGCGCCCCGCCCCCTTGAGCTGCAACTCATGGATCGAACCGGAACGGTCAACGAACTCTCCTAGGGTGATCGCACGGCCGTCGCCGAGCTGCCCCGCCCACTGCCCGAACTGATGTCCGCCATAGCAATTGGCGTATGGTGACGTGCCGGACCATCTCGTATTGCCGGAAAGCACCTGCAACCAAGCGTCTTGGTCCTCGCTCGGTCGGGCGATGCCCAATGAGTCGCCTAGCGCAGTGGACCAGGCGAGCAGCCGCGGCTGGCTAACCGGATCGGGATCGACAAAGGAATATGCCGCGCCTTCGACGATACGAGGCTGACGTGAGCGCTCGGAGTCCGCGGGTAGCGACTCGGTGTAGCGATGACTCAGGGCAATCGACATGCAGGAACCAGGACCAGAACTCTCCCGTTGAATAAGGGGACTGTTAACCGGTTTCAAGCTCGCCGAGACGAGGTGTCGGATCTGGCGCGTGCCTCAGGCAGCAATGCCAGCGGCCACATCTCCGGCCTTGATTGCATCACCCGAGGCTTCGTAGGTTTCGCGCCAGCTTTCGTAGTTCTTCAGCTGGCCTTGTTGCCACGGATGAAAACCCGGCTTGAAATAGGCGAGGTAGTGAGGCAACAGGCCACTGAACACGCCTTTCGGTCCGTAAAGCCACCACAAACCCTTCATCCAAAGACGGCCCCGGTTACGCAGGCCGTCCACCTCGAACATGTGTCGCATGATCAGAAAGGTGTGCAGCGGAAAGGTGATGCTGACCTGAATCATGCCGAGGATGCGTGTCAGGTAGCTGCCGCGAGCCACGGTTTTGTACACGTCAAAGGCGACAGCCTTGTGCTCGATCTCCTCGACCGCATGCCAGGCATACATCGCTCGGATTCGGGGGTCCGCGTCGCGGAGCGTGCCCTTGGCGAAAAAGCCATGCGCCATTAACGCCGTCAGATGCTCGGCCGCCGCCGTTTGCGCCAGCGTGTACTTGCGCGACATCCGTTTGCGGAAAACATCGAAGAGAAAGCGATGCTCTTCCTTGAGGATATGGTCGACAGCTACGCCCTGCTCTTTGACGCGATTATTGAACTGGGTGTGCACCTGTCCATGCTGGCCTTCCTGATAAATGAAGTCCTTGACCTGACGTTCCAGTTGCGGGTCTGTGATCGTATGGCGAAAGTCACGGACACAGGCGATGAAGAATCGCTCACCCTCTGGGAACAACAGACTCATCGCATCGAAGAACCTCGATTTG
Source organism: Abyssibacter sp. (assembly GCA_023146115.1). Classification (GTDB taxonomy): domain Bacteria; phylum Pseudomonadota; class Gammaproteobacteria; order Nevskiales; family OUC007; genus Abyssibacter. The sequence goes on along the minus strand of JAGLCS010000070.1, from coordinate 37,007 downwards.
AAGGGGTCGCCTGCGAACCAGTACCGCGGTAGATCCGGGTCATCCAGACCGAAACTTGGCCCCTTGCGTTGCACAATCTCGCTGGTGCTCATGTGTCGCCTCCGTTGCGGCCGTTGTCGTGGCCGTTCAGATTATTGAATGGCATCGAGCATACGCCGCCGATTCGCCGCTGCGATTGGTCGATGTGCGCGGAGCGGCTACAGTTCCAGGTCAATCTGGCCGATGCTGTTACCGCATAGCCCGCCCCGCTCCAACGGTTCACGACCATGCCTGTCCCCAGTTCTAGCGAACGCCCAGTGCGCGACGATATCGGTCGAACCGCCGATGCCGTCCAGCATGAACTCGCGCGTCGTGCGACCAGGTTGCGCTTTCAGGCCCCGCTCGAGGCGGTTTATCAGGAGTGGCAAGCAGAAGGCAGCCGGGGCGCCCGCATCGCGCTCGCAGTGGTCGTGATCGCGCTGTTGGCGATCAACACGGCCAACGAATTCATCTTGCTACGACCCGAGGCGAAGTTTCTGCCGTTGGCGCATTGGATCCAATGGGGCATTGAATGCCCCGCGGCCGTCGTGGCGCTGCTGGTCCATCTCAGCCGCCGTCTGAAGTGGCTCTGGGACCCGGTGTTCATCGTCGCAGGCATGTTGGTGGCGTTCGGCGTGGAGGCTCAACGCGTGTTGGGTTTATCGCAGGGATTCGACATGCCAGCGCTATTCGCTCCGGTTGCCGTCGTCACCGGCGCCATCAGCGCCCGGTTGCGGTTCTGGTTGGCACTGCCGGCCAGTGTGCTGTTTCTGATCGTCTGGAGCGTGATCGAAGTCCTCTATCTTGATAACCCCGCGACCGCGACCAATGTTCTGTTCGCCGGGTTTGTCGCCCTATCCGGACTGCTTGTCGGCCTCTACGGGCAGGAATATCACTCGCGCCGGGCCTGGCTGCAGCAAGAGTGGAATCGCGTGATGTCGGAAACCGACCCCATGACGCTGATGCCGAATCGGCGCGCGCTGACCCGCCTGGGCGACGAGCTGACCGAACGGGCGCAGCGCGAGCATCAATCCATTGCCCTTGCAGTGATCGATATAGATCACTTCAAGCGTTACAACGACGAATGGGGCCATGAGCGGGGGGACGAATGCATCCGTCGCGTAGGCCAGGCGTTGGCGGCGCAGGCGCGGCGCGCCCAAGACGTTGGTCAGTCGCATCGGCGGTGAGGAGTTCGTTGTCATCTGGTACGGCCGTAAACCTGACACCCTGTACGCGGCAGCAGAAGCCTGCCGCAAGACAGTCCGCGATCTGGCGATACCTCATCCCGACGGTCCGGAGTGCAAGGTCACGGTATCCGTCGGCGCGGTATGTCTGCCCGCGTCAAGCCCGCCAGATATGGAGGCCTTGTATCGCGCGGCCGACGCGGAGCTCTACATCGCGAAACGCGCCGGGCGGGATCGCTGCTCGGTCCGTCACCTCACGACCGCAACAATGCAGACCGGATCTCTGCAGCGCAGAGCAGAGCGCACGCTGGCGCCATCCTGGCCCCCGACCGAGGACTGAAACCGCCCCGGTGAGATCCGTCGTTGCTCAGCTGGATCGCGGCCGCAGACCTCGGCGCCTCCAGAACGTTGCCAGACTCCAGCCGGAAATCAGGTGCCAGACTCCCCACCACGCCACGATCATCGCCATGCCGCCCAGCCCTGCGAAGTGGTTGAAGCAGATGATCAGACCGAATCCTGAATTCTGAATTCCGGTTTCGAAGCTGACCGCGCGGCGGTCGGTCTCGGGCAGGCCAGCCAGCTTGGTCAACGCGTAGCCGCAGGCCAGACCGAGAGCATTGACGATGGCGACAATCCAGAACGCCACCCCGACATGGCCCAGAAACGCACGCCAATTGCCGAACAGGGCCGCGACGATGAACAACCCGAGAAAGATCATCGACAAGCGCCGCATCGGCTGTTTGATGCGCGCTGCCACGGCGGGAAATCGCGCGGTGACGCCCATGCCGCAGAGTGTCGGGATCACCAGAATCAACATCACCGTCAGCACGATGTCTGACGGTGTCAACGATAGCTCGCGCAACAAGGATTCAGCCGGCGCGTAATGGCCAGCCCAGAACATGAAATTCACCGGAGTCATCACGATGGAGGCCAAGGTCGATAGGCCGGACAGGCTCACCGATAGCGCCGCATTGCCCTGCGCCATGGCCGTCAGGAAATTGGACACGTTTCCGCCGGGACAGGCGGCAAGCAGCAACAAGCCCAGCGCGATGCTCGCCGACGGTTGCAAGACGATGATGCAGAGCCACGCCAATGATGGAAGTAGCAGAAACTGACAACACAGGCCTACGGCCAAGCCCTGTGGCCTGCGCAAAACCGCGCGAAAATCGGCGACCCTCAAATCCAGAGCAACGCCAAACAGAATGATCGCGATGATCACGTTCAGCGCGCCCAACGCCGCCGGACTGAAATTGAGTTGGATCTGATCGAGCGCGGTGGCGTTCATTGTTCTCTCTGCGCTTCCTTAAACACTCCGCCGAGGGCGCGTGACCGCATCCTGCCTGTCGGTCGGGGCGGCCACAAGCACTGCGCGGGTGACTGACCCACGCGTATTCTCGAGCAGCCGCTGAACACAGACCGTGGTGCTAAGAACCGAATGGGGATCGACGGCGGCGCCATCCGGCTCAGGATAGCGATTGATACCCTGACAACTACCCACGAATCGGTTGCGGCAGAACGCCCATCAGGCTTGTTCAAGCCCGGGATTTTCGCCAAGATGCCGCGCCCCGCTTCCCAGTCGCTTGCCATGAAATGCACGGTGTACCGCAGCCGCCGACACGATGAACTCTATGTGTTCGTGACAGGCGATATGCCGGCAGACGAGCTCCCTGTGTCGCTCCGCCGACTGACGGGCCCCTTGGAACAGGCGATGGAATTGGAGTTGACGCCCGAACGCCGGCTCGCTCGCGTCGATGTCAACGCGGTCTTGGCCGGGCTGGAGGCATCTGGCTACTACGTCCAGATGCCCCCCAGCCCGATCAAGCCGAGGTTACATACCGGCGACTAGCCCGGGATTCTCGCGTGCGGCCAACCGGGCGCGACGACGCAGTGCCGCCAGCAAGCCCAGCGGACCCAGCAACCAGACGCCGAGCATACCGCCCTTGCCGGTCGCGGCTGGCGTGGGCGTCGGCGTCACGCCTGCCTCCTCGAAGCTGTAGCTCCAGATATGGCGGCCGAACGTGGACGCAAACACCCTCATTGGGTCGCCGGGGTCCTGCACGATCTGCGTGACCACGACATTAGGCAGCGAGCCGCCCCCCAGCACGCCCCACTCGGAGCCGTCCGTGTCCGAGGAGATGAACGCGCCCAGATCGGTGCCGATCAGCAGCTGCCCGTCGTGCAGCAAGACCGTATTCACCTGCAAGTCGGGGAGGTTGCCCGAGATATCGATAAAGCTTTCCCCAGCGTCGGTGGACTTGAACACGTTACCGGTGCCCAGCCCGTCATTCGTATCCAGATACGAACCCGGTGGCACCCAGTCACGACCGGAGTAGCCGCCCAGGGTCACGTAGATGGTATTGACGTCTTCGGGGTCCTGCTCGATGGCGGTGATGTAGCGGTTCGGCAACCCGGCGGCCGTCGCGATATGCCATCCGTCGGATGAACCTGGATTCGGCGGCAGATCGCCACCGACATTGGTCGCGATGCCGTTCTGGAAGCCCAGATCCCAGCGATTGAGGATGTCGCAGACGCCGCAGAAACCGACGTAGGCCGCTTCGTCCCGCAGGTGGATGGTGGACATCTGCCTCAGCCCCCCGGTGTCGGAGGTGCCCAAGGTGAAGACCTCTGTCCAGTTGTTGGTTGTTCGGCCCTGCAGCGTCTCCACGATGTTTGAGCCGCCGGTCATCACATGCTCGGCATTGGTCTCGTTCATCGTGAAGTAATTCGCGAACATCACGTCCGCGGCACCGGAGCTGACGCTGGACAGGCTCAAACCGCCATCAAGAGTGACGTTCAGACCGCCATTCTGCGTGGTCAGATAGGCGTAGTTGCTGTCGTCAGGGTCGACCGCGGCAAAGAAGCCGTCACCACCCAGGGACTGATACATCTCGCGGGTATCACCCTCGATGTGGCCGGAACCGTTGTCCTGCAGGCCGAAGTAGACGCGACCGTCTTTCGCCACGGCGAGCCCATACGGCAGCAAGGTGTAAAAGCCCTCGTTGTGGCCTTGCGCCCAGCCGTTGTTGTTGATCTCCTCGCCCGCACCAACGCATTGGCGGAACACGCCGCCGTCGTTCCCGGCAAACAGGCACACTCCGCCGTCACCGGTCGGAATCCACATACCGTCATGCTGGTCCGGATGGGTGGTGGTGTCGGTGATCAACTCGGAGTTGGTCGGACAGGCCGGCACGCCCGTAGTGAGCAGCTGGCAGGATTCACCGGCGTAGTACACGCCGACGACGTTGTAGTCGTTGGGTCCGACCTGCGCCAGACCGTCCTGCCCGACCCCGGTCGTGGTCCGGGATTGCCAAACCTCCTCAAGCCCGAAGGTCAGTCGCGTGGGCACACCACCGAGCAGGTCGGCGCGCGTCGGGTCGGGGGCAACCCACAGGTTGTACCAAGCCTGAACCCCGGGGCCATTGAACAGGGCGGCGCCGACGACGGACAACCCGGAACCGCTGGCCGGGTTGGCGGCGATCTCGATATCGTCGGCCAGACGCATCCAGCTATCACCGAAATCGGTCGATACGTACACGCCATTGATTGAGGTGGAGTTCAGACCGACCCCCGTGTTTCCGGTGCCGTCGTCCGGCACATCGATCCCCTGCACGCCGCCGTTGAACAGCACGGCGTCACCCACGATGGCGTAGACGACGTTGTGATCCTGCTCAGGTCCCGTGGCGATACCCAGCTCGGTTCGCCCGATACGTTCTTCCGTGGTGAACCCGATATTGGTCAAGCCATCGCCGGAGACATCCAGGCGCACGAACGTATCCGGATCACCGGAATCCGAACGATAAAGGCCGTTGCCCGGCGAATGGATCGTCCCATCCGGAAACACGGCTTTGCCGGCGCGGTAGCCAACCGCGGCGAGCACTTCCCCGCCTGCCTCGTCAGTGATGCCCCCAGGCTCCTTGACGACCACATCGGTGACGAAATTCGCGAACTGGCAGGCGCCATAACCCACAGCGCCAGCACATTCAGCCGAGACCGGCAGGTTGACATTGGTGAAGCTGGATCCTGCGTCCAACGACTTGTAGAGACCCATCGACGTCGCGACATACACCTCATCGGTGTTGGTTGGATCAACGGCGACCTCGAAGCCCATCGCGCCATCGGGCACGCCGGTCGATTGATTCCATGTCACGCCCAGGTCATCCGACCAGAACGCGCCCAGCCCCATGTAGGTGGAGCCGCCCATGACGTGTTCCCCGGACACGACGACCAGGCGCCCGGGCCGATCGCCCTTGGGCGCCACCCATTCCACGGCGCCGTTCACCAGCGTGGGCATGGTGTCGCCGATCGGCACCCAGAAATCTCCCAGGGTTTCGACCGAATCGGTATCGCTCATCCACAGCCCGCCGGTGCCGATCAGCGCGAACAGCCGAATGTTTTCCGGGTCGTAGGCGAAACTGTCCACGCGGCCCATGGAACTGGGAATCCCCTGCCCCGAGGTGCCGTAGCGCGGATCGCTGGTGATCAGCACCCCGGTCCCGTACTCCTCCCAGAGACCATCGGCGCCTGCGATCGCCTTGCGTTCCAGCATCGCGTTCTTGGCCTCGAGCGCGGCGCGCACGGAGCCTGGTTCCACCAGTCCAACACCCGGCGAGCGAGCCTGCATCGCCTGCTGGACTTCTGTGAACGGCTCCGGGTGCTTCTGATTCAGGCAAGCGGTATCGCCATACTGTCGCCGCAACTCGTCAATTTGGCCCTTATTCAGATCAGGACGGAATTCACGGGCGTAGGCCACCGGGTCGACGGGCGAAAACCCCGGCGCGCAGTCGGCGTCCGGCGTATCTCGCCATCCCAGCATGCTGACGGCCATAGCCGCAGCAATCGCCGCGACCGGTGTCGCCACGAATATTGGTTTCATGTTGTATTCCCCAGAATGTACGTTCGAACAGAGCGAAGCAGTTGCCGCTTCCTCACGTTGGCAACACGGGATACAAACGCCATGCCATCCGAGGGCTAAAACTCCCGCGGCCGTGGCCAGCAATCCCGCCGATGAACCCGAGACGGGCCGCACCGGAATCAATATCCAGTGCGATAATCGCACCGACGACATGGGATATTTATACCAGTTAGCGGCAGGATCGGGACAAAAGTCCCGCATCGGCGCGATCTGTGCTTATGCTGTCGCCGTTCCGGGTGGTCCGGCGGTGCCGATTGGCGTCCGCGATCCCCGACTTGGCTCAATCTAAACCGTCCACGGCCGACACTGGTGCATAGCATTTCCTGTCAGGGCCATGGACCAAGAGGACATCCATGAAAGCACCTCGCATCGCGTCGCTGGTAGCGGCAGCTGTGATGATGGCAGCAGGCCAACCGGCCGCTGCCGCAACCAAGCACCATCTTCTCGCCAAGCTGGATGCAGCGACCCAGGGTTCGCTGGTCAGCACGGCGCGACCCAATGAGCGGTATTTCGCGGTTTCGACGCCCGATCAGCGTGTTTTGATGACGCTTGATGCCGCGCGCTCGCCTTTGGATCGCGCCACCGAGTTTCTGGCCGAATACGGCGCGCTGATCGGCGTTCAGACGCCGACCGAGCAGCTGGCGCTACAGCGCGTGTTTACCGACCGAGCCGGACGCACGCATGTGCATCTGGATCAGCGCCATCAGGGCGTGCCCGTTTTTGGTGCGCGTACGGTGGTGCATCTGAGCGAGGCAGGCGCGCTGGGGCTGAACGGTGTGTTCGTCGAAGGGCTGGACAGCTTGGCGATGACGCCGCACAAGTCATCTACCGAGGTCGCGGCCACCGCCAAGGCGATGACGCGCAAGTTCCACCCCGGCGCCGATCCCGTGATCGAGGCGAGTCGCCTCGTCGTCTATCCGATGGGCTTGCTGAAGGGCGTGCCCGGCGAGAATCGGCTGGCCTACGAGGTGAATGTCGTCGACAGCTACCGCCGTCCGGCCGACCCGGTTCGGGAGCAGCTGTTCATTGATGCCACCACGGGTGCCGTGCTCAATCGGATCAACAATATTCAGCACACGCTGAATCGATCGATTCACACGCCCACCATCGATGTGCCTGCGGTGGTCACCGAAGGCAGTGCGCTGGCGCCGGCAGATCCGGAATTCGCGGGCGATGTCACCGGTTCGGACCGTACGCCAAATACCCCGCTCAACAACCTTTATATCTACGCGGGTGGCACCTACGACCTCTATCGCAATCTGTTTGGCCGCGAAGGCTACGACGATGGCGACACCGCTCCGGAAGATCAGATCCAGTTCAGCGTTTATCTGGTCAACGAGAACTGTCCCAACGCCTATTGGGATGGGCAGTCAACAAACTACTGCCCTGGCTTTGATGCCGACGACATCGTCAGCCACGAATGGAGCCACGGCTACACCGAATACACCCATGGACTGATCTATCAGTATCAGTCCGGCGCCCTGAATGAAGCTTATTCGGACATTTTCGGTGAAATGTACGATCTGGTGAACGGCCTGGAAGGCCCGCTGGGCGTCACCCTCACCGAAGGCGAGTACTACGAGAACCGGGGCAGCCGCTGGGTGCTCGGCGAAGATCTGAGCGAGGTTGCCGCTGCATTGCTGCTTCGGGACATGTGGGACCCGGACGGATTCCCGTCACCTTCGCCCGGCAGCGTGATCACCTCGGAGAATTACTTCTGCGGCACCTCCGATGGCGGCGGTGTGCACACCAACTCCGGCGTGCCCAACCATGCCTTCGCCATGCTGGTTGATGGCAAGAGCTTCAACGGCGTGGATATTCCCAGCATTGGCATGATCAAGGCCGCGAACATCTACTTCCGCGCCATGACGGTCTACCAGACGCCGACCACCAACTTTGCCCAGCACGCCGACGCGTTGGAGCAGTCCTGTGCGGATCTGATCGGTCAGCCGCTCACCGATGTATTCGGCGACCCGTCGGATCAGGTCATCGCCGCCGCTGATTGCGACGCCGTGGCTGCAGCGATGCTGGCAGTGGAGATGCGGCAGGATCCCACCGAGAAATGTGGCTACTTGCCGGTGCTTGCGCCCGAAGCCGAAACGCCATCCGTTTGTGAGGAAGGCAGCGGCCCTGTCACCGCCTTCTCGGAAGACTGGGAATCCGGCGCCCTGCCCGCGGGCTGGTCGATCGCCAGCAACGGCACCGGCGATTCGTGGCCGGGCACGAACTGGGAGGTCAGCGCTGACGTTCCGGAGGCTCATTCCGGTTTTGCGGCCTTCGCGCTGGATTCGCTGGACGGTACTTGTGCGGCTGGCGGTGATATCTCCGGCAACTTCACGCTGGATGCGCCGGCCGTGACGGTCGACGAAGACAACGCCTACCTGTCGTTCGATCACTACGTGCAAACGGAAGCCGAGTACGACGGCGGCAACCTCATGTACAGCGTCAACGGAGCCGACTTTGCCGTGGTCCCGGCCAACGCGTTCCTGCACAACCCGCATGGCGCCGCGCTGGAAGCGGCCACCACCAACACCAACCCCAAGGCCGGCGAGCTGGCCTGGTTTGGTTCGGACCAGGGGCTGGCGACCGGAAGCTGGGGCACGAGCATCGTCGACTTGTCGGCGCTGGCGGCTGCCGGCGATGCCGTCGTGTTCCGCTGGGATTTCGGTCAGGATGGCTGCAACGGCAACCTCGGCTGGTATGTGGACGAAGTCCAGACCTTTAGCTGCAAAGCGGGTGTGGTCGACCCGACCGACCCGACCGATCCGACGGACCCGGTTGATCCCACCGACCCTGGCGGCTCAGCCGGCGGCGTCTCGGGCGGTGGCAGTCTCGCGGTACTGGATCTGTTGACGATGCTGATGCTCGCCGGACTGCTCATCCGGGCCCGGCGTTCGCGCCGCGGCTAGTTCACCGCATCCGCAATTAGAAGGGCCGGTTTTGCCGGCCCTTCTTTTATTCAGGCGCCGGCTTCGGGTGGCTGCGGTTCCCGTTCAAAGCCGAGGCTTGTCGGCATTGCGTTGGCATCCAGGCGCATCACCGCGATCGACCTGTCACGCCAGTCCAGGCGCAGGGTGGTCTGCGAGCCAGACGGCAGCCCAAGTGCCGCGTCTACGGCAGACTCAACCGAGCCCCCACCCTGCACGTCCAGGTGTTCCAACACCCAGGGCAGGTCTTCGCCATCCAAGCAGCCTGCGCCCAGGTCCGTGTCCAGCACGACACTGCCATCGCTATCCAGGCAGCACTGGCGGATCTGCATGGGGGTTTGGTCCGTGTGGGCGATCAAATCGCCGCCCGGCTGCACACGAAACACCAGCGGTGTGTATGCCAGCGTCACGTAGCCTCGTTGCGGACCATTCTGAAAGAACCAGCAGCCTCGATCGTCGGCCGCATAGTTGAATCGCATCATGTCGATGAGCTTCGGTCGGTCCACACGCTCGCCTTGCAGAAACCACTGCCCTCGACGGTCCAGATGGATCCACCCGTACAGGTGCGGAACATTGGGCCATTTCGCCAGGGCACGTTGTACCCAGTCTTCCATATTGAATCTCCTTCGCTAGCCCTACCCTATGCGTATTCGCACTCCTGGGATTGATTGGGTAGGGTCGTCGCTCAATGGAATGAATGCATTTTGGCCCTTTCCGGCTACCCGCGGTGGTCTTGCGCGGTAAGCGACATGGGTCCAGGGAGCGGACATGAAACGGATTTGGCTGAGCGCGATCAGTATCGGTGCTGTGCTCTCACCCGCGATCAGTGGCGCAGACTCGTCGCTAGGTGCGGGCGTGTGGGCAAACTATCGTTACGTACTCGATGACAATCGAGATGACGAGACGTTCGGTGATGTTGCCGATGAAGCGCTCATCATCTACGCCGACGGCGCAGCGGATGAGACGGATGAGGGCTGGAGCTATTCGGCCGAGCTACGCATCGGCCCTGGCAGCTTCACCGACACCGCCAACAATTCCACCGGGGATACCTTCGCCTTGCACAAGGCCTGGGTCGGCTTTGCGCTGACCCCGGCTCACCAGCTGATTGTGGGCAAGAGCCAGGTGCCATTTGCCTGGAAAACCGTGAATTTCTGGCCCGGAGACGGGTTGCAGGCCGGCTATGGCGATCAAATGGACGTGGGAGTGAAGCTCGTATCGGCCACTCCCATCGGTTACCAACTCGCGTACTTCCATGCTGACGACTGGGGCGAAACCAGCACCGACACGGTGGACGATAACGGCCACTGGGGTTCTTCGACGACATATCGCAAAGTGCAGACCGTAGTCGGTAACGTTGATTGGCCGCTGACTGAACACCAGACGCTGTCCCTGTCCGTGCAGGCGGGTCGGCTGCAGGCGCTGGTACCGATGATGGAGCAAGCGGTCGATGGCCGGCATCATGCGCTGGCGCTTCACTATCACGGCAAGTTCGACGCGTTTTACGTCAAAGCAGAATTCATCGACACGCAGCGCGAGTTGCCGGATACCTATCTGGCCAGCGAACCAGCGTTGCCCCGCGAGATCGCCAATCAGCGTGCGGGTTTCGAGCTGGGTTACGAGCGCGGCCCGTGGTTCTGGTATCTGGACGCGCATGCCGCACTGCCCGACACGGCGGGATCGACCACAGACACCGTCTACTCGTACAGCCCGGGCGTCAGCTACGACTACGGGCCCGGCTGGATTTACGTCGAGTACCTCGGCCAAACAGGTTTTGTCGACCGAAACGGACAGGTTGGCGAAGGCGACTTCGATGCTGTCTACCTGTCCATGGATTTCTATCTCTAGCCACTCACCGGCTGACCGCGGCACCTGCCGCACGTTCTCGCCCCTGAGGCGATAGCGATCATCCCACCGCCCATCGCGACAGGAGAAATCGCAATGTCAGATGTTTCAACCTACGACACCGAGCATTCGATCGGCGAAAACAACGTGCAGTTTCTCGGACTGGACATGCACAACCCGGTGTTCTTCATCAGCGCCGTTCTGGTCGTGCTGTTCGTGATCGGGACCATCATGTTCCCCGAGCCCGCCTCCGTGGCGCTCAGCGCTGCCAAGGCATTTGCCATCAACAACTTTGATTGGCTGTTCATGGTGAGCGGCAATCTCTTCGTGTTGTTCTGCCTGGCCCTGGTGATCCTTCCGGTCGGCAGAATTCGCCTGGGCGGGGCTGATGCGACACCGGAATTTTCCACGCTCTCCTGGTTTGCGATGCTGTTCGCGGCAGGCATGGGCATCGGGCTGATGTTCTGGAGCGTCGCGGAACCGCTGGCCTACTACACCGACTGGTACGGCACGCCCCTGAACGTGGAGGCCGGCACGCCCGAAGCCGTCCGTAAATCGCTGGGTGCGACGATGTACCACTGGGGTTTGCACCCCTGGGCGATCTACGCTCTGGTTGGCTTGTCGTTGGCGTTTTTCGCCTACAACCAGAACATGCCGCTGACCATCCGTTCAGCGTTTTATCCCCTGCTGGGCGAACGCTGCTGGGGCTGGCCCGGACATATCATCGACACCATGGCGGTGTTGGCGACCATCTTCGGGCTCGCCACGTCGCTGGGCCTGGGTGCCAAGCAGGCCGCGAGCGGGCTCAATTTTCTGTTCGACATCCCGGCGACGCTCAACACCCAGATTGCCATCATCACCGGCGTGACCGCCGTAGCGGTGATGTCGGTGATCCGGGGGCTTGAGGGTGGGGTCAAGCTGCTGAGCAATCTGAACATGACGCTTGCGATCATCCTGTTGGCTTTTGTCGTGGCCGTTGGCTCCGGGTTCGGCATCTTCGGTGACATTCTGACCACGGCTAGCGCTTACGCGACGAATATTGTGCCGCTGTCCAACTGGATCGGCCGAGAGGACGAATCCTGGCTACACGGATGGACCGTGTTCTATTGGGCCTGGTGGGTGTCCTGGTCACCATTCGTGGGCATGTTCATCGCGCGGGTGTCGCGTGGACGAACCGTTCGCGAGTTCGTCACCGCTGTTTTGCTGGTGCCGACGGCCGTCACGGTGCTGTGGATGGCGGCGTTCGGTGCCAACGGCTTGGAGCAGGCTGCAAACGGGACAGGCGCCCTGGCCGACGGAATCGACACGGTGTCGCTGTCGCTATTCCATATGCTGGATCAACTGCCTTGGACGTTGGTCACATCGTGTGTCGCAATCGTGCTGGTGTTGGTGTTTTTCGTCACGTCGTCCGATTCGGGTTCCCTGGTCATCGATAGCATCACCGCAGGCGGCAAGTTGGATGCCCCCATTGCCCAGCGCGTGTTCTGGGCAGTCATGGAAGGCATGATCGCCGGCGCCTTGCTGTTTGGCGGAGGCAAGCAGGCGCTCGACGCACTGCAGGCAGGCGCCATCTCCACGGGCTTGCCGTTTGTGGTGTTGCTGTTGCTGATGTGTGTGAGCCTCTACATCGGCCTGAACCGTGAACGGCGCCAGCTCAAGGCTGCCGCCAGTCAGTAGCCGGGCGGCGGTTTATCGCGTCGGTGCCGGACATACAGCGTCTTGTGTACACGGGCGATGCGCCGGCCGCCTGAGTCGGTAATGTCGACGGTGCGCTCCGGGTGCACGGAGCGCGCCCCGTCGGCCAGTGCACTGCGAATGTCGTCCACCTGCCCTTGGCTCCACTCGAAGCTTGCGAATACTGCCCCGCGACCGGGCTTGAGGAATTCGACGCTCGCAGCCTTGTCCCATACCTCGTAGCCCGGCCCTAGCCGCCCGACGAGGAGTAGCACCCAATGTGGATCGCACATGGAGTAAAGACTGCCGCCAAACTGTGTGCCGAAGGCGTTGCGGTTGTACCAGCGCAGGTCCATGCGTACATCCATGCGCGAAAAATCCGCGGCCAGCGCCGTGACCCGGATGCCGGTTCCCCAGTACGGCGGATAGACGTTAAGAAAGGTTTTGAACAAGCGAGGATGCTTGTAGAGTCTGCTCGGCATTGAGTTGGCTGCGCTCCTGTTGTCCGTGCGTTCATGATCGACCGTCACCGCACTGTATTGGCTCGCCGCTTGCAAAGGAAACACCGTGAAGCACAGCCCGGCCCAACGCGATCAGGGGTTTGTCACGCCCGCATACGATGCGGCGGTGGACTCGTTATGTACCGCCATCGCGCGGTGGCATCGCGACGGCGCCACGGTCATCGGCCTCAGCGGCGCACAGGGAACGGGCAAGTCGACTCTGGCGTCGCACCTTCTTGATGCATTGGCCGCCCGCCATGGTTTGCGTGGCTGCATTCTGAGCCTCGATGACCTCTACCTCACGCATTCCGCTCGACTCGGCCTGAGCAAGCGCGTTCACCCGCTGTTCGTCACCCGCGGCGTTCCGGGTACGCACGACGCGATGCTGGGACTGGCGCTGATCAAAACCCTGCTCGCAACCGACAGTGAAAGCGAAGTAGCAATCCCGCGATTCGTGAAGGCGATTGATGACCGCGCCCCGATTTCGGACTGGCACCGGGTGCAGGGTCCGATCGACATCGTGTTGTTCGAAGGCTGGTGTCTTGGCGTTGGTCCAGTGGACGCCGACGAGGATGGCGCGCCCATCAACGCGCTGGAGGCATCCGAGGACGCAGAAGGCCTCTGGCGCACGTACATCGAGCGTGAGTTACTCGGCCCCTACGCTGATCTGTTCGCCCGTTTGGACCGGCTGGTTTTTCTGCAGGTGCCCGATTTCGAACAGGTTCAGCAGTGGCGCGGTCAGCAGGAGCAGGAAAACGCCCGACAGGTCGACGGCGCGCAGCCGATGTCGCCGGAGGCGCTGCAGCGCTTCATCAGCCACTACGAACGCCTGACCCGACGAGCCCTTGCGACCTTGCCGGATCGCTGTGATGCACTGATCAGGATCGCTCAGGACCATAGCTTTGAGCAGGTGGACGTGCGTTCGTGACAACATCGCAGCCGCAGGCCGTTGTTTTCACCGACCTCGACGGCACCCTGCTCGGGCACCACGATTACAGCATTGCCGGCGCGCTGGCCGGTCTCTCACGTTGCGAGAAGCTGGGCATTCCGGTGGTCCCAACCACCAGCAAAACCGCGGCAGAAACCCTTGGCCTGATGGAGCGGCTGTCGCTGCGTTGGGCCTGCATTGTGGAGAACGGTAGTGCCGCGATCATTCCTGAACAGTCTCCGTGGCGTGCGGCCGCGCCGGAATCGGGCGCGCTGCGTTTCGGCGCCGAACGCGCTCAGATACTCGATGCCTTGCCGGCATTACGACAATCCACCGGTGCGCGATTTGTCGCGTTCAACGAGATGCCGATCGCGGGCATTGCCGAGTTGACCGGCCTGTCGTTGGACGACGCACGGCAGGCAGCAAACCGCGGCTACTCCGAACCCTTGCACTGGCAGGATTCGGATGCGGCGCTTGATGCCTTCGAGACAGCCGTCGAAGCCGCTGGCCTGCGCTGTCTGCGCGGCGGACGGTTTGTCCACGTGCTCGGCCCCACCGACAAGGGACTCGCCGCCAAGGCCTTGCTGGACGCGGTTGGCCTGTCGGAAGTGCCGGTGATCGCCCTGGGCGATGCTGGCAATGACGAAGCCCTGATCAACGCTGCGCATATCGGGGTCTGGGTCCGCTCGCCCCGCGGCCCGGCACCCTCGACGACAGCCCGAGTTCGAACGTTCCGGACGCAGGCCCTCGCGCCTGACGGCTGGACCGAAGGCGTCAATGCCGCCATCAATATCTGTATTGGAGACCACGGCGACGCCCCCACGGCGTTCGCGCAACCGTTATGAGTGATTTTTTCCAGAACGGCGTCATCACGACGCTGCATCAACTCCGGCAACGGCCGATTGATGAAATCGAGAGTGAACTGCTGCGGTTCTCGCAAACCCGACCGCTTTCGCTGGTGCTGCCCTGCCTGATCGACGAGCTGTCGCGACCTGCGCTGCAGACCATCGTCTCGGAGATCGCCAAGGTGCCCTATCTGAGCCAGATCGTGGTCGGTCTGGACGGTGCGGATGAGGCCGAGTACCGCGCCGCGCGTCAGTTCTTCGCGCAGCTGCCCCAGAACACGCGGGTCATCTGGAACGACGGGCCACGGCTGCAGGCACTGGACGAACGCCTGCGCTCCGAACTGCTCGCGCCGGAAGCCCGCGGTAAGGGCTGCAACGTCTGGTATTCGCTGGGCTACATTCTGACCCATGGCGAGACCTACACCGGGGCCGTGGCGCTGCATGACTGCGACATTCTCGGCTACGACCGCAACATGCTGGCCCGCCTGCTCTACCCGGTGGCGAACAACAATTTCAGCTATGAGTTCTGCAAGGGTTACTACGCGCGGGTTGGTCAGGAGCGTCTGAACGGCCGGGTGTGCCGCTTACTGCTCACGCCGTTGATCCGCACGCTGCGCAAGATCTTTGGCCCGCTGGAATACCTCGACTACCTCGACAGTTTTCGCTACGCGCTGGCTGGGGAATTCTCGCTGAGGACCGGGGTGGTCTCCGATTTGCGAATTCCAACGGATTGGGGCCTGGAAATCGGGGTGCTGTCCGAGATGTACCGGAACTACTCGACCAACCGGCTATGTCAGATCGACATTGCCGATCAGTACGATCACAAGCACAAGGCGCTGTCCGCCCACGACGACAGCGGCGGGCTGGCCAAGATGTCCATCGACATCATCAAGGCCATCTATCGCAAGCTCGCGACCAATGGCGTGGTGTTCACCACCGAGAGCTTTCGTTCGATCAAGGCGACGTATTACCGGGTGGCGCTGGATTTCGTCAGCACCTACGCGGCCGACGCACGGGTCAACGGTCTGAGTTTCGACAACCACCGGGAGGAACAAGCCGTGGAGTTATTTGCGAAGAATATCGTCAAAGCCGGTGAAATCTTTCTGAAAAATCCGATGGAGACGCCATTCATTCCGAGCTGGAGCCGGGTCCGATCGGCCATGCCGGATGTGCTGGATCAACTGTCGGACGCCATCGAAGCGGACCATCGGGACTATGGCTGAACCTTCACCCTGGCGGCTGCGCGACCGCCTCCATGATCACATTCGCCTGCTCTACCCCGACCAGGACACCGGGGCGCTGGTTGAGGCCTGCATCGCGGCCATGCGGCTGGACCCGGAAACGCCGACGCCGGAATCGCGCCGCAACCTGTGGAGCGAAGCCGATTCGGTGGTGATCACCTACGGCGATACGGTGACATCGCCCGACGAGCATCCGCTGGACAGCCTTGCGGCGTTCATGCGCCATCGCCTGCGCGATACGGTCTCCTCCGTCCATATCCTGCCCTTCTACCCGTGGACATCGGACGACGGCTTCGCCGTCTCCGACTATGGCGTCGTTCACCCGGAACTGGGGGATTGGGATGACATCCGGCAGATCAGCCAGGATTTCCGGGTGATGGGCGATTGCGTGATCAACCACTGCTCGGCCTCGCACCAGTGGTTCAAGAATTATCAGGCGGGTCTCGCGCCCGGCGACGGCTATTTTGTCGAGGCCGACCCGGAAAAGGACCTGAGCGCAGTTGCGCGGCCACGTACGTCCCCACTGCTGCGGCCGGTGGAAACCAAAAACGGCACCCGCCATGTCTGGTGCACCTTTGGGCACGACCAGATCGATCTGGATTTCGCCAATCCGGAATTGATGCTCGAGATCATTCGTCTGTTCCGGCACTACCTGGATCGCGGGGTGACGGCCTTCCGGCTCGACGCCGTGGGCTACGTCTGGAAGGAAGACGGCACGTCCTGTCTCAATCTGGCCGGTGCCCACGAGGTGGTTCGTCTCATTCGCACTCTGGTCGAACATGCTGCACCGGACGCCTGGATCATTACCGAGACCAATGTTCCGATCTTCGAGAACCTGGCCTATTTCGGTAATGCCAACGAAGCGCATCTGATCTACAACTTTTCGCTGCCGCCACTGCTGCTGCATGCGCTGTGCACCGGCAACAGCCGTCATTTGCGAGCCTGGATGATGAGCATGCCGCCGGCCCGCGACGGCACGACCTACTTCAATTTTCTCGCCTCGCATGACGGGATCGGCCTGCGTCCGGTCGAGGGCTTGCTGGACGACAATGAACGCGACGCCATGGTCGCGGCGATGCAGTCATTTGGCGGTCTGGTGTCCTGGCGAACGGTAGCCGGCGGCGAGCAAAAGCCCTACGAAATCAATATCGCGTTGTGGGATGCCTGTCGCGGTACGGTGGACGGCGAGGATCAATGGCAGCTGGAACGCTTCATCTGCGCGCATGCCGTCATGCTGGCGCTGGAGGGGATCCCCGGCATTTATATCCATAGCCTGCTCGGCACCGGCAACGACCTTGCAAGCGTCGAGAAAACCGGGCGAAGTCGGTCGATCAACCGGGCCCGATGGGACCGGCAAACCCTGGAATCAGCGCTGGACGATCCGGAGAGCTCCCACGCACAGGCGTTTGCGAGGATGTCGCATCTGCTCGCGGTGCGGCGACTCCAGCCGGCATTTCACCCCAACGCAACCCAGTTCACCCTGCAGCTGCGCGACGGCTTGTTCGCCTTCTGGCGGCAAAGCCGCAGCCGGGATCAGTGCATCTTTTGCGTGAACAATCTCACGCCCGAGCCGCAACGATTCGCCCTCGCGGATCTGAATCTCATGCGCAACGAACAGTGGTATGACCTGATCTCGGACCAGGCCATGCCCGATGTCTGGAGCGAGCTCGAGCTGTCGCCGTACCAGTGCCTGTGGATCACCAACCGGCCGCGAGATAACTGAATCGAGCCCGTCCGGGCTGGGTCACGCTGAGCTCAACACCTGGCGCAGTCCCGGTCGACCGCCGCAACCTCTGGCTGCAGGGTCGGGTGATCGATATCGAAGGCTTGGTGCAACCGGTGACGGATGGCAGCAAGGACCGCCGGCCAGTCATTCATCGTCTGCATCTCTACATGCGCCGACAAGGCGATGGTCTCCGAGGACACCGACCAGACGTGGACATGGTGCACATCGGCAATCGACGGGTGGGCGTCTTGCATGGCGGCCTGGATCTCAGCGAGATCCAGCCCGCGGGGCACGCCGGCCATGACCACGTTCAGCGCATTGAGCAACAAACGGGTCGACGATACGACGATCAAGGCGCAGACGAATAACGAGAGCAGCGGATCAATGGGCAGCCACCCGGTTGACCAGATGATCACACCCGCCGTAACAGCAGCCAGCGAGCCCAGCAGATCACCCATGACATGCAGTAGCGCGCCCTGTGTGTTCAGGGTTTGCTCGCCGCGATGAAGTAGCCAGGCCACCAACAAGTTGATGCCAAGACCCAGCGAGCCGACAAGAATCACGGCCGACGCATCCACGTCCACTGGATTGCCCAGGCGCCGCAATGCTGACCAGGCCACCAGTACTACAACCGCATACATGAACAGGACATTGACCAGCGCACCGACCAGCTCGGCACGCTTCCAGCCATAACTCAGCCGCCGCGTGGGTCCCAGCGCCGACAGCCGCGCCGCCACCGCGCCGATGCCGA
The DNA here is from genome assembly GCA_023146115.1 of Abyssibacter sp. Taxonomy (GTDB): domain Bacteria; phylum Pseudomonadota; class Gammaproteobacteria; order Nevskiales; family OUC007; genus Abyssibacter. The sequence continues at coordinate 18,459 of JAGLCS010000070.1, read as the reverse complement.
GCGCAGCGGCATCGGTGAGCATGTGACCGGCGTCGCCCAGCAGTGCAAGCGAGCCCGCCCACCAGCCGGCCACGGCCTCCACGGCGGCGAAACCCAGCGTGAGCGCAAGTGCCACCCACAGTGTGCGGCCTGCGCCATGCGATCCGTGATCATGGTGATGGTTCGGGTGATCGTGGCTCATGATTCTGTTATGCCGATCCAGCCGCCAGCACTCAAGCCGGGCCTGCGAACATGTTCAGGCGACGCCGCCCGCGCAAGGGTTGTTTGGCTGCTGCAAATCGGCGTCGCCAGCGCAGCAATGTTCCGTCAGAAATCGCATCAATTCGTGCATGGCGCGAAATTCCGGCGCGTAGAACACATGCCGCCCCGACTTGCGGCGCGTGACCAGACCGACCTGGCGCAGGGTTTTGAGATGGAACGACAGCGTTGGCTGGCTCAGTCCGATCTCTGGGATCAGCTCCCCGACACACAACCCGTCGGGCGCGTGACGTACCAGATGACGATAGATGCTCAATCGCGCGGGCTCGGCCAGGGCGGCTAGCTGAGCCGAGGCTTCCTGCAACCGGGTTGTATCGGGCACGGCGTCGGTCATGAATCATCTGTGGTTGAAAGCCACTGATCAGACCCATCGTCCAGGCAAAGCCGGTTTTACTCGAGAGGCGCTGGCAGCGTGTAGACCGAAGCGTATCGCATAGCGTGTTTACAAAGAAATGACCACGAATGCACTGCACCAGCATTTCTCTGTAATTCCATCGGTCAAGTCTCAACAGTTCAGATAGATAGACGCTTCCTGGCGACGCGATGGTTTAGTTTTCGACCGTCTCTTCCATCAGCAGCGTTTCGTAAAAATTGATCATTCGAAGATATTCGGGCACCGCGATTCGCTCGTTAATGCCGTGGATTCGCTCTGCAACATCTGCCGTGTACTCGAAGGGCGCGAAGTAATAGGCATTGTCGCGCACGGCCGCGTAATGGCGATTGTCGGTGGTGGCGAGAATAATCCCGCTGGCCACCACCGCTTCGGGAAAGCTGCGGTGAATGGCCGCCCGAATTCTCATGAAAGCCGCGGACGAAGCATCGGATAGTGGCGGCGGATTGCTACCAAAGACGTCGATGGGCTCGATGGTCACAGCGGGGTCATCGATCAGTCCACGGACCGCGTCGGTGACCGATTCAATGGTCTGCCCCGGCAGAATGCGGAAGTTGACGGTGGCGCTGGCCGTCGATGGCAGCACGTTGTCCTTGACCCCCGCGCGCAGCATGGTTGGCGCGGTCGTGGTTCGGATGAGTGCGTTCGTCGTCCGGCTCGACGCCAGACTGTCCAGCAGCAGGGGTTCGAACAGCCAGCGATTGGCGATGAAAAACCGATTCAGCCACCCCATATGCGGCGCCAACTGGTCAAGCATCGTACCCACCGGCTCGATCAACTGCGCGGGCAACGGCTGCGTGTCCAGACGTGCAAGGCCGCGTGCGAGGCGCCCAATGGCGCTGTTCCGTGAGGGTGTCGAGCTGTGCCCGCCATCGCCCTTCGCCGTGAGCTGCAGCGATACATAACCCTTCTCCCCGACCATTACCGTCGCGACCGGAACATCGACTCCACCGATCAGGCCGCGCGTGATGGCGCCACCCTCGTCCAGGGTGAAGGCCGCCCGAACACCCCGGTCTTTCAGCAGCGCGGCGATTTGCAACGCACCCCGTGTGCCGCCGGTTTCCTCGTCATGTCCGAAGGCGAAATAGATGGTTTGCGGTGGCGTGAAGCCACGGCCGAGCAATCGCTCGATTGCCTCAAGCTGCGCCCAGACACTCGCCTTGTCATCCAGGCTGCCCCGGCCCCAGATGTAACCGTCCGCCGCCCGGCCGGAAAACGGCGGGTGCGTCCAGTCCTTGTCGGTGCCAGTCTCGACGGGAACCACATCCAGGTGGCCCAGCAGGATGATGGGAGCGTCGGCGCTCTCCTGCCCGGTCCAGGTCAGCAGCAGGCTGTGGCCGGAGACGATCTCTACCGTCAGCTCTTCGAACACGCGCGGAAAATGACTGCGCATCAGCGCATGCAATCGCTGAAAGTGCTCGGCCGCGCCCCCCTCGGAATCCAGTGACACGGTGGGTATGCGCACGGCTTCGGCAAGATGTCGAACCGCGGCGGTGTCGATTTCCGGCGGCGGCGGCGCCGTCCCGGGATGGTAGTCCGCGCGTAGCTGGATGGTCTTTATGACCATGACCAGCAGACCGACGGCCACGAACGCTGCGACCCACGTCAGGCCCCGCACGATGATCCTTCTTCCCCGCATGACTTCTCCCTTACGGAAACACCGATCTATTCACATCACCAAGACCGGGCCGGTTTTCGTGCAAGCCCAGGCCGAATGAGTGGCTTCAGTATTTCCTTCGCTTGGCGACGGCAGAAGTTTAGGCCGGAATCAGCTCAGAGTTCGCCGGCCGCACTGGGACGCGCCGCCGTCACCCGCGCCGAAGCCTTTGGATCATGGGCAGCTTCCAGCGCGTCAATCGCGTCGCCCACCTCGCGCTGGAACTGGGCGAACTGCGCTTCATCAAGCTCGGCAGGCACAAAAATCGGCGCACCGTAGTGCACATCGATACGCGTGAACGGTTTCGGCAAGCGGAACCGGTCCCAGCTCCGGAAAGACCAGTAACGACGCGCAAGCGGCAGATACGGGATGATCGGCAGGCCGGTCTGGCGCGCCATTTCGATAATTCCGGGCTTGCAGACATGGGCCGGCCCACGAGGGCCATCGACCGTGAGCGCACCCGGCAAGCCGCTCTGGAGTTGGCCGATCATGTCGCCTTTGGCGGCCCGCCCGCCCTTGTCTCGGTTCCCGCTGCGCGAACTGCCGCGCGCCACCGAATGCCCGAGCCCTTCACAAAGCCGGGTGACCGGATCGCCGTCGCGGGATTTGGACACGATCACAACATGCTTGCGTCCGGTCTGCGCGAGGATTCCGGCAAACAGGTTCTGATGCCAGATCGCCAGCAGATAGACCGGGCAATCGGCGGGGCCGCGCAAGCCGCGCTCGCCATCAAAGCGGAAGCGGTAAGTGACGTAAAAAAGGCGAATCAGGGCGTGGAGCAGCCAGCCCGCAATCGAGTTGAGCATTGTGATCGTCCCCGCCGCGATCACGATGCCTAGGTCCATTGCATCGAGCCGGGCATGCGCCGGATACGGCGCGTGGTTGAGTCATCAGCAAGCGCCCTTGCCTGCTGGAGCGGCACCGAGATTACAAGGGATGGCTGCTCACGGCGACCCTGATCCGCCGGCCGGCCTGCTCCGGCGGATCAATGCGGCGGCTACCGGTTAGGCTGGCTTGCGGTAGTGGAGAATGCCCCAGTCCAGCGCGCCCTGGTTGCCGGCGGTCACCCAGTGTTCCAGTCCGGCCGTCATCCGGTCGATGTAGGCCGGACTGACGAGTTCACTCAACTCGCTCTTTCGAGCGGTGAGTTCACGGTGCACGCTGCCATAGTGCTTGACGATGGCGTCGGGCATTCGCTCCAGGGCAACGGTTTCCCAACCCAGCTCGCGGGCGTAACGCTCGTACTTCTCGACCGATCCCATCGAGGGCAGGTGAATCCGTGCGAGAACCGGTGCGAGCACGTTGGCATCCACGTCGGACTGCTGCATGGGGTCGGTAAAGATGAAATGGCCGCCGCGGCGCAGCACCCGGTCCACCTCGCGGAACACCTGGTCACGTCGAGCACTGTGCAGGATCGAGTCCTGACACCAGACCACATCATAGGACTCATCGGTAAACGGCAGCTCCTCGAAGCTACCGTCGATGACATCGATCTTGTCGTCCAGCCCCTGCTCCACATTCATCTCACGCGCCCGCCGGTTCTGCACCGGACTCAGGTTCAGCGCGGTGACATGGCAGCCGACCTCGCGTGCGATCACGCGGGCCGAGCCGCCGTATCCGGAGCCGATGTCCAGCAGCCGGCTGGATGGCGTCAGGTCCAGCGCATCCACCATGCGACGAACCGTGCGGTGGCTGGCATCGCGAATCGGTTCTCCATCGGACAGATAGATTCCGACGTGGATGTCCTCGCCGCCCCAGACGTGGAAGTAGAAATTGTCAGCGTCGGGGCTGTCGTAGTAGTCGCGGGTGGTGTCCACGACGGCTTGATCGTTAGCGCTCATCGTCGTCCTCAGGATTCGTCGGGATGCAGTTTTTCGGCGATATGGACGTAGAAGTCCGGATCGTTCTGACGATAGGTCTCCTGGAAATCCGCTGCGGTGGTCACATTCTGGAAACCGACCTCGTGCATCAGGCGTGTGACGTAGTCCTTGCGCAGGGGGAACATGTTGAGGTGGTACTCGGACCCGTCCGGAAAGTTGTAGCGGAATCGGGCGAGGCCCTCGTCGCAGTGTTCCGGCTCGGCGCGAACGTTGTCGCCGCAGTAGTAGAACTGGTGCTTGGACTTGAAGCCGTCGTCCAAAATCATGTCGTAGTTGCGCTGATCGAGCATCAGCACACCATCGTGACGAAGTGCGGCGTAGAACTCGGCCAAAGCCTTGCGGCGGTCGCGTTCCGAGAACAGGTGGGTGAACGAATTGCCCAGACAGATCACCGCGTCGAACTTGCCGTGTACGTCGCGATTCAGCCAGCGCCAGTCGGCCAGTACGGTGCGCAGCACGTGGCCGCGTCGGCGACCATTTTCGAAGGCCATGGCCAACATCTCGGCGCTGCCGTCCGCAGACACCACTTCGAAACCGGCCTCACGCAACCGGACGGAGTGAAACCCGGTGCCGGTGGCAACATCGAGTACCTTCTTGGCGCCGCGGGCGCGCAGCGCCTCGATGAAGAACTCGCCTTCGCTTTCGGCGCGGGCGTCCCAATCGATTAGCTCGTCCCATTTCTCGACGAAGCTTTGAACGTACTCGGTTTGATACTTGTCGGTTTGTCGCACCTGAAGGGGATCATCCCCGTAGTTCTGTTCCGTCGGTGCAACGGTCGTTTCCTCGTTGACATCGGTCATGCCTCAGACTCCTTGGCGTACCTGATTGGCCAGACGCTGGACCAGATGGCGGTGACTCGGGCGTCTGGCGCAGGATGTAACCGAGTCACGCATGACAACCGCTGATTACGCGGTCGATTGACAGAGCTTTCGCTCAGGTGCGGCGAGTCCGGGCAACAAGCCGGACTGGCGACGTCCCCGGTCGCTCACAAGGACTGCACACGGTGGTTCGGGCAGGACGCAGCGTGGGCCGCTTTCACTGCCTCGCGTTACCCTAACGCATACTCGGATGAGTTTCAGAGCACGGTGGCGATGCACAGGCTCACCGCGCTCGCGCTATCACAAGGACCGTGAAATGCAACGCAATCAGTGCAAAACCAACGGCGTCGAGATCTCGTACCTCGATTCCGCACCCGACGCCGCCGCCCGTCCTGCAGTGCTATTACTCCACGGATTTCCTGACTCGGCGGAGATGTGGACCGCGCAGATCATCGCCCTGCACGCCGCCGGTTACCGTGTGCTGGCGCCGGATGCGCGAGGCTACGGTCAGTCGCAACTGACGACTCGCGTCGAGGACTCGGCGCTCGAACAGATCGTTGCCGATCTCTGCGGGCTGCTCGACGCGCTGGACATCGAATCGGCCCACGTCGCCGGGCACGACTGGGGGGCGGTGTTCGCCTGGGGCATGGCGGCGCAGCAGCCCAAGCGCGTCCGCCGTCTGGTGGCCCTGTCCGTTGGTCACCCGCTCGCGTACACGCAGGCCGGCATCGAGCAAAAGCTACGCGCCTGGTACGCCGTCGGCTTCCTCGTGCCCGGGCTGGCGGAGCGCCTGTTACCGGTCGGTAACTGGCGCTTGCTGCGCTCCGGTTTCACCGGGCACCCCACCCCGGATGCGGTCCGGGATCAGATGGCACGGCCTGGCCGCCTCACCGCTGCGCTGAATGTCTACCGCGCCAACGCGCCACTGTTGATGCGCCATGGCCTGCCGTCCGTCCAGGCTGACACGCTTGGCATCTACAGCACGGGTGACGCCTTTCTCACGGCCCGTCAGATGCGTGATTCGCATCGGTTTGTCCGGGGACAATGGCGTTATGAACAGCTACCCGGGGGCCATTGGATGCCGCTGTCGCAGCCGGACCGCATCAGTGAGCTTCTGCTGGAGCACTTCAGCGCCTGAGGCGTGCGGCCCGATTCGGTGACATTGCCGACTGCAACAAGGCTGTCATAAGCCTCGGTCAGCCTGTAGCCTGTTTTAGTCAAGGTTGAACCTCGACTTGGCCGTTATGCAAGCAGCCTTCCGTCGCAGTCTTCGGGTCCACGCGAAGATGCTGCGCTCCGCGTTGGCACCCGATCCTGCCGCTCCACGCAGCCCTGCCCGCCTTGCCCGTCTGGCAGCGTTGATGCCGCCTTATCTGGCCGTGCAAACCATGCACTGGGCGGGTTTTGCGCTCGATGAGCTGCTGTATGCCGGCTACCGGGGCGTCCGCGTCGACCAGCCGCTGTTCGTGCTCGGCATCCCCCGCAGCGGAACGACGTTCGTGCATCGAACGCTGGCTGCAGACCCCGCATTCACCACCTTGAGCACCTGGGAAGCGGTGCTCGCGCCATCGATTACCGAACGTCGTGTCTGGCTGGCGCTGGCCCAGGTGGATGACCGGCTCGGGCGCCCCGCATCACGACTGCTCAACCGCTTCGTCCGGCGGCTTGCTGGCGATTTTGATGACATCCATGGCGTCGATCTCACGGCGGCTGAAGAAGACTATCTGGCGCTGATACCGGCGGCCGGCTGCTTTCTGCTGGCCCTGGGATTCCCCGCCTCGCAGGATCTGTGGGGGCTGGCGACGTTCGACGAAACCCTGGACGACGCCGACCGCAGCATCCTGCTCGATTTCTACCATGCGCTATTGCAAAAGCACCTCTACGTCCATGGTCCCGGCAGGCGCATCCTGTCCAAGAACGCCGCGTTCGCGAGCTGGGCGCCGGCATTGGCTGCCCGCTACCCGGAGGCGCGCTTCCTGGTTTGCGTCCGTGATCCGGTGCGCGCGATCAGCTCGCAGCTCTCGTCCATCACTGCGGCACGGGCCGTGTTCGCCAGTGATCCGGCTGGAACCGCATTTCCGCCGCGTTTTCAAGCCATCTACCGCAGCGGCCTGCGCGCACTGAGGCAGGCGATACAAACGGAACCGGCGCGATTTGCGGCCGTGGACATGACCGAACTGCAGCGGCGGCCCGGCGCCACGCTGCGCAAGGCCTTGCGGCATGTCGGGGAGACCGTCTCCACGCAGCTGTCGCAGGCTCTGACCGGCGCCGACCGCCAAGCGGCGGACTATCGCAGCGCACATGCCCACCAGATCGACCATTTCAAGCTCGACAGACAGGCAATTCGCCGCGAGATGCAAGACGACTATGACGCAATTCGCGCCTCGGCCGAGGCGCGTTGGCAAGAGGTGTCCTGATGATGGCCAAGCAAGCGACCGCAACCGATTTATTGCAGTCTTCTCCTGATCGTTCGCACCCGGCGCAGCGCCTGCGGGTCGCGTTCTTCTCGGATTCGGTGGCCGAGCGCAATGGCGCGGGCACCTACTACCACGATCTGCTGCCGCAGCTGGGTGAGGTGACGTCCGGGGTGCGGATGTTCCAGCCATCTGACAAGTTTCGCGTCACTCGCCTTACCGTGCCGATGCCCGGTGACCCAACCCAGCGTCTGCTCACGCCCAACGTACCGCGGCTCTGGAAGGCCTTCCGTCACTTCCGCCCCGATGTCGTCGTCTCGATCACGCCGGGACCATTCGGCCTGCTCGGCCATGCGCTGGCGAAGCGACATGGTTGCGGGCAGCTGGTCGGCTTTCACACCCAGTTCGAAGAACTCTCGCGCCTGTACTGGAACCCGGTTTCGCGGCGCGTGGCAAACGGCTATCTCACGGCGGCCAATCGCGTCATCTGTCGCAGCGCCCACGCCACCTTGGTCAACAACCGCGGGCTGATTCCGACGGTGCGACGACTGGGCGCGAATCAGGCCGCGGTGGTCGGTACGCCGTTGCCCGTGGAATTCATGCGCGCGCCCGTCGTCCCACTGCGGGCGCAGCTCAAGCAGGTGTTGTTCGCCGGGCGCCTGGCGCCCGAAAAAAACCTCGGCGCGGTGATCGACGCGGCGCGGGCCTGCCCCAATGTCCGGTTCGCGATTGCCGGCGATGGGCCACTGCGCCGCAAGCTCCAGCGCCAGGCGCAAGATCTGCCCAACGTCTGTTTCCATGGCTGGCTGGAGCGGCATGAGCTGCAAGCCCTGATGGATGAATCGGACTTGCTGTTGCTGCCGTCGCGTCTGGAAACCTTCGGGTCCATCGCCCTGGAAGCCATGGCCCGAGGCCGGCCGGCGCTGGTTGCCGCCGGAGCCGGCATACACGAATGGCACTCGCTCAAGGATGGCCTGATCACGCTGCACGAAGGTGAAGCGATCGCCGACAAGATCAAGGACCTGAGCACCCAAAGCGTGCAGGCGCGCCGTGCCCGGTCGGAGCGGGCGCGGCTCGCGGCTGAACGTCTCAACCGGGACACGATCGGCGAATGGGCTGACCTGATTCTCAAGGCCGCGCGATCCCCCCGGTGAGCGCCGCCATGCCAACGGCCCTGCTTTCGGTTCACGACGTTATGCCGCGAACCCTGCCCGCCGTGGAGGACACGCTTGAGCTGATCGAGTCGCTGGGACTGGTCCGGCCCACCCTGTTGATCGTGCCCGGTCTGGGCTGGACCAGCGAACAGCTGGAACAGCTGCGCGCCTGGGCGGCGGCCGGCTACCCGCTGGCCGCCCATGGCTGGATCCACCGCGCCCGGCGCATCCGAGGGTTGCGGCACCGCATGCACTCGGCGCTGATCTCACGCAACGCCGCCGAGCATCTGTCACTGAACCGGCAACAATTGCTGGCATTGATGCGCCGCTCCTACCACTGGTTCCCTCGTGTCGACCTGCCTCGCCCCACGCTTTATGTCCCGCCCGCCTGGGCACTTGGCGACCTGAGCCTGCAGGACCTGCACCGCCTGCCCTTCGAGGCCGTAGAGGTCACGCAGGGCATAATCGATACGCGGACAGGCCGCACGCGGGTGATGCCGCTGGTCGGATTCGAAGCCGACACGGCCGCTCGCGCGGTCGCCCTGTCGGCGTGGAACCGCTCCCAGCTCGCCGTGGCGCAGCGGATGCAGCAACCGCTACGGGTGGGGATTCACCCCAACGACCTGACGCTGCGGCTAGGCGGTTCGCTCACCACATTGCTGCAACGCCTGGCCGAACAGCCCTCCAACCGCATGGTGGATCAACAAGCCGCGGCATGAGCTCGTCGCTGGCGGTTAGCTGTACCGATTGCGTTCAGCCGGATCGGCACTGTGATACTCGATGAGCTCCCACTCGAAGCCCGCGCGGTCGTAGTAGTAGGCCCGGCTGCGATGCGGCCCCCGCTCGGTCGCGTAGCTGATGCGATAGCCCTCGTCATCCAGCCGCCTGGTGATGCCATCGATGCCCTGCACCACCAACCCCAGGTGATTGACGCCCAGGTTCGTGTAACTGGGTTGCGGGGGCAGCGGATCGATCCCGACGTGGGGTTCCTGCAGCGCGATGTAGAAGTCGTCGTTACCAACATGCGCCCAGCGGTAGCCCTGCTCTGCCAAGGCGTCGTGACGAATCCGGAAATCCGGTGCGACAACACTCAGAAATGCGATCGCGGCATCAATGTCCGGGACGGTGATATTTGCGTGTTCCAATCGGGTCATGAGACTCCCTCCAGCGAACTAGCCTCGCCCAGTGCGGGGCCTTGGAGTGCAGTCTCAAGCCTCAAGTAATGTTGAGGTCAAGACCTGCCGACGAACGAACGCCGGACAGCTCAGGTCCCCTTCCTCACAGTGGGCGAGTTGCTTGATCTGCGCCAGGCGCTGCGCGTCTGTATCGCAGCGAGGGCGAAGACGACATTGGCCAGCAGACTGACCGCCAGCAGCAACCAGGCGATGGCTGCACCCGAAGAATGCGCTGGCGTGTCGCCGGCCGGCAAGGTTGCCGCCCCGCCAGCGGCTGCCCCCACATTCACATACTTGCGGATCGCATGTCCCTTGCCGTCGCGCACCTCCAGGCGCCAGGTGCCCGGCCGGTTTGGCGCAAAGGCGAACACGCCTTGTGCATCGGTTTCACCGGTCTGGAAGTCCGCGGAGTCCTCCGGGGGGTAGACGATGACTTCGGCGCGCGCGACGGGCTCGCCAAGGCTGTACTCGAACACATAAGCGCGCAGTTCGCCTCCGAAGGGCTTGAAGTGCGCACCATGTGCCAGCGCCAGACCGGGCATGAGCAGCCACCCAAGCGTTACAAGTGCCGGGCGGAAGCGGGAAAACAGAGCAAGCGTCATAAGCGGATGGACACAGGATTGCAGGGGGGACGGTGGGCGATGATTGTCACCCTGGTCACCAGGGCATCAAGGTTTGATTGGCGGCGCGCTCGATGAACCAGACCATGCCGACGAACGCGACCAGTAGCGAGCCTGGAATCAGCACGCCGTATTGATACAAGCGGTGGCGGCGCAGGCTGTAGGCGACGGGTAGAAACACGGCGGCGACCGCGATCTGTGCACCCTCCACCCCCAGATTGAAGGCAAACAATGACAACGCCAGCGCCATGGCGGGTAGGCCGAGATCGCTCAGCACACTGGCGTAGCCGGCCCCATGAATCAGGCCGAACGCGAAGGCGACCAGCCACAGGCGACGGTAGACCACCGGCACGATGTTGTTGATGGCGGCGAAGACGATGGTCAGCGCGACGGCCGCCTCGACCCAGCGTGACGGCAGATCTATCCAACCCAGCGTTGCCAGCGACAGCGCGGCGAAATGCGCCAGCGTGAAACTGGTGACGATGCGGATGACCTCACGCGTGGCCGTGCCGGCGTTCTCCGCTGGCACGAACCGTCCCTGCTCCCGTCGAACGACGATCGGCAGCAGCAGTCCGGCGAGAAACAGCAGGTGGTCAAAGCCTATCCAGACATGCCAAAGCCCTTCCTGCAGATACTGCCAGGCCACGCGCAGCGGTCTGGTCTCGCCCAAGTCAAAGGCCAGGGATCGCCGTGCGGGGGAGAACACCGCTGATTCCACCCGCCCCTGGCGGTCGAGACGCAGCAACCCGCGGTGCTGGGCGTCACGCGGGAACAGCAAGTCGTAGCGAATCGTCAACTGGGGATTGAATTGCAGGCAGCGTCCGGTGATGCCAATGGCCGCGTAGGCGCCGTCGGTGTGATCGGTGATCTGCAGCCCGTCCGCCTCCAGTGTGCAGGTCTGGTCGCCCATGGTCAGTTGCAGATGCGACAAGGCATGGCTGGTGATTGCGTCGCGCTGACGCTGCACCTCGCCCCAGGTGATCCGCCGATTGCCATCGGCATCCAGCCCGACGGCCAGTTCCAGATCGCGTAGGGCGATGTCCCAGCGCCCTTCGACGGTTTGCCCCGATAGCGACAGATTCAGATAGCTGTCGCTGGGTTTATGTGCGTGCACACCGCCGCAGGCGAGCAACCCGACGAGCACAAAGAGCATCCGGTTCATGCCGCGGCATCCGTGTCGCCGAGCCGTTCCAGCAAGGTTTGCACCCGAACATCCTGCAGGCCGGTTTCGGAGACGAAGGCCACGACCGGATCGGCTGCTGCCGGGTTAAACGCCAACGCGGCCCGCAGCACGAGCAGCACGTCCGCGGGTTCTTTTTGCATGGCCCAATTGCGTTGAGCCAACCAGAGCGCTTCGGATGGCTTGTTGTCGATGTCCAGCGCGAAACGCGCCTGCTCACGCAGGTGCACATCGTCGCCACGTCGCTGGCTCGCCGCGAAGCGTCGGCGCAGCGTGTCCGCCATCGCACCGGCATTCGGGTGGTTGATCCGCTTGGCCGCGATCGCCCGGCGCAGCAGCAGCGCATCGCTCTGATCATAGGGTTCGAGCCGTCTGTCCACCGCCTGCGCCCGCCCCTGCTCCAGCATGAAATCGGCCCAGGCCGACAGCAGATAACCGTCGAACTGCTCATTCGCCTCGGCCAGCGCCAGCCCGGCTTCGAAGGCCTGCAGTGCCAATTCCGGCTCGCCGAGGCGCCAGGCCACCTCGCCCTGGATGGTCAGCGCCCAACGCCGCAGGTGGTCTGCGCTGTCAACGCTTTCAGCCTGCAGCAGCCGATCCAGGGTGGCGAAGGCTTCCGGCGCCTTGCCCGCCAGCGAAGCAATATCGGCAAGGCAAGTGCCGCTGACCAGCGTTTCGGTCAGCGTGAGCAAGGCAGCGCAGGCTTTATGGGCATTCGCCAGCCGGCCCGACACCCGCTCAACCACCGACAGCGCCAACCAGGCCTGGGCGTTGCGAGGGTCGCGTTCCAGTGCCAGTTGAAGGTCGGCCCGGGCGAGCGCGAAGGCGTGACGCTGCTGATTCAGGTGCGCCCGGATCAACAGCACCCGCGTCGGGGCATCGACATCCTCGCGCCAGGGCGCGATCGCCGCCTGAGCGTAACCGTTGTAGCGGGGATCATCAGTTTGCCGGTACAGCGCGATGTGGTGTTCGGCCAGTCGAACCCGCAGCTCGACGCTGTCGGGTTGCTCCGCAACGGCCTGTTGCAGGCGCCGGATGTCATCGGTGAGGCTGGGGTCGGTGTCCGGCAGTGTCGCCAGAACCGTCTCGGCCGATTCCGGTATGTAGGTCTGTGCCTGGACGCAGGCCGGCATTATCAGCCCGCAGAACGCGAGCCATCGCAAATCAGGCACAGGTATCCCCGTTCAACCAGCCCTAAGTTCTCCCGCCGCTGGCGGTCCGCGTCAAGTCTGCGGTGCGTGCTTGTCAGCCAACGCCGTGGCCGGGAGCCGCGCCGAGCACCTGGATCATGCCAGGTGCTCGGCTAGCTCACTCAGGACTCCGGCAGCAGATCCCCGTAAACATTGGCGTCCGGGTTTTCGTTGAACACCAAGCCCAGGGCGTTGATCTCGATGGGGTCCGAGACCTCATCCGTTTGGTTGGCGATCAGGTTCAGCACCTGCTGATCACCCGCCAATGGTTGATCGTTGGGGCCTGGGTCAGGATCGGGGTCGGGGTCCGGATCGGGCATCTGCCCCGGTTCTTCGCCGGCACCGACGTTAATCGATGTTTCGGAGCCACAGGCACCCAGCGCAAGCACGCCAACCGCCAGCAGCCCGACAAGAATGAAATGTCGCATCACGACCTCCTGTTATCGCGAACCCGGCAGCGGCGTGCGCAGGTACGGGAAGTTGCTGTCGAACTGCGAGGCGTTCGACGCGGACTGATCGGTTAATGGCGCATCACCGACTGGCGCATCGTCAGGGCCGCAGCCGAATACCGCAGCATTGTCGAGTTCGCAGAGTGCGCCCATCGCGACCCGCAGTGCGGCATCAACCACGTCGTCACCCGGACGACGGCCATTCGGGAAGCCCGCGGCATCACCAGCCAGCACCCCCAACGGATCTTGCGCAGCGGCAGCGACCGGCGCCGTCGTCGTGTTCAGTCGCAGCTGCTCCGACAGTACCGTGCCGTTGCCCAGCGGGCCTCCGGCGCCAGCGGCAGGCTGGTTGAGTCCTGGCACGCCGGTCAGAAACGCCACCGCCAGATCAGCTCGGGGGAAGGCATTCGGGGCGAGATCGGCATTCGGATCGCCGGTCACCGTCTCGGCGAACAGGATCTCCAGCAGTTCCGGCAGGGTTGGCGTCAGCACGTACTTCGCGAACTGACCGTCGTCCTTGGGCTCGCTGGCGTTGAAGCGGTTCTTATCGTCGATGCCGATGACCACTTCGTTGACTAGCGGTGCGCCGAGACGCGAAACCTGGGTCCACGGACCGCCTTCGACCGTCTCATCGACCGTGCCCGGAGCGACCGAGTTATCGGTATCGCTTTGCGGGAACGGATTGGCGACGCGGGCCTGACGCAGGCTTGCGGTCGTCCAGCCGCCGATGACCGGGTCGTCACCGGCCGTCAGGCAGCTTGCCGGCAGTTCCAGTGCGATGCTGGTGACGTTCTTGTCGCCAATCGTGTTCGGCACGGCGTCGGGTGCGCCCAGCGGGTTCAGGTTGACGAGGTCGAAGACCTGGCCAAGATTCACGACGAATCCTTCCTTACGCTGTCCGACGAAGACCTTGCCATTGCTCTGGCAGCCCGGCACGGCAATTTCCCAGATGTGCGCATTCGCATACGCCTGGTAGTCCGGGAAGGTCTTGGTGCCGATGTAATCGGTAGGCTTGCGGAAGCTGCTGCCGCCGGTCGTGACATTGGTCGCTGCCTGCGCAGTACCCGCGCGGCGATCGCCACGCACCAGGGTGACCGAAAAGGTCTCTTCCAGGTTCAGGTTACCGGTGTCACCGGGGTTCGGACCGATGCCACCAGCCTGAATCAACGGAATCGGCACGAGTACGCCGTCCGGTCCGACTGGCAGCGAAACGCCCTTGAGCGTGTTGGTAAATCGGAACTGGAAGGTCAGGTCCTCGACGTTATCCCCATCGTTGTCGACGTGAATCTCGTACAGCGCCTTGTCATCCAGGGAGAAATAGTTAGGGCCGCCATAGGCGTCCTGCAGGGGTACGTAGTTCGCGATCAGCGTCACGAATCCGGATCGGCCTTCTTCGTAGCTGTTGAACATGTAGAAGTCCGTGCCGTCGACCTTGGGAGTCTCGGTGATCCCTGGCGCTTCACGGTGGCTGGATGCATACAGCGAGCCTGCTGCCGTGGCCAGGGCAATGCCCGCCACAGCCGCAGCGCCGATTCCTTGGATTGAGCGCATTATTTCGCGTCCCCTGCGTGGATGTCTGGATGGATTCGCACCGTGTTCAGGCTTGGATGCAGATCGCTGCGAAAACGGGACGAACAGTTCGCTGGCTGCGTTGTACGATGCTGCCCGGCAAAATGGTGGGCGGCAGGGACATTGCGAGTCGCCGGTTCCGGCCGTCGCATTGCCTGCGACTGGTTTCTGGGGAACGGGATATTCGATGATGTTTGCACGTGCGGCGGTCATGTTGACCAGCCTGGTATGGACAACACTGGGCGTCGCCCAGCCGGAATCACCGCTTGCGCTGGATGCGCTGGAGGTGACGGGCACCCACCTCGGCCGTGAAGCCGGCATGGACCCGCTGGTCAGCTTCGACCGGAACACATTGCGTAATTCCGGGCATGCGACGCTGGGCGAGTTTCTGCAGGCGCTGCCGATGATGAGCGGCTCGCCACTGGGCACCTCGGTGAACCAGCGCGGCAGCGGCGGCGCCGTGTCGCGCGGCATCGAATCCGTGGAACTACGCGGCCTCGGGTCCCGGCGCACGCTGGTATTGATCAACGGCCGACGCATGCTGGCCGGCGGTAATGGCGCAGCCGGTGTTGTTGATCTCGCCAGCATCCCGGTGGCGTTGGTCGAGCGCGTTGAGGTGCTGACGACCAGCGCCTCGGTGGCCTACGGCGCCGACGCTATCGCCGGCGTGGTCAATGTGATCACGCGATCAGATGTCGACGGGGTCGAGGTATCCGCCCGCGTCAGCCAGACCGAATCCGGGGATGGCGATGTGCTGGATCTTAGCGCGGTGACCGGGAGACGCCTCGGCAGCACATGGTTGTCGGGCGGTGTGTCGCTGTTTGATCAGGCCGCCGTGGGGCGTGGCGACCGCGACTTTTCCTCGCAATGGCTCACCGTCGATGGTCCGGCCAATGCCATCGTGCCAACGGGCAGCTCGGCCCCACCGAACGGCCGTTTCCGCACTTCGGACGGCAACGTCACGCTCATTGACGGTGAAGATGGCGACTCGCCTGATGATTTCCGACCATTCATCAATGACGGGCCGGACACCGATCGTTTCAACTTCAACCCGTTCGAAGACCTTGTGCAGGATTCCCGGCGCGTCTCCGCCTTTGGCAGTCTGCGCCACGATTTAAGCCCGTCGCTGTCGCTGTTCGCCGAGGCCCTGTTCCAGCAGCGCGATTCCGACACCCAGATTGCGCCATTGCCGTTCTTCACCAATCGGCTGGATGGCGTGACGGTATCGGCCGACAACATCTACAACCCGTTCGGCGAGGAGATCAGCGATGCCCGGCGCCGGCTAGTCGAGGGCGGTCCCCGCCGCTTTGCGCAGGACAACCAGCTTTGGCGTGTGGTGATCGGCGCCGACGGCCTGGTCGCCGACTGGCAATGGGAGACGTCTCTGAGCTACGGCCGCAACGAGGTCGAACAGCGGCAGAGCGGCGACCTGCGTCGTGACCGTGTGGCCCTGGCGCTGGGTCCGTCATTCATCAGCGGCGATGGCGTGGCGACCTGCGGCACCGAAGCCGCCCCTGTCGTCGGCTGCGTGCCGCTGAACCTGTTCGGTGGCCCTGGTTCCATCACCGATGACATGCTCGCCTATGCGGGCATCGCTGACCTGATCGATACTCAGCAGAACGAAGAAACCACCTTCGGCTTTGACCTGCGCCGTGAGCTGCTACGGCTTCCCGCCGGGCCGCTGCCCTTTGCCGCCGGCATCCGCCTGCGCGATGCCCGTGCCGAGGACCGTCCGGATACGCAAACGCAGGCCGGCAACACCACCGGTGCCGCCAGGCAACGCACGCGTGGAGAATTCGACAGCCGTGAGGTTTTTGCCGAGGTCGGCATCCCTTTGCTCGCCGGACGTTCGGGCGTGCATGCGCTGGGGGTCGAACTGGGCCTGCGTGCCGTGGACTATTCGAACTTCGATGCCGAAACGGTGTTCGATGTCAGTGCGCTTTATCAGCCGGTTCAGTCAGTCACATTACGCGCGGGCTATGCCGAGGCATTCCGCGCCCCTACCGTCGGCGAATTGTTCGGTGGTGCGACCGAGGCCAACCCCATCGTCGAAGACCCCTGCGCGGATTTCTCGCAGCTGGATCAACCACAGGTGGATCGTTGCATCGCTCAGGGAGTACCGAGCGATGGCAGCTTCGACCAGACCGGCAATGAGACACCGACATTAGGTGGCGGCAACCCGGCGTTGGCGCCCGAACAGGCGGAGAGCTTCTCCGCGGGTGTGGTCTATTCGCCCTCCGGGTGGCCAGGGCTGCGCGTAAGCCTGGATTACTTCGATATTCGCATTGAGGACGGCATCGCCGCGCTCGGTGCCAACACGGTTCTGGAGCAATGCCTCGAAACGGGCAGTGCCCAGTTTTGCGACCGCATCGACCGTCATCCGGATGGCTCGATCACCCAGATTCGCACGGCCTTGCAGAATACCGCCGAGGAAACCGCTCGCGGACTCGATCTCGATGTGCAGTACGCGCATACGACGTCTTGGGGCCGGTGGCAGCACCGCCTGCTAATCAGCCGCGTGCTTGAGCGCGAGGTGCGGTCCTTCCAGGGCGCGCAGCCCTTCGTGGGTGAGGGCCAGTACGACCCCGACCTGTTCGGGGTGATCCCCGAGTGGAAGGGCCGCTACGCCCTCGCCTGGTCTCAGGATCGCTGGCTTGCCGGCTACGGTCTGGAGTGGATCGATGCGCTGACCGACAGCGGTGGTGAAGTCGCACCGGGCACCGACTATCGCATCGGTTCGAGGCTCTACCACGACCTGCATGCCGGCCTGACCACGCCGCAGAATCTGCGCGTCACACTGGGTATCGCGAACGCGACGGACCGCTCACCGCCGTTCATCCCCAACGGCGGTGAGCTGAACACCGATGAGTCCGCTTATCGGCTGCTGGGCCGAACCTACTGGCTGCGGCTAAACCTCGCCCTCTGAGCGTTTCCCGCTGCCAGTTGGTACAGATAATGTCATTTGTTGCCGAATGACGTAATGTTCGTGCTCTCAGCGAGATCCGAGCGCACAGGTGCAGTCCGACAAAAACGCGCGTCCCAAGGACGTCATTCTCAAGATTCTGCTGGCCACCGAAGGCCGAGCGCAGACGAGCCAGACGCTGGTAAGCGCCTGCGCGCTGCTGGGTGCGACGGACAACAGTGCACGCACCGCTCTGACCCGCCTGCGTGAAGCCGGTCTGGTCGAGGCAATCGGCCGCGGTGAATACCGGCTCGGACAGGCGGCTCGTCCACTGGCAGCGGATGTCGCTCGGTGGCGGTCCGGGGAAGCGCGGGTACGTGACTGGGCCGGCGGTTGGATCGTGGTGCACACGGGTGCGCTGGCCCGGTCCGACCGCGCAGCGCTGCGTGTCCGGGAGCGCGCTCTGAACCTGCTCGGCTTGCGCGAGCTGGAGCCGGGTCTGGCGATCCGCCCCGACAACCTGGCGGACGACTTATCGGCGATCCGCCGGCGGCTATACGGCCTGGGGCTGGACCCGGCCGCCGCCGTGTTCAGCACCGATAACCTGGACGACGCTCGGGTCGCCGCAGCCCCGCAGCTTTGGACACCACGCCGTCTGGAAGCGCGGTACCGGGAGCAGATCGACCGCCTGCAGACTTGGAGCGCCACGCGGCATCGGCTGGATCACGATCAGGCTGCGCGCGAATCGTATTGGCTGGGCGATCGCGCCATTCGTGAACTCGTTTTCGATCCGCTGCTGCCC
>JAGLCS010000007.1 GCA_023146115.1 Abyssibacter sp. | reverse complement strand
GGTTCGAGTCCACTCGCGCCTACCAATTACAGGCGCTTGCGGCTGCTTCCAGCAGCGGTGACGCTTCAGTAACGGTTAGGTAACGAAACGGCCCGCTTGCGGGCCGTTTTCGTTTGCGGAGCTCGTGAGGTCAACTTCATTGTTTGGGCGTCTGGTCCGCGGCGCGGTGCCGCGTTATCACGGCCCGGCGAGGCCCCGCATCTGACCGTTCCGCGACTCCGAGCGGCGGGTGCGTCCGCCCGAGATGGATGGGACGTTGGAAATGTTTCGTCGGTGCCCTCGGACTCGGCTCTCACCCGTGGAGACCTTCGGAACCGCCTGTTCAGTATCGGCTCGTCTCAGGCGTTGCCCCCAAACAACGCATCGCAATCCGTTCGGATGTCGCTGGCCTCGGGCAGCTGTTCGCAAACACGGCCCATCGCCATATTGAGTGTCTGCAATGCGGGCTGCACATCCTCGCGCTCGGCCCATGCCTTCAGCTCGCCATCAATCCGGACGAAGCGCATCCGCGTCCTCTGGTAAAACGCCGACGGTTCGGCGGCCAACTCTTCGATGATCTGTGTCATGACCTGCTCGATCCGGTCGGTGGCGGCAGGACGCATGTCCAACAGGCCACCGACGTAGATCAGGCCCCACTGGGCCCGCGTGGCTGGCCCCCTGGACTCCTCGTAGGCACGCTCCAACCACGTCAGCGCCTGATCGGTGTCTCCCCGTTCCTGGGCGTACTCCGCAACCGTCGGCATGAAGTAGTAGGCATCGGGCGAGCGCTCGATTTCCTTGAGGAGCAACGCTTCGGCGTCCGCCTGCAGGTCCGCGGACTCCAGCGTGTAGGTGGCGTAGTTGGCCATGCCCTGGCGCTCCTGCGGCGTCTCGGCGGCCTGGTCCGCCCAGGCCACGGTCTCGCGCACATCGGCGATCATTGCTGCCGGGATCGGCGCGTCGGGATTCAGTGCCTTGACGAGTTCAACGCGGGTGCGCTGGGCATAGAGCCGGTCCTTGATCGTGAAGCCATCCGCTGAGCCGACGGACCGCATTGCGATGTCCAGCCGCTCGGCCAGTGCTTCGCGTCGCTCGGCGTCGGCCGCCGACGCCATCACCAGGCCGACGGCGAAATAGTTCAGGGTGTCGATATTGGCGCGCAATCGCGCAGGCGCCTCGATCAGCCGCAGCAACAGCATTCGGGCCTGCTCCTGCTGTGCTGCCGTGAGCAGCGTTTCGGGATCGTCAGAGGCGCTTAGCAACGCCGCGTATTGCAGCAATGCGAACTGATCCTGTAACTCGGCTGTTGGCGCACCCTGGGCAAGCTGCGACATGACCTCGGCCATGCTCCGCTCGCCCAGCAGGGTGCCGCGGTCGACCCACCAGCCGTAGTTGGCGAGCAGGTCCCAGTCCGCCACGGCAAGGCTGTCCGGCTCGGCCAGGGCCGCGGTCAGCAGGGCTTCGGCGGGCCGGGTCTGCCTGGCCGCGATTTTGAGCACACGGGGATAGGCCTCCAGATCCATACCCGAACTAATCCGCGTGAGTTCGGTTCCATCCGGTCGCAGAACAATCAAGGTGGGATAGCCGACGATGCCGAAGTGTTCGCCCCAGCGCTGCGCGCCCGGGGTGTCACCGTCCAGGTAGACCGGAACGAACAGACGCGTTGTTTCGATGAACGCCGGCCGGTTGAACACCGTGGTCTTCAACTGCATGCAGGGCGGGCACCACTTGGCACCCCAATACAGAAAGACGGGCTTGCGGCGATCCTCCGCGGCGATCAGTGCGTCGTCCACCGTGCCGTCAAACCAGGCGATGCTCGCATTCTTGTCGTCGGCATCGGCTGCCTGGGTCGACGATGGCTCGTCGCTTCTGGAGCAGGCGAACAGGACCAGCAATGCCAGTGCGACCGGACTGGCTCGGCGGATGAATCTTGCGCGCATGGTGCGTCTCATGACCTTGATCCGGACATGGTCGCCGATCCGGCCGACGGGAGGAAACAGGCGCCAATGGTTTCCAGAAAGCTGCGCAGGGCCGGACTGGACGACGAGCTCCGCGGCAAGACGCGGTAAAGGGGCCGGCTGAACGGGCCGCCCCGGATGCGGATTTGCACCAAAAGACCGGCTGCCAGCTCCATGTGAATGGCCTGAGCGGACAAAAAGGCAAGACCGACGCCTGCCGCCACGGTCTGCTTGAGCGCCTCGGTGCTGGCCAGGGTCATCGCCGGATGAAGCCGCAGCCGCCGCTCGGCGAGCAGTTGTTCGGTCACGGCGCGGGTTCCGGAGCCGGTTTCGTGCATCAACACATCCTCGCCCTGCAGCTCGTCCAGGGCGACATCGGAGCGCCCGGCCAGCCGATGCGAAGGCGATGCGATGAGCACCAGCTCGTCGTGGGCGAAGACCGTGTAGTCCAGCGCGGCATCGTCCGCCACGCCCTCGGCAAAGCCGATGTCGATCTCTCCATCCAGCAGCTTGTGTTCGATGGTGTCGGTGTTCTCCACCGCCAGAGACAACTCCACGCCCGGGTTGGCGGGCCGATAGGCCGCGAATGCCCGCGGAAGCATATAGGCGGCGATGGTGCGGCTGGAACCGATCGCCAGCCGTCCCTGGCGGCGATGCCGCATGTCGTCCAGCGCCTGCTCGGCCTGCGCCTCGATGGAGAACAGCCGATCTGCGTAGTCCAGCAACACGCGGCCCGGTGCGGTCAGCCGAACGCCACGCGGCATCCGGTCGAACAGCAGCACGCCCTGACGCTGCTCGAATTCCGCGAGCTGGCGTGAGACAGCCGATTGCGAAATACCGAGCTGCGCGGCGCCTCCGGTGATGCTTCCCACCTGCGCCACGGCCCGGAAGATCGCCAGATGATTCAGATTCATGCCATGACCATTCTCTTTTCTGCATTGATCATATCTTTTTTATCTATTTTTAGAATATTTCGATTCAGCCTAGACTTGCGCTCCTCCTTCACCAGCCAGCGGGCAGCACGCGCATGAACGATCAAAAGGCCACCAACATCACCTGGCATGACGGCGACGTCACCCGGGACAATCGCAACCAGTTGCTGGGCCAGAAAGGCGCTACGATTTGGTTCACCGGGCTGTCCGGTTCCGGCAAGAGCACGGTCGCCGTGGCGCTGGAACAGGCGCTATTCGCGCAAGGCCGGCTGGTGTATCGGCTGGATGGCGACAATGTGCGCCATGGCATCAACAAGAATCTCGGCTTTTCCGCCGAAGATCGCGCTGAGAACATCCGTCGCATCGGCGAAATCGCCAAGTTGTTCGTCGACTCGGGCGTGCTCGCGTTATCCAGCTTCGTGAGCCCCTACCGGACGGACCGCGACATCGTGCGCAAGCTGCATGAAGACGATGGCATGGATTTCATCGAGATCTACGTCAACGTTCCGCTGGCGGTCGCCGAGGAGCGCGACCCCAAGGGCCTTTACAAGAAGGCCCGCGCCGGCGAAATCCCGAACTTCACCGGAATTAGCGACCCTTATGAGGCGCCTGAGAAGCCAGAACTGGTGCTCAACAGCCACGAGATGAGCCTGGAAGACGAGGTCATCGCCGTGATCGATCTGCTCAAGCAGCGCGGCGTGTTGCCGGCCTGAACCGCACCCCGCCCTCCAAGCATTCAACCGACAAGGACAACCCCATGATCAAGCCGCACGGTTCCGAAACCCTGAACCCGCTGTACGTCGAAGACGACGCCGCCCGCGCCGCCCTGCTCTCCGAAGCCGAATCCCTGCCCAGCCTGTTGCTGAACTCCGCCGCCGCCGCCAACGCGGTGATGATGGCGGGCGGCTACTTCAACCCGCTGACGGGTTACATGAACAAGGCGGACGCGCTGTCCGTCGCCAAAGACCTGAAAACCACCGACGGGCTGTTCTGGCCCGTTCCGGTCATGAATCTGACCCAGACCACCGATGTGCAAACGGGCAAGCTGGCGCTGCGTGACCCCAATGTCGACGGCAACCCGATCCTCGCGGTGATGGATGTCGCCGCGGTCGAGACCGTGTCCGACGATGAACTCAAGACCATGGCCGAGCAGATCTTCGGCACGCTGGACGGCGACCACCCCGGCGTCTCCACCTTCCTGAGCCTGGGCAACACCTTGCTGTCGGGGTCGATTCAGGTATTGAACTTCAGCTACTTCGCTGCCGACTTCCCGGCCACCTTCCGCACCGCCGTGGAAATCCGCAACGAGATCGCCGAACGCGGCTGGAACAAGGTTGTCGCCTTCCAGACCCGCAACCCCATGCACCGCGCCCATGAGGAGCTTTGCCGCATGGCCCAGGAGCGCCTGGGTGCCGACGGTATCGTCATCCACATGCTGCTGGGCAAGCTCAAGAAGGGCGACATCCCGGCCGATGTGCGCGACAACTGCATCCGCACCATGGTCGATCAGTACTTCCCGCCGAACACGGTGATGATCACCGGCTACGGCTTCGACATGCTCTACGCGGGCCCTCGCGAGGCGGTGCTGCATGCAGTCTTCCGCCAGAACATGGGTGCGAACTACCTGATCGTCGGCCGCGACCACGCCGGTGTGGGCGACTACTACGGCGCCTTCGACGCGCAGACCATCTTCCAGGACAAGGTGCCGGCCGGCGCGTTGGACATCGAGATCTTCGAGGCCGACCACACCGCCTACTCCAAGAAGCTGGACAAGGTCGTGATGATGCGCGAGGCGCCGGATCACGCGAAGGAAGACTTCGTGCTGCTATCCGGCACCAAGGTGCGTGAAATGCTCGGCAAGGGCATGGCGCCGCCGCCAGAATTCTCCCGTCCAGAAGTCGCCAAAGTCTTGATGGACTACTATCAAAGCACCCAGTAAGGTCCTGATTAATGTCTGATTTTGACGCCTTCAATGGCGATGCAGATGGGGTTTGCGCGCTCGTCCAGCTTCGGCTGGCCGAGCCGCGTGATGCGACGCTGATCACCGGCGTCAAGCGCGACATCAGCCTGGTCAAGCGTATCGAGGCCGGTTCGGGCGATCGCGTCACCGTGCTGGACGTGTCGCTGGACAAGAACCGTGACGATGTCCTGCGGCTGCTGGATGGCGGCGCCCAGGTGCATTACGTCGATCATCACTATGCGGGCGAGATTCCCGACCACCCTGGCCTGAACGCGCACATCAATCCGGCCTCGGATGTCTGCACCAGCCTGCTGGTCAATGGCGAGCTGAAAAACGCCTTCGTGGAATGGGCGCTGGTCGGCGCGTTCGGCGACAACCTGTCGGTGAGCGCCCACACCCTCGCGAAGCAGACGGATCTATCCGCCGACGCACTCGATCAGCTCGAGGAGCTCGGCATCGCGATGAACTACAACGGCTACGGCTCCAGCCTGGATGATCTGCACTTCACGCCCGAAGCCCTGTACCGGGAAGCCGTGCAGCATCGCTCGCCGCTCGGCTTCTTGCGCGATGCACCGGACACCTCGCAGACGCTGATTGCCGGCTACAAGGCCGACATGACCAGCGCCGAATCAACACCGCTGGACCCGGCGTCCAACGACGATGCGGCTTTCCTGATCCTGCCCGACGAGCCCTGGGCCAGGCGTGTCAGCGGCGTCTTTGGCAACGCGCTGGCCAATGCGTCTCCGGATCGTGCCCACGCGGTGCTCACCGAGAAGGCCAACGGCAACTACCTGATCAGCGTTCGCGCGCCGCTGAACCGCAAGTCCGGAGCTGATGAGCTTTGCCGGCAATTCCCGACCGGAGGGGGCCGCGCGGCAGCCGCCGGCGTGAACGATCTTCCAGGGGATCAGTTCGGGGCGTTTGTCGAGGCAATGAAGGCGCAGTTCGCCGCATAGACGGACGACGGACGACTGGCCCTGGTGTTCGTCGCCGCTCAGATTGAGACTCTCCTGGCAATGCGGCCAATTTCGTCACGGCGCTGCTGGCGGCAGTCGAATTGCTGTCGGCGCTTCCTCGGCGCGGTCGCGTCGTTCCGGAAGCTAGCGAAACCACCGAAGAGATTCGCGAACTGATTCATCACGGTTACCGCAGGCTCTACTGGGTCCACGAATCATCAGTGACCGTGCTGGCGGTCATTCATGGCGCCCGGGCAATCGCGAACATGTCGGGCAAACCGTGGGAGCAATCAAACCAGTGACGATCCTTCGCTCGGTTTAAGGAAACACTGATTTTGTCGCGCTGCCATGTAAAGCCTGCCGCGAACGTGTTAGTTCTACGCACCCCTTCTCACCGCTGAGGCTTGCAATGACGCACTGGACGGAAACGGACATCCCCAACCTGACCGGCAAGACCGCCGTGGTCACCGGCGCCAACAGCGGGCTGGGCTATCACACCGCGCGCGCCCTCGCGGCCGCCGGTGCCCAGGTGATCATGGCCTGCCGCAGCGAGTCCAAGGCCACCCAGGCCATGGATGCTCTGCGTGGCGAGGTCGACGACGCAAGCATCGAGTTCGCGCCGCTGGATCTGGCCAGTCTTGAGTCCGTGCGGACGTTTGCGAGCGGACTCGAGAACCGGCCGATCGATCTGTTGATCAACAATGCAGGCGTGATGGCCGTGCCCTACTCGAAGACCGCCGACGGCTTCGAGATGCAGTTCGGCACCAACCACCTCGGCCATTTCGCCCTGACCGGCCTGCTGCTGGACCAGATCCGCGATGGCGGCCGCATTGTTAGCCTCGCGAGCATGGCGCACCGCTGGACACCGGCGATCAATTTCGACGACCTCGCCTGGGAGCAGCGTCGCTACAAGCGCTGGCAGGCTTACGGTGACAGCAAGCTGGCGAATCTGACCTTCATGTTCGAGTTGTCGCGGCGGATGATTGCAGCCAGGCGCAACATCATCGTTGCCGGTGCGCATCCGGGTTACGCCTCCACCAATCTGCAGTTCGTCGCGGCCGCACAGCGCAAGTCGATGATCGAGCGGTTAGTGATGACTATCGGCAATGCCGTGATCGGGCAACCCGCGAAAATGGGCGCGCTGCCCTCGCTGTACGCTGCCACCGCCAGTCACGTGACCAGCGGCGACTACATCGGGCCGGACGGCCTGCAGCAAATGCGCGGCCACCCTGAAAAGGTCGGCTGCCGGAAACAGGCGCGCGATTCGGTCATCGGCGAACGGTTGTGGTCTGTCTCCGAGCAGCTCACCGACGTTCGCTACCTGTCCGACTGAGCAAAATCGCGTCTGCAGGGGTCCAAATCCGGCATGTTCCGGACCCTGTTTCTCCTGCTGCTGCTTGTTCTGTGCGCCGCGCTGGCGTGGCGATCCGGCCTGCGTATCCCGGATCGCCATCTCCCATGGGCGCCGCTGTCCCCGGCGACACCGCCCAACTGGCTCACCGGCTACAAGCTCGGCCAGTTTGATGACGAACCAGCAGCCTGCCTGCGATTTCTGCAGCAAACCGACCTGCGCTACGCCGTTCTTGAGGATCGCCCCACCGGTGAAGGCTGCGGGCTATACGACGCCGTCCGCATCGACACCGGTCCGGTGGCGTATTCCGGCCACTTCAGCGTCACCTGCCGCATGGCTGCGTCCATCGCCCTATGGCAGCATCACGTCGTGCAGCCAGCCGCGCAGGACGCATTCGGACAGGACATCCGGCGAATCGACCACTTCGGGTCCTACGCCTGCCGCAATCTCTACAACCGTGAAGGCGGCCGACGCAGCGAACACGCCACCGCCAATGCCTGGGATGTCGCCGGGTTTCGCCTGTCAGACGGCCAGCGGGTCACGGTCGCGTCGCATTGGAATGACGACACCAATGGCGAGTTCCTGCGCGCCGTACATGACGGTGCCTGCGATCTGTTCTCCACGACGCTGGGACCCGACTACAACGCTGCGCATCGGGATCACTTTCACCTGGACTGGCGCGGCGGATTCGGTGTCTGCCGCTGATTCGGTCACACCGGCACCCGCCATGGGCCAGCTACCGTCCTGGCATGGCAGGCAAGAACATCCTCACCCGTAATCCACCCGTCGCCCGGTTCGACAGCTGCAACCGCCCGCCATGCGCCTCGACGATCTCGCGTGTGAGCGCCAGTCCCAACCCGGTGCCGCTGCGTTTGGTGGAGTAAAACGGCAGCAAGGCGTTGGCGAGGACGGATTCGTTCATGCCGCTGCCGCGATCCTGCACATCGATGCGGAATTCCCGCCCGGCTTGCGACACGACCAGTTCCACCGACTCTGCGGGGCTGCCCGCTTCGTGGGCGTTCTTGATCAGGTTGATCAGCACCTGCTCGAACTGCACACGATCCATCCACACCGGGCTGTCGGGTAGCGTCTGCGGCACCGAGAAGTTCACCTGCGCCAGCAACGTGTCGACCAACTCGTTCCAGCCCACCGACTCCAGGCGTGGCGTCGGCAGTTTGGCAAACCGGGCGTAGCCGTCGACGAAACCATGCAGATGTCGCGCACGTTCTGCGATGGCATCCAGCACTCGCGGGATCGCCTGCACATCGCCCCGCTTGGCGAGCTCAGCGCCCGAATGCGCCATGGAGGAGATGGGCGCCAGCGAGTTGTTCAGCTCGTGGCTCAGCACTCGGATCACCTTCTTCCAGGTCGCGACCTCCTGCCGCGAAAGCTCACGTGTCATTCGCCGGAACAGGTACAGGCGATGCGCCCGCCCCTGTAGGCGGAATCCTCGCTGCGAGATGTGAAAGGTCTCCTCGGCTCCGTCCAGCATCAGGCTGAACAGGCTGTCCTCGCCCCCGGCTACGGACTCGCTGACTTCGGATGGCAATGCGGACACGAGCTGAAGAAAATCCAGTCCGCCCAGGCTCTTGCCGTCGTTGAACAGTTTGCGGGCGGCGAGGTTCGAATACGCGACCCGGCCACCGTGGTCGGCCAGGACCAGCGCGACCGGAGTATTTTGAACCACGGTATCGAGCAACAATTCGCGCTGGACCAGGTGCTGGCGCTGCTCTCGCAGCGTGCGCCCGAGTTCGTTGTGCAACTCGACCAGTTCGCTGAGTTCGTCGCCCCCGTCCTCGGCCGTGGAAATACTGAAATCACCGTCCCGGTAGCTCGCCACCGCGCCCTGCAGCGCTCGCAGCAAGCGGCGAATCCGGCGCACCGCGGGCCGGGCCAGGAGCAGCGAGATCGCCACGCCAGCGCCACCGATCCCCAGTGCGACCGCGCCGCCATCCCCCAGCCAGCGCCAGAGCCACACGCCGGTCGTGGCGCCCAGCGCGAATACCAGGAACAGCAAGCCACCCAGCTTGCCTTCCAGCGAGAGCCGACGGGTTTTCATGCCGCGCGATGGGGAGATCGGATCATTCAATCTGTCGACAGGCCGAAGCGCTCCATCCGACGGTACAACGCCTGGCGCGACAACCC
This sequence comes from Abyssibacter sp., assembly GCA_023146115.1. Classification (GTDB taxonomy): domain Bacteria; phylum Pseudomonadota; class Gammaproteobacteria; order Nevskiales; family OUC007; genus Abyssibacter. The sequence continues at coordinate 67,194 of JAGLCS010000007.1, read as the reverse complement.
CAAGGAACGTGCGGCGCGGCTGACGGTGCCGTTCGCAGCGTCCAGTGCCGACTCGATGGAGGCCCGATCGGGCTCGTCCAGATTGCGGTGCGATTCCGCGGCCGCTTGCCGTGGCAGATTCAGGTCTTCGGGCTGGATGACGCCGTCACGGCACAGCAGCCGCGCCCGCTCGATGGCGTTGCGCAGTTCGCGCACATTGCCGGGCCAGCGATGTTGTTCCAAAGCGCGCCGGGCCTCGTCCGACAGCTGCGCCTCGCCGCCGAGGAAGTGCTCGGCCAGCGGCAGGATGTCCTCGTGGCGCTGCGTGAGTGGCGGCAGCCGCAGTTCGATCACGTTCAGTCGGTAGTACAAGTCCTCCCGGAAGCTGCCTTCGGCAATCATCGCCGGAAGATCCGAATTGGTGGCGCTGAGCACGCGCACCTTGGTCTTGAGCGTGCGTGAGGCCCCCAGCCGTTCGAAGCGGCCGGTTTCGAGCACGCGTAGCAGTTTCACCTGACCGGATAGCGGCAGATTGCCGATTTCATCCAGAAACAGGGTGCCGCCGTCGGCGACTTCGAATCGGCCGGGCCGCGCCTTGTTCGCCCCGGTGTAGGCGCCCGCCTCGGCCCCGAACAGCTCGGCCTCGATCAGCTCGGCCGGCAACGCGCCGCAGTTCACGGTGATGAAGGGACCGTCGCTGACCGACGAATTCGAATGAACAATGTCGGCAATGCGCTCTTTGCCAGCACCGTTGGGGCCGGTGATCAGCACGGGAATCTCGGAACGCGCGACCTGGCAGGCGAGCTCCACGACGCGTTCGGAGGCATCGGAGGCATACACCACGCCGCGCAGGTCGTAGCGTGATTCCAGCGCGCTGCGACGGCGGCGGCGCTCGCGGTGAACCTGCATGACAGCGCGGGTGGATTCCGAAAGCTCGAGCAGGTTGACCACTGTGGTCACCAGTTTCTGATCATCCCAGGGTTTGGCGACATAGTCCGCCGCCCCGGCCTTGACCAGCTCGACCGCGGATTCCAGATGCGTCCAGGCCGTGAGCAGAATGACCGGGAGATCGGGATGACGTTCGCGAATCTGCCGGAACAGGGCCTCGCCCTCCTCGCCCGATGTCGTGTCCTCGGTGAAGTTCATGTCCTGGATGACCAGGTCCACATCGGACGCGTCCAGCAGTCGCAAACCGGCCTCGGGGGTCTCCGCGCTCAAGGCCCGGATCGCCTGCAGCGACAGCAGCAGCTCCAGTGCCTCGCAAACCGCGTGGTTGTCGTCGATGATCAGTACGGTGGACATCTAGGGAAACTCTGATTGCGCTGGCAAGCCTGCCATTTTTGATGACGTCACGCCTTGGTTGCCAGCGCCGGAGGTACCCGCATGGCACGCAGCGCGGGCGATAGCACCGACAGCTGCCCGAGCACCCAGAGCCCGATGGCGCCGATGGGCAGGTAGTACATCGGCAGGCGCGACAGCTCGTAGTGCTGCATCAGCCAGGCGTTGACCCCGTAGGCCGCGAACATGCCGGTCACGACTCCGGCGGTGACGATCAGGAAGTTCTCCAGCTGAAAGTAGCGAAGGATCGAGCCCCGTGTGGCGCCCAGCGCGCGGCGAATACCAATCTGGCGGCGGCGCCCTTGCACCCAGAAGCTGGCCAGCCCCACGATACCCAGCGCCGTGACGACGAGTAGCGCCACGATCACGCCGCTGAGCAGCATGGCCATGACCCGGTCACCCCGGAAGAAATGCTCGCGCATCGACTCGAAGGTTTCCGCCCGCGAGATCAAGCGACCCGAGTGGACCTCACGCAGCGCCGTCTCCGCCTGCTTCAGCACGGCGTCCAGATCAGCCGGTGGCCGGACCCGCATCAGGTATTGCAGCCCCGGCGTGTTGCGCACCGGATAGATCACACTCATGGGTGCGTCCGCGACGGCGCGGAAAGAAGGGCGAATGAGCGTGTCGACAATGCCGATGACGCGAATCGGGTCCTGGTCGGTGTAAAAGAACTTGCCCAGCGCCGGCTCGTCCGGCCAGAGTTTGTCGGCCAGAGCCTGGGTGATGATCGCCGAACCGACAACCTCGACATCCGCGCGAAAAAGCGCATCGAACTCGATGTACTCATCCGGGCGGAAATCACGCCCGGCCGTCAGCCTCAAGCCCAGCGTGCTCACCAGGTTGCCCGAATCGAAGTAGTTCGTGGCACCGGTTACCGGCGGTGCGCCCCGCTCCACGCTCAAGCCGGAATTCCACGACGAATTGCCGAACGGAACCTGCTGCACCGCAGCCACCTCAACCACGCCGGCCACGGTTTGCAGCGCGGCCAGGTCTTCTGCCGTGCGCACCGATCGCTCGGCGGCATCATCCAGGGTCGAGCTGCGAATACGCACCAACTCCGATTCCGCCACGCCGCTGTCGATGTGCATGCGATCCATGCGCTCCGAGATCACGAACAGGGTGTTGCAGATAATCGCGCAGGCCAGCGCGATTTCGAAGGCGATGAGCAGCGCCGCGGTTTTCTGCCGGCGCAGGGATTTGAGAATGGGTTGAATCTCCATGATCAGCGTCCTCATTCACTTTTCAATTGCAGCGCCGGAGCAATCCGGCAGGCCTGCCACGCAGGGAGTACGCCGGCCGCCAGGCTCGCCAGCAGCGACAGGCCAACCGCCAGTCCGAACATCGGCAGATCGAGCTGGGCAAAGCCGGCGTAGTCCACCGGCTGCATGCGCACGGCCAGCAAGCCGAGCAGGCTGAGCCCCAGGCCCACGACCGCCCCGGCGAGTCCGATCATCCCGGCCTCCAGCAGGTACTGCGTGAACACCGAGCCAGGTGTCGCCCCCAGGGCCCGGCGCACGCCGATGTCCCCGGCCCGGCGCAGAAACTTGGCCAGCATCAGGCCAATGGTGTTGACGATGCAGACCACCAGAAACCCGAGTGCAATCCACACCTGCAACTGCACGTCATCGGGCACCACGCGCTTGTAATCCAGCCATTCCATCACGCTCATCAGGCGCCCGTTGAACGAGCGCTCGAACCGGCCCGCCTCACGCTGGGTTTCGCTGTAATTGGCGAGATAGCGTTCGAAATCGCCGCGCGCCTCGGGCGACTCCAGCTCCACCCAATACTGCAACCACATGCAGTTGCCGGAGATCAGCTGCTCCTCTGGAGACATGCGCCCGTCTCCAAAGCACGTCATGTCGCCGTTACGCGCCATCTCCAGTTCGATGGAGGTGTGCAACGGGAGAAACGCTTCTTCCGAATCGGCGTACGGCCCGGTGGTCAGATCGTAGAAGTGCGGGTTTGGCCTCCACTCATCGATGACGCCGATCACGCGGAATCGATCGCTACCCAGCCTGATCTCCTGCCCGACGCTGTTCTCGCCACCAAACAGACGCTGATTGAGACGGCGCGACAACACGACAACGCGGGCGCGCCCGTCCTCCTGCTCTGCCGACCAGCCGCTGCCATAGAGAAACGGAATATCGAACAACGCGAAGATATCCGGCGTCGAAAACCGCAGGTCGGCGATATAAGGATCAGCATTCGGCTGGTCCGGTACCAGCACGCCACCACCGCCGCTCATGGCCGCCTGGCGCTTGCCGCGGGCGTCGCGCAGTAGGTTCATCGCATCGACGTAGGTCAGCTGATCCGGCGGCCGGTCGCCTTCCTGATAATGCGTGGCATCCTCGGGATCGAGTTGTGGGTAGAACAGCACGTCGCTCTTGGATGGCAGCGGATCGCCCGAGAGCACATGCAGCACCGTGATCGTGGTGACACTGGCACCGATGCCAATGCCGATCGCCAGCACCATCAGCCCGGTGAGCACCGGGTTGCGACGCAAACTGCGCCAGGCCAGCCACGCGTAATAGCGCAACATCGCCCTAACCTCCTGCCACGGCGGTAAAGCGCGGCTCGGCGGCGTCGATGTCCACGACCTGTCCGTCCACGATATGCACGTTGCGTTGGGTGCGCGCGGCCAGTTCGGGGTCGTGGGTGACCATGACGATGGTCGCGCCATCGCGATGCACGTCCTCGATCAACTCCATCACCGCGCGCGCCATCTGGGTGTCGAGATTTCCGGTCGGCTCGTCGGCCAGCAGCAGCCGTGGCCGGCCGGCCAGTGCCCGGGCGATCGCGACCCGCTGCTGCTGACCGCCAGACAACTCCGCCGGGTAGTGCTTCATCCGTGCGGACAAGCCGACGCGTTCCAGTGCATCGGTAATCCGAAGCTTGCGCTCCGAGGCCTTGAGGCCGCGATAGCGCAGCGGCACGTCGACATTGTCGAACACGTTGAGGTCGGGAATCAGGTTGAAGGCCTGAAAGATGAAGCCGATCTTTTCGTTGCGGATTCGGGAGCGCGCCCGATCGCTCAGATGGCTCACATCCTGCCCATCCAGCTCGTAGCGGCCGCCGGTCGGCGTCTCCAACAGGCCCGCGATATTGAGGAAGGTCGTCTTGCCGGACCCGGACGGCCCGGTGACGGCGACAAATTCGCCTTCCTTCACGTCGATTGAAAAATCACGGAGCGCGAAGGTTTCGACGATTTCCGTTCGAAATGCTTTCGACAAGTGCGTCATCTTGAACATGAGCAATGGTCCTATCGGCTGATGACGACGCGCTCGGCGTCGTCGAATGAGTCGGTTCCGGCAATGACGATCCGCTCGCCTGCGGCGACACCGTCGAGAATTTCAACGCGGTCGATACTCACCGCGCCGGTGCGAATGGCCCGGCGCTCGGCGATGTCGTCCTGCACGACATAGGCGCTGCGGCCACCCGCGGCTTCGAGAAACGGCCCTCTGGCGACCATGAGCACATCGTCGCGGGCATCAAGCAGCACCCGCACGGACAGGCGCTGGTTCTGCCGCAGCCCCGCCGGGGCCTGACCGGAGAACCGCACCCGGGCCGTGACCCGCCCGGCGACCACTTCGGGCGACACCGCGCTGACCTCGCCTTCGAACAGCTGCCCATTGCCACGAATGTTGGCGGGCATGCCCATCGCCAGATCTCGCGCGAAGGTCTCAGGCACCTGCACCTCAACCTCCAGCGCCGAGAGATCCACGACCGTCATCAATGGCGAATCCTTGACCACAAACGCGGTATCGGTCGACAGCAACTGCCCGACCTGCCCCGCCACCGGCGAGCGCAGCGTGAGCAGATCCACCTGCCGCTGCAGTTCCTGGACGATCAGCGCCTGGGCATCTCGTGCCAGCCGCTTGGCGTCCACATCAAAAGCCTGACCCTCCCGTTGCAGGTCGCGATCGGACCGCGCGCGCTGCAGTGCGAACTCCGCCTTTTTCAACACGGCTTCGGTTCGCAGCTTTTCGATCTCCGGCATCACGCCCAGATCGAACGCCTGTGACATGCGGGCATGCTCGATGGCCGCCGTGTCCCGGTCCACACCAGCCTGTTGCAGGGATTCCTCCGCCAGCAATGCCTGTTGGCGCACGTCCAGTCGCGCCCGCTCGAAGTCGGCCGTCAATGCCTGCAACTTGGCCTTTTCCCGGGCCAGCTCGCTTTGCAGTTCCGGACTGTCCAGGGCACCCAGAACCTGCCCCTGCTGCACCTGATGCCCGGCCTGGACGGTGTAGCGAACCGTGCCGGAGGCGGCGGCGTACAGCGTCGGACTCACCGCGGCGACGACCCGACCATCCGCAGCGATATCTCGCTCGAATCGACCGCGCTCAACGGTGGCGATGGACAAACGTGACAGCTGCACCGACTGCCCGGCCGACCAGCGCTCCCACACGGTGGGCACCAGCCACGCGGCGGCCGCGATCACGCCGGCACTCACCATCACCGGCCAGCGCCACCGCACCCAGGCGCTTGATGAAGCAATCACCTGATCCTGGCCACTGGTATCTCTAAATGACATGGCTTGCAGCGTCGACGTCGCAAACCGATCAGAGATAGACGCAGTCATGCGCCTCGCAGCCGGTGGTCGCCACCGACCCGACACCCAGGTCGGATAACGACCAGAACGGTTCCGGTGCCTGCACCGAACAGCCGATGGCTGTCACGTCCAGCGCCGGCGCCCGGGACAGGGACACCGGACTGGGCATCGGCAATGTGTAGCCGGCCTCCGGCAGCGCCGGGCCGTTCATGCCGAACTTCGTCATCAACCGATCAACCTGCTGCTCGATGCGCTGCTCGTTCCGAACCCGCAACATCGATTCGCTGGAGATCACATAAGGCTGAGCCGCCTGAAGGCGATTCAACTCGGCGGCGTAGTCGATCTGAACGGAAGCCTTCGGCAACGCGTGCAAACCGCCGACCATGCCGAGCGTGGATTCAACAGAGGCCAGACAAGGCATGCTGAGCGTGGCGAAAGCCAGAATTCCAAGGGTTTTGCTGATTCGCATGATTGACTCGCTGGGTGGACCTGCAAGCTATAGCGCAACCGGCGTACCAACTTTTATCAATCTATATCTTGTTGTTTTTATTTAACTTATTGGGCCTACGCTCGAGCAATAAAGTGTCCGCGGACAGTTTGGCGGACACATTCGATGACCGGGCGGACACTTCCAACTTGGGTCCGGACAGACGGCGGGACGTCAGATCGACGATCGTGCCGGCCATTGCCTGATCGTAGGCGCCCGCCGCCTGCGGGTGCCCCAGGACCGCAAACTGCCTCAACCGCGGAGTCGATCGCGGCACCGCAGCTCAGACGACCCGGCAAACCCGGCGACCGGCCCGCCACGTAGGTGGCAGGCCGGCTCGGGATCTTTGCCCTAGGCGACGCTGCGTCGGCGCCGTCCGGCGCCCATCAGCAGCAGGCCGAGCGCGGCCAGGCCGAGCGCGCCACCGGCACCGCTGGCGCTGTCCGGGGTGGTCGGATTGCCCGGCTCGGGCGGCGTCTGGCTGTCCGGCGACTGGCACTGGTCGTTGCCCACCAGGGTGTAATCCAGGTTGGTTCCGGCCGAATCCACGGTCAGGCCGACGCCATTCACGGTGTTGGTCGTCTGCCGCACGCTAATCGCGAGGCCGGTCAAGGTGGTGCCGTCGTCAATGCCGAGCGTGGCCTTGTCCATGACCAGCTGGATGGTGCCGTCCGGCTGGAAGTTGCTGGCTGGATCGAGCGAGCCTTCCGTTGTGAACGTCCCCACCGCGGCCGCCGGCGTATCCAGCGTGGCATTGGTGCCGTATTCGAACGCTGGCGTGACGGTGTCCGTGGTCATGGCCACCCAGTAGTTGGTCGGATCCTCCGGCAAGTTGAAATAGTAATACCAGCGGTGGGACGGCAGCGGCTGCGTGCCGAGGTTGGCAACCTTGATGGTGAACACGATCGTGCCGGGCATGTCCGTTGGCTCGGCGATCCAGGCTTGTCGGATGTCTTCCTGGCCCGTGCCGCTTTCGGCGAGGCCCGTGGTGCCGGCTGGCGAGGTGATGCGCGTCAGGCCGGGCAGCTCGCAGCTTTTCTCGTCGGATGGCGGCAGTACACCAGGATCAAGCTGGGTGGTGAAGGCGCGCCCGAACATGGTCTGCGTGGCCATGGTGCTGTTGGCCGGGCTGGGCGCGATGTCCAGCGTGCCGGCAGCACCCTCGACAAAGACCCGTATGTTGTGGATCGGCTCGCCAATAGCGGGGACGCCCATCTGCACATACGGCACAAATACGTCGATCACGTTGTCCGTCAGCGATATCACACTGGCGACAGCCGTATTGCCGTCGCCGACCTCGGGAATCGTCACACCCGTGTCGTCCAGCGTGACCGTCGTGGTGAACGGCTGTCCGCCAACATTGCGCTCGATCCGGTACGCGATGACGGTCTCGCCAGCCAGATCGGCGGCATTGCCTAGCGTCAGGGAGTGCACGATGCCTGTCACGCCATCGACGGTGTCTTCCTGCATGGTCAGCGTGACCACATCAGTGGCGTCACCGGCCTCGGCATCACCGTCCAGGATCACGAACGGCTCGCCGGCTGGTGGCAGGCCGGTGTTCGCAACGCCCAGCGTATCAAGAATGCTCGGCACATCGATCAACCCGGCGCCATAGCCGAAGTGCGTGGTGTCATCCGGGTTCTGCGGGTCGGGCTCGTACCCGGTGCCCACCTTCACGGCGGTGTCCTGGATGATGTTCTCGATCTCGGCAGGCGTCAGATCCGGACGAGCCTGCGTCATCAGACCGATGATGCCGGTGACATGCGGCGTGGCCATGGACGTGCCAGAGATGGTTCCGTACCAGGGGAACCAGACGTCCTCAACCGCCCCGCCGGCGCCGCCCGTGCAAATCGCCTGACTGGGCTGCGACTGGAAGCAGGTGGAGGTAATCAGATCACCAGGCGCGGCGACGTCCGGATAATTGACCGGGTCGCCGGCCAGGCCGCGGCTGGAGAAGCCCGACAGCGGCGCATTGCGATCGCCGGTGCCCAGATCGTTATAGCTGGCCACGCAGATCACGCCGGGCGTGGGGTCCTTGCAGGCGCTGGACGTCAGATCGTTGCTGCCGTCGCCCCCGTCGTTACCCGCGGCAAAAGCCATCACCACACCGGCATCGACGATGTCCTTGATCAGGCATGACGCCACCCCGCCCGGGTCGTACTCCGACCCGCCCGCATTGCCATAGGAATTGTTCACGGCGCGCAACGGCGGATCGAAGCTGTCCAGGTTATCGAGCATATGAACGTAGGCCGAAGCCGTGGACAGCACCAGAATGCCGGCGCCGTTACCCCAATGGATCAGCTGGGTGCCGGGCGCCGCGCCCGAGTAGGTGCCCTGGATGTAGGGAGCGACCTCGGGAACCGGGTAGCCACCATCAGATTGCAGACCACGGCCGCCGACCGTGCCCGTCACGTGCGTGCCGTGGCCGCCAACCTGGCTTTCCGAATCCACCGGACCGATGTCCACATAACGCGGCGTACCCGTCGGGATGCCGGTGACCTCATCCGCCGGGTTGATCAGCTTGTAGTTGTGATAGAGGTTTTCGGAGAAATCGGGATGCAGCCCGTAAAGGCCGCTGTCGATCACGCCCAGCGTCGTGCCGGCGCCATCGAGGACATTGCCATCGGCATCGAAGTACGGCCCGCCAGACACATACTCATGCGCCACGCGTGCACGTGTCGCCCAGGACTGGGTTGCACCGAGATACTGCAACGGCTCGTTATATTCCAGCCGGCTCACGGCGGGCAGCGTGATCAGGGTTTGCAACACTGCCACCGGGCCGGTCACGTAGACGGCCGGCACGTACTTGCGAAAATCCTTGACCACCGTCAGGCCCAGGCTCGTCAGTAGACCGTCCTGCCACTTCTGCGAACCCTGATTGAAATGCACGAACACGCCATACAAGGCCTGCGGGCCCAGGATGGTGAAATCCATGAGCACTTCGGGGTCGACAAACGCCTGGCCCTGGTTGGCTTCGCCCGACTGCACGCAGGGGTCGACACCGGGCTCGCCCGGGCTACCGCCGTCGGTACCCAAGGTCATGGTCAGCGTGGCGTTCGCCCCGGTGACCGAAAAAGGCACGATCACCACACGCGCGGTGCTCGGTAGCTGACTGATCCGCACCGCGGAAGACTCGGCCGGATTGCCCGTGGCGCTCTGCCCGACCACCGTGCCTGCGTCGTCGTAAATGAACAGATCCAGATCGTCGCTGTTGTCCCAGGTCAGTTCGAAGTTGACGAAGGCATCCGCGTTGGCATCGCGAAACGACTGCGGCAAATCCAGCGTGAGCACGTACTCGTCGCAGCTCTCCGGCGCATCGCACACGGGCTCGCCCGTGGCGATCAGCGTGGGGTTGGACACCACGTAAGGCCCACCGGTCGCGATTTGCTGGGTGGTCTGGGAGTCGATGGTGCCGGATGCGGGATCCGTGGCGCCGACGATGGATACGCTGGCCAGCAAAGCGGCACCAGCAGCGAAGCGCAAGCTGCGCAGGAACGGGACAGTCATGGTGAAACCTCAGCGAACGGTTTGTATCGGGAAATCGACGCCGTATCCCGTTCCTGGGTGCCACGCGCCGCATCCAATGCGGCAAGGCGTCGTGTTCAAGTTAACCAAATGGGAACAAATCCCCGTCTGGGATGCAACTCCCATACCGATTGTGCGCTGCGTCTGGACTTCAGCGCTGAACCGTGGCGCGGACGGCACCGATGGCCTGCTGCGCAAGCCTGCAAAGCCGACGAAGCCGAGCAGGTAGGAAGCCCCAGGCTGCCCGACCGCAAGCCCCTAGCCCGCCAACACCTGCCGCAGTTCTTCCGGCAAACCGTCGATGAATTCGTCGTCTACCGGGTGCAGCGCGAACTGCCCCGCCCGTGCCATTTCCCACAAGAGCTGTCCTTGCTTGTGGTCTTTTTGAACTTTCCGCCGATTTCGGCTTGGTTTTCGCGATAGCCAGAGTTTGTGCAGGGCAAACCAGCGCGGGTCGGGGGCGACGATGGCGCAGACACCGGTTGCCCCTGCCCTGACGATTTCGCGGACGGGCGTGCCGCGTAGTAACCATTCCTGTTCGGGGAGATTGCCGACGGGACGTAGCGGTTCTGCTTTCGGGATCGCATCCACCACCGACGGTGCGGCGAGCAGCTCGACTTCGAAGGCATCCGCGTTGCGGGCCTGGAAGGAGCGCTCGGTGTTAACGGTGAAGGTGCTGTCCACCGCTTTCAGCATGTTGAAGATGGGCCGGGTGCCGCGTTCGGCGAGTGCAAAAGCCTCGCGCCTGGCCGACCAGGCAAGATCGAAGTCTGCGGTGGATTGCAGTTCGGGCGCCATGATGACGCCGGCGGCGTAGGCATAGGCCAACATGGCGTTGGTTCCGACGGCGATGAGCGTCTGGCCGAGCATGTCTCGGCGATCGGATTCGGTGAGTATTCTGCCGACGGTCTCGTCAACACCCGGCAGGCGGACGGCGCGGGCGATGCGGCCGACCTCCGTGAGCCGGCCGGACAAGCTCTTGCGTGCGGCTTGCGCCGCATCGCGCCGGCTGCTGTATCCACGCTCGAACTCTTCCCGTTCCGCGGAGCGCGGGCCGAGGCTTTTTCCGTTGCCGCGGCGATCGACAACGCGATACAGGTAATCCCTGCCCTTGACCGTTTTCCAGCTCAGCCGGTCGCGGTGTTGATGCCAGGCACGCTCGTTCGCGATCCAGGCGTCGTACGCCATCGCCATGTTCTCGGCACAGCGGTTTTGTTCTGCGTTGAATTGCAACGAGTTATCCTGCGTTTAATACTTTGTCGATATTGCAGGATAATTTTCCTTGCATCAACGTGTTGCCTGGGTGTTATGAGCCATCGGCGCCGGGTAGCCGCTCAATGGTGTTCAGGATGGCCACGTCGAGGAGCGATCCACAGCGGGAGCGCACCCATGCGCGCTATGCTCACGCGCTCGCAGGCACGCTCCGCTCAGCTCAAGGTAGTCGCAAAACAGCAATGGCAACAGCACCGGATCAACCATCGCTTTCGTCGCAGGAGCCGCGGGGCGATGCGCATGAGCCGGAGAGGGGCCACGCCGACATCAAGGCGCTGCAACTCGCGCTGCGGCGTGAACAGTACAAAGTGGAATCACTCAGTCATGAGAACCACCGGCTCCAGCAGGAGCTGAGCTCCGCGCAGTTCACCAAAAGCGCGGCGCTGCGGGATATGAAGAACCTCCACCAGATGGATCACGACGATCTGAAATCCCGGATGGGGGATGAGCGACGCGTTGCCGAGGACCGCTTAGAGTCGGTGATCAGCGAAAAGCTGGACATCATCGCGACACAGATCGCGCAGATCACCGATATGCAGAGAAAGATCGGTGATGCGGACACGCGCTGGCAGCACTTGAGCGATCAGCTCGCAATGGTCCATGTCGCGCTGGACGAAGCCAGGGCTGCGGCTAGGCCACTTCCGCCCCCGTCAACGCGTCCTTGAGCTTGTTGAACTCGTCGCGCTTCTTTGCGGCGGTTTCGAATTCCAGGTTGGCCGCTGCGGCGTACATTTCCTTCTCGACCTGTTTGAGGCGCTTGGCCAGTGCCACAGGGTCCTTCGTTTCGTAAGCCGCCCGCTTGTCCGCGACACGCTGCAGAGCGGCGTCGCCGGACACCGGTTCGTAACCCGCCCGCATGACATCGCCCACTGCCTTGCGGATGCCCTGCGGCGTGATGCCATGCTCCTCGTTGTGCGCGACCTGCTTGGCGCGGCGACGGTCGGTTTCGTCCAGCGCGCGGCGCATGGAGTTGGTGACCTGATCGGCGTAGAGAATGGCCCGTCCATGCAGGTTGCGGGCGGCGCGGCCGATGGTCTGGATGAGTGAGCGCTCGGAGCGCAGGAAGCCCTCCTTGTCGGCATCGAGGATGGCTACGAGTGAGACTTCTGGCAGATCCAGCCCTTCGCGCAGCAGGTTGATGCCGACCAGGCAGTCAAACGCGCCGAGCCGCAGATCACGCAGGATTTCGGCGCGCTCGACCGTGTCGATATCCGAATGCAGGTAGCGAACCCGCACGCCATGCTCGTGCAGATAGTCGGTGAGGTCTTCGGCCATACGCTTGGTGAGCGTGGTGACCAGCACGCGCTCGTCCTTTGCAGCGCGGATCTGCACCTCGCTGAGCAGGTCGTCAACCTGGGTGCGTACCGGGCGGATCTCCACCTCGGGGTCGGTCAGCCCGGTGGGGCGGACGACCTGTTCGACGATCTGCCCCGTATGGGCGCCCTCGTATGGTCCCGGCGTGGCCGAAACAAAGATGGTCTGCGGAGCGAGCTTTTCGAATTCCTCGAACTTCAGGGGCCTGTTATCCAGCGCTGACGGCAGGCGGAAACCGTATTCGACCAGGGTTTCCTTGCGGCTTCGGTCACCCTTGTACATGGCACCGACCTGGGGAACGGTGACATGGGATTCGTCCATGACCAGCAGCGCATCCGGCGGCAGGTAGTCGAACAGGCAAGGTGGCGGCTCGCCGGCCCCGCGCCCGGAGATGTAGCGGGAGTAGTTCTCGATGCCGTTGCAGTAGCCGACCTCCTGGATCATCTCCAGATCGAACATCGTCCGCTGTTCCAGGCGCTGGGCTTCCAGCAGCTTGCCGGCTTCGCGCAATTGCTTGAGCCGGTCGCGCAGCTCGTCGCGCACCTGGTCCATGAGCTCCACCATGCGCTCGCGCGGGGTGACGTAATGCGTCTTCGGGAAGATCGTGTAACGCGGCACCTTGGCGTTGACCTCGCCGGTGAGCGGGTCGAACAGCGACAGGGCCTCGATCTCGTCGTCGAACAGTTCGATGCGCAGCGCCTCGTCATCGGTCTCCGCCGGGTGGATGTCGATCACATCCCCGCGCACGCGGTAGGTGCCTCGTTTGAGCTCCATGTCGTTGCGGGTGTACTGCATCGATGCCAGCCGCCGCAGCAGCTCACGCTGGTCCAGGCGGTCGCCGCGATCCAGATGCAGCACCATCTTGAAATAGCTTTCAGGATCGCCCAGGCCGTAGATGCAGGACACGGATGCGACGATGATCGTGTCGCGCCGCTGCATCAGCGCCTTGGTGGCCGACAGCCGCATCTGCTCGATGTGGTCGTTAATGCTCGAATCCTTCTCGATGAAGGTATCCGACGACGGCACGTAGGCCTCGGGCTGGTAATAGTCGTAGTAGCTGACGAAGTACTCGACGGCGTTGTTCGGGAAGAAATCGCGAAACTCGCCATAGAGCTGCCCGGCCAGCGTCTTGTTGGGCGCCATGACCAGCGTCGGCCGCTGAATCTGCTGGATGACATTGGCGATGGAATAAGTCTTGCCGGAGCCGGTCACGCCGAGCAATGTCTGGTGCGACAGGCCGCTTTCGATGCCGTCCACCATCTGCCGGATGGCGGTCGGCTGGTCGCCGGCGGGTGCCCAATCGGCCTTGAGTTCGAATCGATCCGTCACGGAATGCTGCGCGGGAACTGGGCGCGCCATGATACGCCTTCCGGCACTGTTGACGCCGCTGTAGAGGGCGACCAGCGGTGGGCATCCTGCCCCTCTGATGCGGCCCGCAAGCGGCTTGCGCTAGGCTGACCTCGCGTGGCGCCGCAACTGCCGCCGCGCTTCTTGCCGCCGATGGAAACCCGTATGGACGAATCCAACAAGATTCTCAGCAACCCCGCCATTTCGCCGCGCGCGATTCGCTACCACTTGCTCACGATGTCGCTGGCGCTGCTCTGCACGGTTGCCGGGGTCGTGCTGATCCCGCTCATGCTGCCCATCATGCGCTGGTACTACAGCCGCTATTTCAAGACGCTGAATGTGGTGCTGACCACGCGCGAGTTGCAGGTGGACCGGGGAATCTGGAACCGGGAGGAGAAAAGCATCCCGCTGGAGAAGATCACCGATCTGGCGACCTTCCAGGGGCCTGTCATGCGCTACATGAATCTCAAGGGCCTGCGGGTCGAAACCGCCGGCCAGAGCGGCAGCGGAGGGGCGCTGGTTCGCCTGATCGGCCTGGAAGACACCGAGGCCTTTCGCACGCTGGCGCTGCGCCAGCGCGACCGGGTCACCGATGCGTCTGCACCTGCGCCCGCCGCAGAGGGCGATGCCGCCACACCCCTGCTCACCGAGATCCGTGACACGCTGATCCGCATCGAACAGCGCCTGGGCGAGCCGACCAAGGACTGAATGGCAAGTCGCGCGGTTTGCGACACGTAGTTGGTCGGGTTTCGAGCGACCCGTATCATAAGCACGCCTTTTCACCTCAGCTGGAGTCAGTCCATTGAAACTGTCCGACCGCGTACAACGCATCAAGCCCTCCCCGACCCTGGCCGTTACCGCACGCGCGGCCGAACTGCGTCGACAGGGCAAGGACATTATTGGACTGGGTGCAGGCGAGCCGGATTTCCCGACGCCGGCGCATGTGCGCATGGCAGCCAAGGAAGCGATTGATGCCGGCATGACCCGCTACACGCCGGTCGGCGGCACACCGGAACTCAAGGACGCGATCGTCAGCAAGTTCAAGCGCGACAATGGGCTGGACTACGTCGCCGACCAGGTGCTGGTCTCCTGCGGCGGCAAGCAGAGCTTTTTCAACCTGTGTCAGGCGATGATCGACAGCGGCGACGAAGTCATCATCCCGGCGCCGTACTGGGTCAGCTACCCGGACATGGTGCTGCTGGCCGACGGCACGCCGGTGGTCATCGAGACGACCATGGAGTCGGCGTTCAAGATCACCGCCGAACAGCTGGAAGCCGCGATCACGCCCAAGACCCGTCTGGTGGTGCTGAACAGCCCGTCCAACCCCAGCGGCAAGGCCTACAGCAAGGCCGAACTCGCGGCCCTGGGCGAGGTGCTGATGCGGCATCCGCAGGTCTTCGTCGCCACCGATGACATGTACGAGCACATCCTCTGGACCGAGGAGCCGTTCGCGAACATTCTCAATGCCACACCGGCGCTTTACGACCGCACGATCGTGCTCAACGGCGTGTCCAAGGCCTATGCCATGACGGGCTGGCGCATCGGCTACGCGGCCGGTCCCGCGGCGCTGATCAAGGCCATGAGCAAGATTCAGTCGCAAAGCACGTCGAACCCGACGTCGATTTCGCAGAAGGCCTCCGAGGCGGCGCTCAACGGCGCGCAGGACTGCGTGCGGGAAATGCTGGTGGCCTTCAAGCAGCGGCATGACGCCGTCGTCGCCGGGCTCAATGCCCTGCCCGGCGTGAGCTGCCTGGAGTCCGACGGCACGTTCTACGCTTTTCCCGACATGAGCGGGCTCATCGAGGCGCTGCCTGAAGTCGACGACGACCTGGCGCTGGGCGAATACCTGATCGAACACGCGGGCGTTGCGCTGGTTCCCGGCACGGCCTTCGGAACACCCGGTCACATGCGCCTGTCGTTCGCGACCGATCTGCCGACGCTGGAGCGCGCGCTGGAGCGTCTGGGAGCGGTCGCGAACCGTTAGGAAAATCCTGAATCAACTGACGCCGCCACTAGATGGCTAGCGCGCGTCTCCGGGCTGCGGAGGCGCAGGGTCCGAGTCTAGATGCCCATCTGACGACTCCGAGGTCTTGATCAGGGCATCGGCCTCGGCGAGCAGCCTGTCACGACAAACCGAGCATCGCGTGGCCTCGGCCCAGACCTCCAGACGTTCCGCCTTACCGAAAGCCGGTTCGCTGGTGGCGACAACGCGCCGGATGATGCGGTCGTAAGTTGCCGTGAGCATGCGTTCGAGCTGGATGCGCGGGCCGTTCAGACTGGCCAGGTTTTCCCGGCTGAGAGACCGCAGCTCTGGACGCGCCAGCAATCGATCAATGCTGAGCAGCTCGGCCTCGGCAGCCTTCAGGGACTGAGCTTCGGGGTCGCTGTTGGACGCCAGCGACTCGGCCCAGAGTTCGTAGGTCGGCAGACGGGAGTAGATTTGGGTGGCCTCATCCCAGATCGCGGCGTTCTGCGCCGTCCCGCCGATAGCCACATTGCGCACACAGTCATCCAGGGCCGCTGCGCGTTTGGCGTAGTGATCGGCCCAGTAGGCATCATCGGGCGTGCGTAACAGCACGAACCGCTGCGCCAGCCGTAGCATCCGTCCCGTATAGGGTGCGGCGCTTCGATCCGCCTGGGCGCGGCGAGCATCGGTGAGTAGTTCGCCCCTGGTCAGAATCAGGCGTTCGTACTCGGCCTGCTTGCGAGCAAGTTGGCCGGAGGCGAGCAAGGCACGGAAATCACTCCAGATTCGTTCGTCCGACTCGCAGCCCACGTCGGAGGCAATGAAATCCTTGATCGAGCGGTAGTCGGTCACGTCCAGTTCAAAGCGAACATAGGCCTGGGCAGGCTCCCAGGCACCGCCGGTGGCGTAACAAAGGCCGGTGAGCGAACGCCGCGTATCGCAGCGTTCCAGCGTCGGTGGGGGTTCCAGTTCGATGGTCGTGGAATTCAGCAATACGATGAACTGGCGGCCATGTAACGAAGCCAATCCCTCGTCCGGGCGCAAGCCGAGCAGGGTCTTCTCCTCCCAGGGCTTCTCGGAGGTCTTGATCTCCTCACTGAGCATGTCGCCCAACTTGGTGGACAACGGGCTGAATGTCGCGCCTCCCGGCACGAAGCTCAGGCCGACCTTGAGTACCGGCTCGGCCGTGGCAAGTTCCAGCAAATCGGTAACCCAGCGCGCCTTGTCCGCGGGGACGCCACGCACATAGATTTGCAGATGTGGTGACGTGGACAGCGATTCCGGATCGATGAGCAACCCGGACGACAGCAGCGCATTGTCGACAATGGACGATTGGGTCTTGCCGGCCTGCACGTCGTACAGCAGCACCGGAATCTCCGGCTCCGAGTCGGCAGAGAAGCTCGCCACCGTCCCCTTGCCGAAGCGCGCCGAGATCAGCAGCATCGCCGGTCGTTGTCCCTCCTTGCCGAAATCCAGCAGCCGACCGGTTTCATCCAGGTTGGAGCTGACGAATATCCGCAGGTAGCCATCCTGGTAATCGGAGGCCTCCAGGTCATTGGCACCTTGGACAGGCGTGGCGACCGGACGCACGAAACGGCTGCCGCCGGAACTGCATGCCGACATCAGACCGATCGCGGCCAAAGCAAAGACAAGTAAGCGCATGATGCTAGGACAGGCGGGAAACGGAATTGATCCATTGACCGCCAACGCAGGCGTCGTGTTTAGAGCAGCACCTGTTGCTCGCTTAGCCCCAGCAGATTGCGGACTGGCGCAAAACTGCGTCTGTGGATGGGCGTGACGCCCAAGGATTTCAGCGCGGCCAGGTGCGCCCGGGTCGGATAGCCCTTGTGCTGAGCAAACCCGAAATCGGGATATTCGACATCGAGACGGTGCATCTCACGATCACGCGTGACCTTGGCGAGAATCGATGCGGCACCGATCGCGGGCTCCGACGCGTCGCCACCCACGACCAGCGTGGCGCGACAAGCAAGCCCAGGGTCACGGTTACCGTCGACCAATGCATGCTCTGCAGCCGGCGCGAGCATTTCCACAGCACGGCGCATCGCCAACATCGACGCCTGCAGAATATTCAGCGAGTCGATTTCCGACACACTCGCCTCGGCGATTGCCCAGGCCAGCGACCGTTCCACGATCTGGTCGTACAAGGCCTCACGCCGGGCGGGTGTCAAGGCCTTGGAATCGGCCAGGCCCACGATAGGCTGACCAGGGTCGAGAATCACGGCCGCAGCGACTACCGGCCCGGCGAGCGGACCACGCCCCACTTCGTCGACGCCTGCGGTGCGCAGCAGGGTCACGCCACCAACTCCAGCACCGCTTCGGCTGCGCGTGAATCGGCATCCTGACGCAGCGCCTCGCGGACCGCAGCGAATTGCCGGGTCTGTGCCTGCGCGTAGGCTGGCCGCGTGAGCAGCAGCCGGGTTACACCGGTCAGCATCTCCACGCTCGCGGCCTCTTGCAGCAGTTCGGGCACCACGGGTTCGTCAATCAGCAGATTCGGCAGCGAAACATGCGGCGACTTGAGTAACCCGGCATCCAGCATTAGCCAGGCGGTGAAGGCATTGGTCGCGTAGGCAACCACCATGGGTCGGCCGACAAGCAATGTTTCCAGCGTCGCGGTTCCGGAAGCGATCAGCACGACATCCGATGCCGCCATCGCGGTTTGCGCCTGCCCATCGACAACCGTCAATGGCAGATTCCGCCCTTTTAACAGGGCTTCGATCCGGGTCCGTGCCTTGTCATTCGCAGCCGGCAGGACGCAGTGCAGATCCGGGATGCCCGCGCAAAGACGCTCGGCGGCATCCAGAAACGGCAGGCCCAGGCGCTCTATCTCCGAGCCACGGCTGCCCGGCAATAGCGCCAGCACGCGGCCGCTGGCCGGCAGACCAAGCACGGCGCGTGCCTCCAGGGGATCGGGGTCTTCCGGAATGGCATCAGCCAGCGGATGTCCGACGAAGCGAACGGGTACGCCGCTGTCGCGGTAAAATTCAGCTTCGAACGGCAGCAGGGTCAACATCAAGTCCACCGAGTTGGCGATGCCCTTCACCCTGCCCTGGCGCCAGGCCCAAACGGATGGACTCACGTAGTGGACCGTCTTGATGCCACGCGCCCGCAGCCGCCGCTCCAACCCGAGATTGAAGTCCGGTGCGTCGATGCCCACCACCACATCGGGCTTGCGCGCCACGATCTGACGGATCAATTGCTTGCGGAACCGGAACAGCCGCGGAACTTCTTTCAGCACCTCGACCAAGCCCATCACCGAGAGCGCGTCGATGCTGGCCAGCGATTCGCAGCCCGCGGCCTCCATGCGAGGACCGGAGACACCAAAGGCCTCTAGGTTCGGCACGCGCTGTTTCAGCGCCGTGATCAGGCCGGCACCCAGAATGTCTCCGGAGGCTTCGCCGGCAATGATGGCAATGCGCATTACGCTCTGGTCGCGCTCATCGGAACGGTGCTAGCGCTGCAATCCGCGCTGTGAGCTCTCGATGAATTCGATCATGGACGCGACATGCGGGTCGTCGCCTTGTTCGCGCAGAGCCTCGACGGCATCAGGCAGCCGCAGTTCCTTGCGGTAGATCGTGCGGTAGGCGTCCTTGATCGAACGGATCGCGTTCTTGTCGAATCCGCGACGCTGCAACCCCCGGCTGTTGATGCCCCGTGGCACGGCCGGGTTGCCATCCACCAGCACGAAGGGCGGCACGTCGCGATCCAGCCCGGAGGCATAGCCGGTGAAGCTATGGGCGCCCAGGCGGCAGAACTGATGCACCAGGGTGAATCCGCCCAGAATCACCCAGTCACCAATGTGCACGTGACCGGCCAGGCTGGCGTTGTTGGCGAAGATCGTATGACTACCGATCTGACAGTCATGCGCAACATGGCAATACGCCATGATCCAGTTGTCATTGCCGATTCGCGTTGTGCCGTCTTCCTTGAGCGTGCCGCGGTTGATCGTCACGTTCTCGCGGATCACGTTGCGGTCACCGATCAGCGTCCAGGTGTCGTCCGCCGGCGTCGCCGTCATGTCTTGCGAGATTTCGCCGACCGAGGCGAACTGGAAAATCTTGTTATCTGCACCGATCCGGGTCTGCGCACCGATGACGACGTGCGGCCCGATAGTCGTGCCCGCGCCGATCTCCACCTTGGCGCCGATGATCGAGTACGGGCCGATCTGCGCGGTGTCCGCGATCCGCGCGGTGGAATCGACGATGGCGGTGCTGTGGACTGTCATCCCACCACGGACTTGGCCGCGCACATCAATGTGGCGGTGCATGCCGTTCGGTCGTCCACCCATGCGCGAGCCTCGAACTGCCAGACATCCCGCTTATGTCGGAGCACCTTGGCTTCCATCATCAGGCGATCACCCGGTGAGACCGGCAGCTTGAAGCGTGCCTTGTCAATGCCCGCGAAATACAGAATGACGCCATCGGACGCGCGCACCCCGGTCACTTCCGAGACCAGCAACCCGCAGGTCTGCGCCAGTGCCTCGAGGATCAGCACCCCCGGCATGACGGGCGTCTGCGGGAAATGCCCAGGGAAAAACGGCTCGTTATAGGTCACGTTCTTGAAGGTCACGATGTGCGATTCGCCATCGCACTCCACAACCCGGTCGACCAGTAGAAACGGGTACCGATGGGGCACCAGCTTCAGAATGTCATTGATATCGAGTTCACCCGCCACTATCTGTTCCCCGCCCTGTTAACGATGCCGCGGTGACATTACTCACCCGATTCGAGTCGCTTGACGCGCTGCTCCAGCTTGTCGAGTCGACGCAGCCGAGCCACCTGCTTGCGCCACTCCCCGTTCGTCGTCACCGGCCAACCAGACGAGTACGTCCCCGGCTCCTTGATCGAACGACTCACAAGCGTCATGCCAGTAATCATCACCTTATCGGTAATCTCGATATGCCCGGCCACGCCGACCGCGCCCCCGAGCATGCAATAGGACCCGATCGAGGTGCTGCCGGCAATCCCCACCTTGGCCGCGATGGCCGTGTGAGCACCGATCGTCACGTTATGTGCGATCTGCACCTGGTTGTCGATCTTGACGCCATCGCCGATTACGGTGTCCTCAACGGCGCCGCGGTCAATCGTGGTATTGGCGCCGATCTCAACATCGTCACCGATCACGACCGAGCCCAGTTGCGGCACCTCGATCCAACGTCCGGCGTCCATCGCCAACCCAAAGCCTCTCGAGCCGATGACAGCACCAGAATGGACGGTACAGCGCGCACCTAGCGTCACGCTGGCTTCCAGTGTCACGTTGGCGCCGAGCTGCGTGCCCGCGCCGACAACACTCCGCGCCCCAATCACCGTGTTCGGACCCACCCTCACGCCGGCGCCGAGCCGCGCTCCAGCACCGATGGACGCTCCGGCAGCCACCGCAACGTCATCCGCCAACGATGCTGAGGAATCGACATGAGCGGTCGGCGCGACACCCGGCGTCACGTCAGCCGAAGGAAGAAATTCAGCGGCTAATCGCGCGTACGCCACATAGGGGTCATCCGCCACGAGCACGGGAACCGCAGCACCCGCCGCATCGGCTTCGGTCACAATGACGGCCGCCGCCTGGGTCTCGGTCAGATAGCGGCGGTACTGTGGATTCGCCAGAAAACTGATCGCGCCGGCACGCCCATTGGCGAGCGTGCAAACACCATCGATTTCCGCGTCACCGTCGCCGATGAGCCGAAGGCCATGGCGCTGCGCCAACTCGTCCAGGCGAATCCCCATGCTACTGGACGTCGATCGCGTGGATTACTTGGCCGCTTCGAGGCGAGAGAGCACGGCGCCGGTCACATCCACGGCATCGCTGGCGAAGACCGGATCCTGCAGCACGAGGTCGTAATTGCCCTCTTTCGCCACCGCTTCGATCACCTCGGAAATCTGGTTCATCAACTTCTGGGCCAGCTCCTGCTCGCGGGCGGCAACGTCTTCGCGGAACTTGCGCTCGGCGTAGTTGAAGTCGATCCGGCGCGTGTTCAGATCCTTTTCGGTGCGAGCGCGTTCGGCAGCGCTCATCACGTCGGCGTTGCGTTTGAACTCCTGCAGGTCTTCGGATAGCGATTTGCCGTCCTGCTCGAGTTCCTTGGCGCGGCGCTCGAAGTCGGCCTTCATCTGCGCTTCCATCTTCTTGTACTGCGGCGACTCCTTGATCAGGCGCTGCGACTGAATGGTGGCGATGCGGACCTCGGCGAACGCGGTGCTGCTCCAAGCGGCGCCGGCGATCAGGAGAGCGAGAATCGTGGTGATCTGTTTCATGAGATTAATGTCTGTTGTTCGAATCGAATTGGACAGCAGAATGACCGGATTGGCTTAAAAGCCCGTTCCGAATGTGAGCTGGAATCGGTCGGTTTCATCTTCACTCTCCGGACCGATCGGAATTGCGTAGCTCAGATCCAACACGCCCAAGAAGGGTGTAAACCAGGTGTAGGCGATGCCGTAGGAACTCCGCAGCTCGCTGGTCTCGAAGTCGTTGACCTCGTTGAACACGTTGCCTACATCATAGAACACCGACAAGCGCGTGCTCTTGTTGTCGGTTTCCAGCGGCGTCGGAATGATCAGCTCGTTCTGAGCGTAGATCCGGAACTTGCCGCCAAACGGGTTATTGAAGATGTTGCGCGGGGTGTCACGCGGCCCCAGCGTGCCGTCGCGGTAGCCACGCACAGACCGGGAGCCGCCGGCAAACAGGCGTTCGTATGGCGGGATCAGCTCGGTACTGCCGTAGCCATCGGCCCAACCGACTGACGCGTTGAGTTCCCCGAACAGACCCTTGTAGATCGGCACGTACTGCTGGAAGTTGTAGAACGCCTTGAACACCTGCAGATCACTGCCTGGCAGCGTCAGATCCATTGTCAGGCGGTGCAAGGCGCCGCGCGTCGCGAAGATCGTACGGTTACGCGTGTCGCGGATGACCCCGGTACGCAGTTCGTAGTTGTAGAACTTCGTGCCTTCCGCGATCACGAACTCCAACACTTCGTTGGATGTGATGCCCTGGTTCGCGAAGGTCTCGATGGTCACGGCTTCCAGGCCGCCACCCAGACGAATGGAGGTGTACTCGGACAACGGAAAACCGTAAGTCAACGAAGCCGTGGCCGTGTTGGTATCGAAGCCAGAGCTGAATCGAACCACCTGTTCGGACTCGCGGTAGCGCAGGTCGATCGTGCGGCTAATGCCTTCCGGTGTGGCGTAGGGATCGGTCCAGCTGCCGGCGATCGAACGCGAGAACTCGTTGGACTCCACCGACGCGCTGACCCGGTTGCCGGTGCCCAGGAAGTTGGAATGCGTCACGCTACCGGTGAGCAGGAAGCCCTGCGATCCGGAGAAGCCGACGCCAAGCTGCACCGAACCCGGTGGCCGCTCGGTGATCTCGAAGTTCACATCAACCAGATCATCCGTGCCCGGCACCGGCTGGGTCTCGACCGCAGCGTCTTCGACAAACGCCAGTCGGGCCAGGCGAATACGTGAACGTTCGACCGCAGCGCGGGAGAACACGGCACCCTCGAACTGACGCATTTCGCGCCGCAGCGTCTCGTCTTGCGTCTTGAGGTTGCCGGAGAAATTGATCCGGCGGACGTACACACGGGCGCCCGGCTCCACGTACATGGTCAGCTTGACCGTACGATCATCCTCATTGATCTCGGGTAGCGGACGCACATCGGCGAATGCGTAACCGAAGTTCGACAAGGCATCGCTGATGCGCTCGGCGCCTTCGGTGGCTTCCTTGCGCGAGAACGTATCGCCGGCATCCAGCAGCACCAGGCGGCGCAGCAGGGTCTCATTGAGAATCAGCTCGCCGGCCAGCTCCAGCGACGACACCGTGTAAGTCTTGCCTTCCGACACGTTGATCGACACGTAGATGTCGCGCTTGTCCGGCGTCAACGCCACCTGGACGGAATCCACGTTGAACTTCAGGTAGCCGCGGTCCAGGTAGTAAGACGACAGCGACTCCAGATCACCCAGCAGTTGCTGCTTGGAATACCGGTCGGAGCGCTGGAAGAACTTGTACACCTTGCTGGGCTCAAGCTTGAACACGTCCAGCAGTTCGGCATCGGGAAACGCCTCGTTCCCGACGATGTTGATCTGTTCGATCTTGGCGACCCGGCCTTCCGTCACTTCGACAAGAATGCTGACTCGATTGTCGGAGATCTCGCGAACCTGGGTCTCGACCTTCACGTCGTAGTAGCCGTTGGCATAGTACTGACGTGTGAGCTCCTGCTGGACCTGATCCAGGATGACGCGCCGGAACAACTCGCCCTCTTTCAGGCCAGCCGACTCCATGGCTTCGTCGACTTCTTCGCCCTTGATCTTCTTGTTGCCTTCGATTTCGAAGGCGGCGATGGCGGGGCGTTCCTCGACCTGGACCAGCAGCGTATTGCCTTCCCGGCCAAGCGCGACGTTCTCGAACAGGCCCGTCTGATACAACGCGCGAATCGATTGCTGACCCGTGCGCTCATTGAGCTCATCGCCCTCCGTCACCGGCAGGTAGGTGAGGATAGTGCCAATTTCCAGACGTTTCAGACCGACCGCCTGGATGTCCTCGATGACGAAGCTTTCGTAGGCAGATGCCGCCGCGGACAGAAGGCATGCAACAAGTGCCCCCAGGATCCGTGAGTTCACGGTTCGCATGATGTTTCGTACTCGGATTTATCCAATGAGCCGACTGATATCGTTATAAAACGCCAGACTCATCAACATGAAAAGAAGCAGCAGCCCGATCTGCTGGCCGGCCGCCTGAACGGATTCGGAGATCGGGGAGCCCTTCAGCAGTTCGACCAGATAATACAGCAGATGGCCCCCATCCAGCACGGGAACGGGCAGTAAATTGAGCACACCCAGGCTGACGGACACAATCGCCATGAAACTGAGAAAGGTCACGATTCCCGCCTGCGCGGAATAGCCTGCATATTCGGCAATGTGCAACGGACCGGAAACGTTCTTCACCGAAACATCGCCGGTGAGCATGCGGCCGATCATTCGCAGCGTCAGTGCTGACATGCGCCAGGTTTGCGACACAGCCTGCCCGACCGCCTCCACCGGTCCATAGCGCACCTGCACCCGACGCTCGGCGTAGAACCCCTCGGGCACGAACGGGCCTGCGCCCAGATATCCATACGCGCCAGTCTCATCTTCCCGTTGCTCGAGTCGCACGACCCGCGTCAGGGATGCGCCATCGCGCTCGAACTCGACCTCCACGGCGGCACCCGGATGTTCGCGAACCCAATCACGCATCTGCGTCCAGGTTTCGAACGCCTCGCCATCAATCGATGTCACCCGGTCGCCCGCCTGCAGCCCGGCGCGGGCCGCGGGCTGGTCGGCCACCACTTCGCCAATGACCGGATCAACTTCAAAACGAGGAATGGACAACCCCAGCCGGTCGAACAAGCGCTGCGGGTCAGCCGTCGCCCCGGTCAGATCCAGGCTGTAGGTTTCGGTTGTACCGCGGCCGGTTCGCACTTCCAGTGGCACCGGATCGCCCGCCAGCGCGGCCTCGATCAATCGTGGACGTAACTCGTCCCAGCTCTGAATGGGGTGATCGTCCAGCCGTGTGACGATCATGCCCTGCTCCAGCCCGATGTCGCTGGCCAGGGTGCCGTCCGGCACCGGGCCCAGCTCCGGGCGTAGCGCGGCCGATCCGACGATGAAGACCAGCCAGTAGGCCGCGATGGCCAGAAGAAAATTCGCACCGGGGCCGGCGGCAACAATGCAGATCCGTTTCCAAACCGGTTGCACATTGAACGCCATAGGGCGTTCAGACTCGGCGACCGCCCCTTCCCGCTCGTCCAGCATCTTGACGTAGCCACCCAGAGGAATGCTGGAGATGGCGTACTCGACGCCGGTCTTGGGCGACACGCGTGTCCAGATCGGCCGCCCGAAACCGATGGAATAGCGCAGCACCTTGACGCCCAGCCGGCGCGCCACCCAGAAGTGACCGAACTCGTGAAATGCGACCAATGCGCCCAGCGCGACGATGAACGCCGCCGCTGACAGCACTACGTTGGCAAAAGGTAGATCAAGCATGCCGTCTTCGACCCTCCGGGCCACCGATAAATTCCCCGGCAATACGCCGAATATCGACATCCATGGCGACGATGCCGTCCACCGTCTCGGGGAGCTGGTTTGAAGCCGCTTGCGTAAGGCAGTGCTCGATCACCTCGGCGATCTCCGTGAATCCCAGATGGCCGGCCAGAAAGGCATCCACCGCGACTTCGTTCGCGGCGTTGAGCACCAGCGGCGCGGCGCCGCCTGCCTGAAGTGCTTGCCGGGCAAGCAGCAGACAGGGAAAGCGCGCGAGATCCGGCTCCCGGAAATCCAGCGGTCCCGCGTTCACCAGGTCCAGCGGGCGCACACCGCCGTCCAAACGCTGTGGCCAGGCCATGCCGTAGACAATCGGCGTGCGCATATCGGGTTCGCCCATTTGCGCCAACACCGAGCCATCGGCCATCCGAACCATGGAATGCACCACGCTTTGCGGATGGATGACCACGCGAATGCGTTCGGCCGGAAGGCCGAACAACCATGCCGCCTCGATCACTTCCAGCCCCTTGTTCATCATCGTTGCCGAGTCGACGCTGATCTTGCGCCCCATGACCCAATTGGGGTGGGCACAGGCGGCATCCGGTGACATTGCGGCCAATTGCTCCAGCGGCGTATCTAGGAACGGCCCGCCAGAGGCCGTGAGCAGCAGCTCATCAACGCCCGCGGGGGCCTCGCCACAACGGAAATCGCTAGGCAGGCACTGGAAGATCGCATTGTGTTCGCTGTCGATCGGCAGCAAGGTGCCGCCGCCGGCCGTGATGGCGTCCATCAGCAGCGCTCCGGACATGACGAGCGATTCTTTGTTCGCCAACAGAATCCGCCGGCCGCTGCGTGCGGCGGCCAGGGTCGGCAATAAACCGGCAGCGCCAACGATGGCCGCCATGACCTGCTCCGCGGCCGGATGTTCCGCCACGGCCAACAGACCAGCCTCCCCCGGCACAACCTCGGTGTCTATTGACTCAGCCCGCAAGCGGGCGGCCAGCGTCGCCGCGGCCTCCGGATCGGACATCGCTGCCAATTCGGGCCGGTGGCGGCGACAGATGGCGAGCATGCCATCGATATCCGAGCGCGCCGATACGGCCACACAGCGAAAATGGTCGGGGTGGCGAGCGATGACATCCAGCGTACTGGCGCCGATACTGCCGGTCGCGCCCAGAATCGCGACGCCGATGCTCATGCGCCCAGCCAGCGCAGCCCGAGGGCCAGCACCGGGGCTGCTGCAAACAGGCTATCCAGGCGGTCGAGAATGCCACCGTGCCCTGGCAGCAGATGCCCGGTGTCTTTCACCTGCGCCTGACGCTTGAACATGCTCACCGCAAGGTCGCCAACCACCGAAAATACGACCGCAACAAGGCACACAATCACGAACCCTGCAACGCCGAGCCGGCCGGGCTCAAACACGAACAGCGCGCCGAGAACCGCAATCAATCCGGAGGCCAGAAACCCGCCCGCGAAGCCCTCCCAGGTCTTGCCGGGGCTGATCTTCGGCGCCAGCTTGCGCCGCCCGAAACGATGCCCGGCAAAGTACGCCCCGGTATCAGCCGCCCATACCAGCGCCAGCAGCAGCAGCACATGGAGCGGCCCCGCATGGCCCGGGTGTCCATGTAGCAGCATGATGCCCAGATAGGCGGGAATGAACATCAGCCACCCGGTCGTCACGGCAAGCCCCGGCGGAACGCGGCCATCGCGAAAAATCGCTGGGTATATGCGTAGCCAGATCGCGGCGGACACCCACCACAGGCCACCCAGAACCAGCGTGCCGTCGACAAGAATGCTGTCCTTGTCCTGACCGAATGCAGCAATGAGCAGCGCCGCGGCCACCGGCGTAAACACCATGTGCCACGAGGTATTGGCCAGCGCAGACAGGCGCGTCCATTCCTCAACGGCGAGCAGCACAACCAGCGCGAGAATCGCGCCCACTGCCCAGGCCGGACCGAACCAGATCAACGCAAGAGCCACCGGCCCCAGCACCAGCGCGGTGGTGACGCGTTGCCACAACATCAGCGGCTGACCTCG
Source organism: Abyssibacter sp. (assembly GCA_023146115.1). Taxonomy (GTDB): domain Bacteria; phylum Pseudomonadota; class Gammaproteobacteria; order Nevskiales; family OUC007; genus Abyssibacter. Next base: position 39,349 of record JAGLCS010000007.1, on the reverse strand, counting down.
GCCAGGCCCCCGAAGCGGCGCTCGCGATCGCCAAACCAGTCCAGTGCGTCAAGAAGGCTTTGGCCATCGAAGTCGGGCCAAAGTACCGGCGAGAAATAAAGCTCGGTGTACGCAAGATCCCACAGCAGAAAATTGCTCACGCGCTGATCGCCGCCGGTGCGGATGAACAGGTCGGGATCGGGCCAGTCGGCCAGATCGCGGTAGCGACCGAGGCATTCTTCGTCAATATCGGCCGGGCTCAATTGCCCGAGAGCGACATCCTGCGCCATCCGGCGCGCGGCCCTGGTCAGATCATCCCGCCCGCCGTAGCCAACAGCGATCGCAAGCTGCATCCGGGTGTTGCCGGCTGTCTGGTCCTCAGCCTGGGCCATCCGCTCCCGCAACGCAGGGGCCAGACGGCCATGATCACCGATGAACCGCAGCCGCACGCCATTTTCATGCAGTTCGGCCACCTCGCGATCCAGTGCCTTCATGAACAATTCCATCAGGAGCCTGACCTCCTGAATTGGACGCGCCCAGTTCTCGCTGGAGAACGCAAAAACCGTCAGATACCCGACCTTAGACCGTATGGCTTGTTCGACCAGCGCACGCAGCGCCCGAACACCGGCCCGATGACCAGCCGCTCGGGGCTGTCCCCGACGCCGGGCCCAGCGGCCGTTGCCGTCCATGATGACGGCGACATGTTGAGGAATAGACACGACGTTCGACGTCCTGACCTGGTTGTCGTGAACCGGATCTAGACGGCCATCATCTCCTCTTCCTTGGCAGTGAGCTTGGCATCGACACGGGCCACATGTTCATCGGTGACCTTTTGGATGTCCTGCTCGGCGCGTCGGAGATCGTCTTCGGATATTTCCCCTTCCTTCTGCAATTCCTTGAGATCGGAATTGGCGTCACGGCGTACATTGCGGATCGCCACGCGGGCGTTCTCGGCCTCGGCACGCACCACGCGAACGAGATCGCGGCGGCGCTCTTCAGTGAGCGGCGGCAACACGATGCGGATGACGGTGCCAGCCGTGTTCGGGTTCAGGCCCAGATTAGACTTGAGCAGCGCCTTTTCAATCACGCTGACCATGGTCTTTTCCCAGGGCTGGATCACCAGCGTCCGGGCATCTTCACTGTTGACCGTCGCCGCCTGGGACAAGGGCACGTCGGAGCCGTAGTAGTCGACATTGATGTGGTCGAGCAGGCTCGGATGTGCCCGCCCGGTGCGAATCTTGGTGAATTCCTGCTGCAGCACGTCGATGCTTTTATCCATCCGCTGTGCGGCGTCTTTGAGAATATCCTGAATCATTCGTTTGTCCCGTCTACCAGAGTGCCGACGCTGTTATCGCCGGTCACGATTTTCATCAGGTCGCCGTCTGCGGTCATGTCGTACACGCGCAGTGGCACCTTGTGATCTCGGCATAGCACGATCGCGGTCTGGTCCATGACCTTCAAGCGCTTGTCCAAGACCTCGTCATAAGACACGCGATCGTAACGCGTCGCGCTGGGGTCACGCATGGGATCAGCCGAATAAACGCCGTCGACCTTGGTGGCCTTGAGCATTAGATCGGCGTCGATCTCGATCGCGCGGAGGCTGGCCGCGGAGTCGGTTGTGAAGAACGGATTACCCGTCCCGGCGGCAAACACGACCACCCGCCCCTTCTCCAGATGGCGAACCGCACGACGGCGGATGTACTCCTCGCAGACCTGATTGATTCGAATCGCGGACATCACGCGCACCTTGCGGCCGGCGCGCTCGATGGCATCCTGCAGCGCAAGTGCATTGATCACGGTGGCGAGCATGCCCATGTGGTCGCCCGTGACCCGGTCCATCCCGCCGCCGGCCAGCCCTTCGCCGCGAAAGATGTTGCCGCCGCCGACGACAATGGCGACTTCCACACCGATGTCCATCACCTCACAAACCTGACGAGCGAGCTGCGCCAATACATCCGGCGAGATACCGAAATCGGATTCACCCAGCAGGGCTTCACCGGAGAACTTGAGCAGGATTCGCTTATGAACAGGTTCAGGCATGGACCTCTCCGGTCGTTGTGGCAGCAGTTCCGGTCTTCACCGACCCGACCGCGTTGTATCGCAGCCGGGATTTGACCCGATTTCTGTCCATCGGGCAAAAAAAGGCCCCGGTGTCCGGGGCCTCATTTCTTGCATGAATCAGGCCGATGCGCGCGCTTGCGCCATCACCTCTTCCGCAAAGTTCGTCTCTTCTTTCTCGATGCCTTCGCCGACCTCGTACCGGACAAAACCGGTCACCGATGCGCCCGCCGCCTTGAGCAGCTTCTCCACGGTCTGGTCCGGGTCCTTGACGAAAGGCTGACCGTACAGCGTGATCTCGGCAAGGTACTTGTTCAAGCGACCGACAACCATCTTCTCGATGATTTCGGCGGGCTTGCCGCTGTCCGCAGCCTGGGCGACCAGGATGTCCTTCTCCTGCTGGCGGATGTCGGCCGGCACGTCATCGACCGACACGAACTCGGGCTTCGTGGCGGCAATGTGCATGGCCAGATCACGGGCCAGCGACTCATCGCCACCCGTTAGGCCGACGACTACGCCGATGCGCTCGCCGTGCAGGTAGTAGCCCAGCGTGTCGGCTTCCAACATCTCGAATCGACGGATGTTGATGTTCTCGCCGAGGTTGGCGACCAGATTGCGACGACGCTCGTCGAAGGTCTCGCCGCCAACATTGGCCGCAGCCAACGCTTCGATATCGCTGACTCCGCCGGCCGTCACGGCCTTGGCGGCGTCCTCGGCCAGGGCGACCAGACCGTCGTTCTTGGCGACAAAGTCCGTCTCGCAATTCACCTCGACGATCGCGGCCTTACCGCCATCGACATGAACACGAACAATCCCTTCGGCGGCCACGCGGGAGGCTTTCTTGTCCGCCTTCGCCTGACCTTCCTTGCGCATCTTCTCGATGGCGGCCTCAATGTCGCCATCGGTCGCCTGCAAGGCCCGCTTGCAGTCCATCATTGCAGCGCCGGAACGCTCGCGCAGTTCCTTCACTTGTGCAGCTGTAATTGCCATTTCGACTCCGAAATTCTGGTTCGATCAGGACGCGGCAGGCGCGTCTTCCGTCACTTCCACGTACTCGTCCTGCTTGGCGGCACCGGTGGTGACAATGCCTCGGCCGTCGAGCACGGAATCCGCGATGGCGTTGGTGTAGACGCGGATGGCGCGAATGGCGTCATCGTTGCCCGGAATCACGCAGGCCAGACCATCGGGCGAGTTGTTGGTGTCGACCACCGCCACAACCGGAATGCCCAGCTTGCGGGCTTCTTCAACGGCAATCTTTTCGTAGCCGACGTCAATGATAAACAGCGCGTCGGGCAGGCTGTTCATCTCCTGGATGCCGCCGATGGAGCGCTCCAGCTTTTCCATTTCGCGGCGCAGCTGCAGGCCTTCCTTCTTGGTCACGCGGTTGATGGAGCCGTCCTCGACCATCTTCTGCAGCACTTCCAGACGACGGATCGATGCCTTGACCGTCTTGAAGTTGGTCAGCATGCCGCCCAACCAGCGCTGGTTGACGTAGGGCATGCCGCAGCGCTCGGCAGCGAGCTGAAGGTCTTCACGAGCGGCACGCTTGGTACCGACGAACAGCACCTTGCCACCATTGGCAGCCAACCGGCCGACGTAGCTGCAGGCGTCCTTAAGAAGCGGAAGCGTCTCCTCAAGGTTGATGATGTGGATCTTGTTGCGGTGTCCGTAGATGTAAGGTTCCATCTGCGGATTCCAGTAACGGGTGCGGTGCCCGAAATGCACGCCGGCTTCCAAGAGCTGGCGCATGGTGATATCAGCCATGTTGATTAGTCCTGTTTGTACGGGGTTGGGCCTCCACGCTGCCCGCCATGCCGATTCCGCGAACGGAACACCCCGCATGACGTTGAATGGAGCGTGTGAGAAGTAGGATTAACCGCTCGAAAACTCGTCACCAAAGCGTTCAAACTGGCGTCGAATTGCCTTTGCGGCGCGCGATTTATACCATAACGCTCATTCCTAATCCAAGCGCCCGCCCGGGCGCTTTTTTGACTCTGGACCCCGAATGCCTGTTTCAATCAAGACCCCGGAAGAAATCGATGCGATGCGCACAGCCGGCGCGTTGGCCGCCGACGTGCTGTTGATGATTGAGGAGCATGTCAAACCAGGAGTGACTACGGGCGAACTCGATGCCCTCTGCCACGACTACATCGTCAATCAACAGCATGCGATCCCGGCCCCGCTGGGCTACGGGGGCGGTGGATCACGCCCGCCCTTCCCCAAATCGATCTGCACGTCGGTGAATCATGTCGTGTGCCATGGCATCCCCGGCAACAAGAAGCTCAAGCGCGGGGACGCGGTGAATATCGATGTCACCGTTATTAAGGACGGATTCCACGGCGACACCTCCAAGATGTTCTTCGTGGGTGAGCCGACCGTGCGCGCAAAGCGACTGGCGGACATCGCACATGAATGCATGATCGCCGGCATCCGGCAGGTGCGGCCAGGCGCAACGCTTGGCGATATCGGCGCCGTGATCCAGCAACATGCCGAGAGCAACGGCTTTTCCGTGGTTCGGGAGTATTGTGGACATGGGATCGGCCGCGTCTTTCACGAAGACCCGCAGATTCTTCACTATGGTCGCCCCGGCACCGGCATGAAGCTGAAAGCCGGCATGACGTTCACGATCGAACCGATGATCAATGCCGGCCGCAAGGAAACGCGATTGCTGCCGGATCAATGGACCGTGGTCACCAAGGATCACTCCCTCTCCGCGCAGTGGGAGCATACGATTCTGGTCACCGACAACGGCTTTGAAGTCCTCACGCTGCGCAACGGCGAGATGTAAATGGAATCCGAACTGGCTTCCTTTGGGATTGGGATCGAGGACGAACCTGACGTCATCAGTTCGCGCAAGCTAGACAAGCGACTGGTCGACGCCGGCGCGGACGTCGCAGCCCTGCGTGATGTATTGAGCTGGGGCCGCGAACTCGTCTCCACCAACTTCTACGCCGGGGTGTCGGCCCACGCGCTGGTGCGCGCGAACACGCGCCTGATCGACCAGACCTTGGCGCACTTGTGGGCGCTCACGCTGGGTGAGGCGGCTGAAACCTTGGGGCTTGTTGCGGTGGGCGGCTACGGTCGCTCCGAGCTGCTGCCCCACTCGGACATCGATTTGCTTGTCCTCTATCCGGACTCTGGTCTGGGCGCCGCGGAAGGCCTGCTGGAGCAGTTTCTGACAGCTCTGTGGGACCTGCGCCTGAACGTCGGCCACAGCGTGCGGTCCGCCAAGGAATGCCGAGAGCAGGCCGACGGCGACATCACGATCATGACGAACCTCATGGAGGCCCGGCTGATCGCGGGCGATGCCGATTTGCACCGCGCCATGCAGCAGCAAACCGCGCCGAACACCATCTGGCCGACCCAGAAGTTCTTCACCGCGAAACAGAAGGAGCAGGTTGCTCGGCACGCCAAGTTCGATGACTCGGGCTACAAGCTGGAGCCGAACGTCAAGGAAAGCCCGGGTGGTCTGCGCGACATCCACACCATTCTCTGGGTGGCCAAGCGCCAGTTTCCCGGTGCCACGCTCACCGACCTCAAGCGTCATGGCCTGCTCACAGCCCAGGAATGCGCAGAACTCGTCGCCGGCCAGGATTTTCTGTGGCGCGTTCGCTTCGCCCTGCACCTGATCGCCGACCGGCATGAGGATCGCCTGCTGTTCGACTACCAGGTGCGTATTGCCGAGCTGTTCGGCTTTGTCGACCAGTCGCACAATCGCGCGGTCGAACAATTCATGCAGTTGTACTACCGCCAGATCAAAGCGCTGTCCTGCCTGAACGACTTGATGCTGCAGATGTTCGAGGAAAGCATCCTGCACCCGGATGACGCCAGCGAGCCGACCCGCATCAACCGGCGTTTTCAGGCACGACATGGCTATATCGAGGTCATCGATGCCGGCGTGTTCCGGCGTCAACCCCAGGCCCTGCTGGAGATCTTCCTGCTATTGCAGAAGCGCACGGAGTTGCGCGGCGTGCGCGCACAGACGCTGCGCCTGATCCGCCGCGACCGCAAGCTGCTCAACGACCGGGTGCGTGGCGATATTCGCGCCAAGTCACTGTTCATGGAGATCATGCGCCAGCCGGGTGGCCTTACGCGCGCGCTGCGTCGCATGAACCGGTATGGCGTGCTGGGTCGTTATATCCCGGCCTTCGGCAATGCCATCGGGCGGATGCAGTACGACCTGTTCCACACGCTCACGGTGGACGAGCACACACTGTTCGTGGTCCGCAACATGCGGCGCTTGGCGATGCCCCAGTTCCGCGAAGAGCATCCGTTCTTCTCGGAAATCATGGATCGCGTTCCCAAGCCGGAACTGCTGTACCTGGCCGGGTTGTTTCACGACATCGCCAAGGGGCGCGGCGGGGATCATTCGGAGCTGGGCGCCGAAGATGCCGTCACCTTCTGCCTGGATCATGGCCTGCCGCAGTGGGACAGCGAACTTGTGGCCTGGCTGGTGCGCAATCACCTGTTGATGTCGATCACCGCGCAGCGCAAGGACATCACCGACCCGACGGTCATTCGGGAATTTGCAGCCGCCGTGCAAGATCGCATGCATCTGGACTACCTGCTGCTGATGACGGCCTGCGATATCCGCGCAACCAATCCGGCCCTGTGGAATTCCTGGCGCGAGACCTTGCTCAAGGATTTGTACCTGGCCACCTGCCGCCTGCTTTCGCGCGGCCTGGCCAATCCGCTGCAACGTGATGTGCTGGCGCGGGAATCGCAGGACGCTGCCATGCAGCACATCGGCAAGGCCGCTGATCACGCCGAAGTCGAAACGCTGTGGGCACGGCTTGGCGACGATTATTTCCTTCGCCATTCCGATGAGGAGATCGCACATCACACATTGGCGATTCTGAGTCACGACTCCGGTTCGCCGCTGGTCACCCTGGGCGAAACCAGCGGCGGCGGTGTCACCGTCTTCATCTACATGAAGGACCAGGATCACCTGTTCGCCGTCACGACCGGCGTGTTGGCGCAGCTGGGGCTGACCGTGCTCGACGCCCGCTTGGAAACCACGCAGGACGGTTACGCATTTGACAGCTATGCCATCTGCGAAGGAGACGCCACGCCCATCGACGATGCCCACCGCAAGGAGGAGATCGTCGAAGCCCTGACCTCCGTGCTGTCCAACCCCGACATCTCCAGCGTCAATGTCACCCGCCGCGTGTCGCGCCAGTTGCGGCATTTCCGCACCCCGACGCAGGTGTATTTCAGCAACGACGCCGACCGGGCACGCACGATCATGGAGCTGGTCACTGGTGACCGCCCTGGCCTGCTCTCCATTGTCGGCCGCGTATTCCGCAAGCGCGGCATCCTGCTGGTTGCCGCCAAGATCGGCACCATCGGTGAACGGGCGGAGGACGTGTTCTTCATCACCGACCGCCATCACCAACCCATCCAGGACCCTGCCGTCTTCAATGAACTACGACGCGTTCTGACTCGGGTGCTGCAAAGCGAAGAGCATCTGAGCACCGACGAAGCCGTCGCCTACATCGAGTGAACATGACCGACCTGACCACGCTGGAATCACGAATCAATGCGGCCTTCGAGGACCGCGCCACCCTGACCCCGGGCACCGCGCCTGCCGAATTGCGGGATGCCGTCGAGCAAACGTTCGGCCTGCTGGACGCGGGCACGCTACGAGTCGCCGAGCCTGCACAGGGCGGCTGGGTGGTCAATGAATGGGCCAAGAAGGCCGTACTGCTGTCGTTTCGGCTCTACGACAACCATTTGATCGAAGGTGGCGAAACCCGCTATTTCGACAAGGTTCCGGGCAAGTACGCCGATTACAGCGAAGCGGATTTTCGTCGTGATGGCGTTCGCGTCGTGCCTCCGGCCATGGTCCGTCGCGGCGTGCACGTCGCCGCCGGCGCGGTACTGATGCCGAGCTACGTCAATATCGGTGCCTACGTGGGGCCGGGCACCATGGTCGACACCTGGGCCACGGTGGGCTCCTGCGCCCAGATCGGCGCGAATGTGCATCTGTCGGGCGGCGTCGGGATTGGCGGCGTGCTCGAACCGCTGCAGGCCGCTCCCGTGATCATCGAAGACGGCTGCTTTCTCGGCGCTCGATCCGAAGTCGTCGAAGGCGTCATCGTCGAGCGCGGCGCGGTGCTGGCGATGGGTGTGTTCATCAGCCAGTCCACGCCGATCTACGATCGCGAGGCCGACACCATCAGCTTCGGCCGCGTTCCGGCCGGCGCCGTCGTGGTTCCCGGCTCGCTGCCCAAGGACGGCGGGCGCTACAGCCTGAACTGCGCGGTCATCGTCAAACGCGTCGATGAGCGAACCCGCAGCAAGGTCGGCATCAACGCGCTACTGCGTGAGGCCGCTACGGAATGAGCCTGGTGGCGACCCCTGCGCAAGCGACGACCACAGCTGAACTGGAACTGCTGACGCAGTTGATCGGGCGCCCGTCGGTCACACCAGCCGATGCCGGCTGCCAGGATCTGATCGCCGAGCGCCTGCTCGCCATCGGGTTCCAGATTGAGCGCCTCCCTTTCGGCGAGGTCTCGAATCTGTGGGCCACGCGCGGCGGGGCTGGCCCCACGCTTTGCTTTGCCGGCCACACCGATGTGGTGCCGACCGGCCCCGAGGATCAGTGGACCACGCGACCGTTCGAGCCGGCCGAACGCGACGGGCATATGTACGGCCGCGGCGCGGCAGACATGAAATCCGGGCTCGCAGCCATGGTCGTCGCCCTGGAACAGTTTGTCGCCGCACAGCCGGATCACGATGGCCGGCTGGCCATGCTGTTGACCAGCGATGAGGAGGGTCCTGCGAAGGATGGCATTCGTCGCGTGGTGGAAGCGTTCCAGCAGCGGGGCGAGTCCGTCGACTTCTGCGTGATTGGCGAATGCTCCAGCGTGGATCAGTTTGGCGACCGGGTCATGGTCGGCCGCCGAGGCTCGATTGGCGCGACACTGACGGTGTTAGGGCGACAGGGCCATGTGGCCTATCCGCACCTGGCGGACAATCCAATCCATCCAGCGCTCGCAGCCATGCGCGAACTGGCTTACCTGGAATGGGACGGCGGCAATACGGACTTCCCCCCCACCTCGTTCCAGATCACCAATGTCCGGTCCGGAACCGGTGCAACCAACGTGATCCCCGGCACCGCCGAATTCGATTTCAATCTGCGCTATTCCACCGAGCTGAGCGCCGGCGCCATCCGCAAGCGCGTGGTCGACATTCTTGACGCCCACCGGCTGAACTATCGGCTGGACTGGTGGCTGTCCGGCGAGCCATTTCTGACCCGACCGGGCCCGCTGCGGGCCGCGGCCGCCGACGCCATCCGCAACGTCACCGGCCTGACCCCCACGGAATCCACGGCCGGCGGCACCTCCGATGGCCGCTTCATCGCCAAGCTCGGCACGGAGATCGTCGAGATCGGTCCGGTGAATGCAACCATCCACCAGATCGACGAATGCGTTCGCATTGACGACTTGCCCCGGTTAACGGCGGTCTATCGTCGAATCATGGAGCAGCTGCTGGCCCAAACATGAGCGATCAGGTCTTCGCGGCAATACCCCAGACATCCGCGTACCAGCCGCCAGGCTGGTTGCGAAACCCGCATTTTCAAAGTGTTCTGGCCTCCTCCGCCTGGCGACGGCGACTCATCGCGTCACGCCGGCCCGGCATGCAGGCCACCAGCCGTCGACTGACGCTGAACTGTGGCGACGGCGTGCGGCTGTATGCACACGCCAGCCCCCGACCCGGCGCCTCGGCAGGCCGCGGGCTGGTGATTCTGATTCACGGCTGGGAAGGTTGCCACGACTCCGTCTACCTGTTCTCAATGGCATCCCGTCTATGGGATGCCGGCTACAGCATCGTCCGCCTGAACCTGCGTGATCACGGCTACTCGCACCACCTGAACGAGGAGCCCTTCGTTTCGACGCGGCTCACCGATTCGGTGGGTGCATTGCGGGCAATCGCCCAACGCCTGCCCGGTGGCGAAAACCCCTTCTTGATGGGGTTTTCCATGGGCGGCAACGTGGCACTACGTACCGCCATGGCCGCCGTGGAGGACGGCTTGAAACTGCGCGGCCTGCTAGCCGTGAGCCCGGCCATCAATCCGCTGGCCACGACCCGCGCCATCGACGAAGGAATTCTGCTCTACCGCACGTATTTCAAGCGCAAATGGGTGCGCTCACTACGCGCCAAGGAAGCGGCGTTTCCCGGCGTGCACGATCTCACCGACATGCGAGAAGCGCCGACACTGGAGCAGGCCACCGAACGCTTTGCGCCGCGCTTCACGCCATATCAGGACTACCGGGATTACCTATCCGCCTACACCCTCACCGGAGACGCGCTGGCAGCGCTGCGCGTACCCACGCATATCCTGACGGCCGAAGATGATCCGGTGATACCGATCGAGGATTTCGAGGGGCTGCGATTACCGTCCGATGTCCGTCTGGAGGTCAGCGAATTCGGCGGGCATTGTGGGTTTATCAAGTCGCGAGCGTTGGATTGCCACACCGACGATGTCGGCCTGCGATTCCTGAACGAGCTCGACTAGGGAAACACTGATCACGCCGCCAAGCCCGCCCCGGTTCCGCTGCACGACCGCGCGCCGCTGGCGGGCATCCGTGGTCAGCCGGTGGCCGATAGCATGCTGTGTCGGCCCGCCGCCTGCCGCTGTGTGAGCGCCCCCTCTTCAGAGGCAAGAAACGCGTCCAGTCGCGGCATGGCGTAGTCGTAGGACGATTGGATGATCTCGTCCATGCGGTCCCAATCGAACATGCCGATGCCGGATACGGGCATGTGGATGTAGCACTCTGCGTCGGTCTCGCGTCGCGCGATGGTTTCGGAACTCACGACGGTGGCCGCGCGATGCAGCAGCCGGACAATGCCCGGGAACCGCTCCACCCCTCGCTGCCACCGGAGGGGCTCGGGGATTTCCTCCGCCTCCTGGCCAATCACGAACTGCTCCCGGTTGCTCACGTCGCAGGACATCACCGGGCCGCGGCCCAGCTCCCGCATCTTGTCCACCGGCAGGCTGTTGAGCACCCCGCCATCGCAGAGCAGCTCGCCCTTCCAGACCACCGGTGGCACGATGCCGGGCACCGCCATGCTCGCCGCCAACCAGTGGCGTAACGTGCCACGCCGATGCATCACCGATTCACCCTGCGACAGATTCGTACTGACGCAAAAATACGGTATGTGCAGGTCTTCGACCCGCTTGTCGCCGAACACCTCATCGAGACGGCGCAGGAACTTGCGGCCGCCGATTAGCCCGACGCGGGGCACCACGTAATCGTTGAGGTAATTGTTGTCGACAAAGGTCTCGCGGAGATTGACGGTCGCGGCCTCGCTGTCCATGCCGATCGCCATCAGCGCGGCGATGTAGGCGCCCATGCTGGCGCCGCCCAGCACATCGAACTCGATGCCTTGCGCCTCCAGGGCTTTCCAAAGCCCCAGGTGGGCGAACCCGCGGGCTCCCCCGCCACCGAGCACCAGCCCCAGTCCGCGGCCGGTCACCAGTCGCACCAGACGCTCGAAGGATTCCGGTCGGTCCAGCGTCGCGTGCAACACCGAATCCGTCGCGCAGAGATCAGCCCAGGCGCGCGGATCTGCCCGGTTTTTCTCCGCCTCGTAGTGGACGATGCAAAGCTCGGCGCTGGCGCGGCCACGAATCTTCTGGAACGCCTGAATTTCCGGGGTCATCCGGGCTGAGGCCGCACCATCCACGACGATCAGCACCCGGTCCGCCTGACGAATGCAACGACGCGACCAGTGCGAGTCATCACCGCTGGTGGCATAGATCAGATAGCGGTATTGAGTTTCTAGCTCGCTCAGCCATGCCGCGACCTGCTCCGAGCGGTCGGCGTCGTCCAGAGGACTGTGCGCCGCCCCCTCGCCCAGGGCGCGGTCGACACGCTCAGCGCTCAAGCGCAACGTCGCTCCCTGCTCGGCCATGGCCTTGGCCATGGCATTGGCGACGGTTGTGAGGTCCATGCCTGGATGTCCCGGCACGAGCGCAATCGTCGCCAGCGACTGGGCGCTCGGCACCTCGCCCCCGGCGTTAATCGTGCGCACCAGACGGCCAACCAGAAAACGAATGATCTCGATGGCTTCGTGAGGGTGCTTGACGGCGATCTGTTCGAAGGCCGGCTTCGAGATCGTCACGACCACGCTCTCGCGCAGTACTTCAACACGTGTCAGGCGCTGCTCGCCCGTCATCATCGACACGCCACCAACCACCTCGCCGCGGGCCAGCTCGCGCAACAGATGAAAGCCGTCTGCCTCCGGCCGAAGCAGTAACAGGCGGCCCGTTCCGATGACATGAAAGGATTCAGCGTGATCGCCGGCATCGAACAGCACGTGGCCGGGACGCAGCAAACGCTTTTCCGCTGCCTCGGCCAGCAGATTCAATGACTTGCTGTTCAGTCCGGAAAAAGCCGGGCTACTCGCCAGTATGCTCTGAGCATCCATCTGCGCTGGTCTCCTCCGTCGACACAACTAACCGCATGAGCGCGGCGCAAGCATTGCACAGGCGAATGCGGCTGGCGACGGCCGCCGCGGCCGGTCTGCTCAGGTTCTGTCGCGGGCGATCCGGCGCGTAACGCGATTGAGCAGCCGCGGAGAAAGCCGCTTGAGATGAACGCCGAGTATTTCCTTGCCGCCAACGAGTATCTCGTGCTCGCCTCGCTCGATTGCTCGGAGCGTTCTGGTCGCGACGGCCTCCGGCGCGATCCCGGACGCCAGTTCGGAATCCATGGCGCCATGCGCCGTGCCATCGCCCTGCAACGCAGCGAACGACAGCGGCGTGTTCACGAACCCTGGGCACACGACCAGAACTCCCACGCCCTGATCCTGCACCTCGGCTCGTAAGGCATCGCAGTATCCAACCACCGCATGCTTGGCGGCGCAGTAACCCGTGCGCAGGGGCACGCCAACCTTGCCGGCGACGCTGGCCACAGCAACGATCTGCCCCGCCCCGCGCGACAACATGCCCGGCAAGACCGCCGAGGTCAGCGCAATCGTTCCGAACAGGTTGACTTCCAACAGGCGGCGATAGACCGCCATGTCGGTCTGCACCGCCGTTGACCGCTGCGTGATGCCGGCATTGTTGATCAGCACATCAACACCGCCATGGCGTTGCTGAACGGCGTCGACTGCCGCCTGGATCGATTCAGGATCGGCGACATCCAGTAACTGTATATCGGCCCGGTCACCGCATTGCGCCGCGACCTGCTCCAACTCGGTTTGACGCCGGGCACTCAGAACGACCTGAGCGCCCGCCTTCGAGCAGGCGACGGCCAGGGCGGCCCCGATGCCGGATGAGGCGCCGGTGATCCAGACACGCTGGCCGTCGATGTCCATCGGAGAGCCCTCTTAGGCTGCCTGTTCCATCGACTGGGTGTATTCACCCTTGGCGGCCGCCGAGTTGCACTTGGCGCGATGAAAGAATGCCCGCTGGCCAGCGGCGACGTTTTCGTTCTTGCCGCTCCAGGCCGCGAGCGCCGGTGCCTGCAGTGCCCGACCGTAGGAGAACGACAAGGCCCACGGCAGCGGACCCAGCTTGTTCATGGCATCCAGGTGAGCCGTCGCCAATGCGTCCGACTGCCCGCCCGACAGGAACACGATGCCCGGCACCGCACTCGGCACATAACGCTTGAGCGTGCGAACCGTAGCCTCCGCCACGGCCTGCACATCAGCCTGGGTTGCGCACTTCTTGCCAGAGATCACCATGTTCGGCTTCAGCAGCATGCCTTCGAGCAACACGCCCTGGCGGTCCAGTTCAGCAAAGACGGCTTGCAGCGTCCGGGACGTCACGTCCTCACAGACTTCAAGGCTGTTGTCGGCGTCCATCAGGACTTCCGGCTCGACGATCGGAACGATGTCCTGCTCCTGGCAAAGCGCGGCGTAGCGCGCCAGCGCGTGGGCGTTGGCCTGGATGCAATAGTCAGTGGGAATGCCGTCGCCAATGGTGATTACGGCGCGCCACTTGGCAAAACGTGCACCGGCATTGCGATACTCGATCAGGCGTTCGCGCAGGCCGTCCAGACCTTCGGTCACAGTCTCGCCTTCGGCACCGGCCAGCGGCTTGGCGCCCTTGTCGACCTTGATGCCGGGAATGACGCCCTTGTCACCCAGCAACTTCGAGAATGGCGTGCCGTCCGACGATTTCTGGAACAGCGTTTCTTCGAACAGGATCACGCCGCTGATGAAGTCTTCCATGCCTGCCGTGGTGAAGAGCATGTCGCGGTAAGCGCGGCGCGTTTCCTCAACGGATTCGACATTGATCGAATCGAACCGCTTCTTGATCGTGCCGGTGCTTTCGTCGGCGGCCAGTACGCCCTTGCCAGGCGCAACCATCGCCTGCGCGGTCTTGATCAACGTGTCTGCATTCATGAGAAATCGTCCCTAGTTCGATGTGGTGGGGAAGTTCGGGACCTGCGGGAAGACGCCGACCGGCGGCTTCCAGCAATTCCCGAGGGATAGCACTTTGAGCAACTGAGCCATCGTCGGTCGTTCTATCAATGGCGGAGAGGGTGGGATTCGAACCCACGAAGGGGATAAACCCTTGCCGGTTTTCAAGACCGGTGCATTCAACCGCTCTGCCACCTCTCCTGCGTCAAGATGAATCTTCTTTTGCCCGACGGCACAACGCGCAGGCTGCAGCCGACACGACTGCGGCCACTCCATGGCGGCCGCGTTGCGCGGGGCGGCGTATGCACGCTGACCCTCTCGCCATAAAAGTATAGCCAATACAGCGTTTGCTTGTCCTCTTCGGGTCCAACGGCACCGATCAGCGGCATGCATCACCGCAACCAGAACCACGAAAATACAAAAAACATGTTCGCGGCATATTCGGCACTTTAAGAGGGACATCGACTCAGTTTGTCGACACATTAAGCGCTGTTTCCAAATCCTAAACAGCGAATCTCCTTCAAGCTGTCAATGCCTTCGTTGGCCGTCCTACGACTCTGTCAGAAATTTCCCATTGTTGGAACTCTGTCCCACGCGCTTGACTAGCGTCGTACCTAAATCCATCCGTGGAACATGCCGATCGACGACGATTTCGAGACCCCGACCGACGAGACCTCGCTCATGCTGGTCCGCGAGATTTCGGGGTTTGTTCGGGCCGGCGAACTCGACCGGGCCGAAGCCGTCATCCGCGAGCGGCTGGACGAACAACCCCGTTTCGCGTTTGGTCAGCTATTGCTCGGCATCATCTTCGCCCACGGCAAACGTTTCGATGAAGCGCTCGAAGCCTGCGAGGCAGCACTCGCGATCAATCCGAGGCTGGCGCCCGCACGGCTTCAGATCGGCCGCATCCACTACGACCAGGATGACCACGCCAAGGCCCGCGAACATGTCGACGCGGCACTGGCGATGGACCCCAATCTGGCCGGTGGTCAGCTGATGCTGGGCCTGCTGGCGATCGAAGCCAACGACCTGGATGCGGCAGAAACAGCCCTTAAGGACACCCTGGACATCCGTCCGCGACACATCGCCGCACGACTCATCCTGGCTGACCTCTATCTCGACGACGGCCGGATTCGCAAGGCAATCCGCCTGCTCAAGGCCGTGGTCAAGGATCGCCCCGAGTCCCTGATCGCCCGCCAGCGCCTGGGCCGGACGCTGGCCGCGGCGGGGAAACTCAAAGACGCGGTCAAGGTGTTCGAGGCCGCCGCCGAGCATGCGCCCCGGCCTGCTCGCTTCCATGCACTGGCCGGTGATGTCTACCGTTTGCTCGACCGTCCCACCGAGGCCGAAACCGCGTATGAAAAAGCGCTCTCGCTGCAGCCCCGATTCGAACGGGCGCGTTATGGCTTGTCGGACACACTGATCGATCAGGCGCGATACCAGGACGCACTGGCAGCGCTCGATGACGTGCTACAGCGGCGGATCCGCAACCACGCCGTGCACCAACGTCACGGTTTGATCCTGTTCGGCATGGGCCGGAACCGCGATGCCCTGAACGCGTTCCAGGCCGCGCTGCGCTTTGACGACTCCCTGATTCGACGTGATCCCGGACTGGCGGCCTTGCTTGATCGCGGAGATGACGCCGCCCTGCGCGAAACCGCCTCGCGGGTTCGCGCCTTGTTAAAGCCGCTGTTCAGCTTGCCGGATCGGGAAACCCGCATTCGGCAACGCGATTTCGCCATGCACTTCCGCCAGATGATGCCGCGTGCGCATCCGCTGGCCGCCAACGAATCCTCTGTTCAGGAATCCGCGTGATACCCGCCTTCCATCAATGGCCGCCGGCATCAGCGTTCTCACTTCTCCGTTTCCAGCCCGCCGCCCTCAATCGGGCCTGAGGTCGTAACCATGACTCAAACCACATTCGACATTCTCTGCCTGAGCCCCGCCGGATTTGATCATCCTGCGATCGCGGTTTCCGCCGCGCGCGCCGGGGGTATTGGCCTGATTGACGCCGAATTCTGCCGCGACGCGAGCGCCATTCGGAACGACCTGAACCGGGCATTGGACGCGACCGATGGCTCGCTGGGCCTGAGAATCCTGCCCGAACAGGCTGATCTGGCGGCCGAGTTGCTAGCAGCCGCCCGCCCTCGCGCGCTCTCGGTCGTTCTGATTCATGGCGACGTGCAGCAGACCTGCCAGACGCTGGTGCAGATGCGTAGCGCCGGGGCCGAACGGGTCTGGATTGAGATCAACGCCGCGGAACAGCTGGAGAGCTGCACCAGCGAACCGGATGGTTACGTGCTCAAGGGGCATGAGGCGCCGGGCTTCGTCGGCGACGATACGGCTTACATCCTGCTGCAAAAAGCGCGCAAGCAGACCAAGCGCCCCCTGTACATTCGTGGCGGCGTCGGACTGAACACGGCGGCCGCCTGTCGCCTGGCGGGCGCGGCCGGCGTCGTGCTTGACGATCAGTGCCTGCTGCTGCGTGAGTCACCGCTGAGCAGAGAACGGCGTGACGCGCTGGCACGCCTGAACGGCGGCGAAACTCGGCTGCTGGGGGAGCACCTCACGGTGACCGCCCGCGTATTTGGTGGTCCCCGCCATACCCTCTGGACCGATGCCGAGTCGCTGGAACAGGCCGCTGAAACCGACCCCGCGGCCGCGCAGGGCTGGCCAGCGAAGGCTCGCGCGCTGATCGGCTGGGACGAAACCGACCAGCTAGCGCCGATCGGTCAGGGCATCGGTGTCGCCAACGGCCTGACCCAATTCAAGACCGTCGGCCGCCTGATCCAGGCCATGCGCAAGCAATCTCAGGCGAACATAGAACTGGCCGCGACCCAGGCGGCGTTGTCTCCCGAGGCACCGCTGGCCGCTTCACATGGCACCCGTTACCCGGTGGTGCAAGGCCCGATGACCCGTGTATCCGACTCCGCCGCCTTCGCCGTCAAGGTGGCCGAGGGTGGTGGCCTACCAATGCTCGCCCTCGCCTTGATGCGCGGCGAGCAGGTGCAGTCCCTGCTCGAAGAAACACGCGACTCGATTGGAGATAAACCCTGGGGAATCGGTCTATTAGGGTTCGTTCCTCAGAAGCTGCGGGAAGAACAGATCAAGGCGGTTCTGGCCTGCAAGCCCACCTACGCGCTGATCGCCGGCGGCCGCCCGGATCAGGCTGCGCACTTCGAATCCGAAGGCATTCCGGCATACATCCACGCGCCGGCACCGGCCTTGCTCAAGATGTATCTCGACCAGGGCGCCCGACGCTTTGTATTCGAAGGCCGGGAATGCGGCGGGCATATCGGCCCCATCGCCAGCTTCCCGCTGTGGGAGCA
The DNA here is from genome assembly GCA_023146115.1 of Abyssibacter sp. Classification (GTDB taxonomy): domain Bacteria; phylum Pseudomonadota; class Gammaproteobacteria; order Nevskiales; family OUC007; genus Abyssibacter. Next base: position 21,605 of record JAGLCS010000007.1, on the reverse strand, counting down.
GATGATTCGCGTGCTGCTGGACCAGGTGAAACCCGCCGACGCTGCGAATGTTCACGTGCTCTTCGCTGGCGGCATCAATGACTCGCTGTCCAGTGCAATGGTCGCCGCGATGGCCGCTCCGCTGGCCGAACGCGGCATGAAGGTCGGTGTGCTGATGGGTTCGGCCTATCTGTTCACCCAGGACATCGTGGAATCCGGCGCGATCGTATCCGGCTTCCAATCCGAAGCCGTTGCCTGCAAGCGCACCGTGAGTCTGGCCACCGGCCCCGGGCATGCCAGTCGCTGCGCCGACACGGCGTTTGCGCGCGAGTTCTTCGATACGCGGCGCAGCATGATCGCCAAGGGCGCGCCTGCCAGCGAAATATCGGAAGTCCTGGAAGACCTGAACCTCGGTCGCTTACGCATCGCCAGCAAGGGCGTGAACCGCGATGGCTCCGGCCAGATTGTCCGGATCGAGGATGCGGACCAGCATCGCGATGGCATGTACATGATTGGTCAGGTCGCTACCTTGGCCGACAGCGTGCAGACCATCGAGGCGTTGCACGAGTCGGTTTCGACGGCCGCGACCGAGCGTTTGTCGGCCTGGCACCTGGAGCGCACGGAACGCAGCGCATCCGCCAAGCCCTCCGACATCGCAATTGTCGGTATCGGCACGTTGCTGCCCAAGGCCGAGCAAGCCGAGGACTTCTGGAACATCGTCCTCAACAAACGGAAAGTCACCGATGTCGTGCCCAAGACCCGCTGGGATTGGGAGATGTACTACGACCCGGACAAGACCGCTCGCGACAAGGTCTATTCGAAGTGGGGCGGCTTTCTCGACGAGATTGTCTTCGATCCCCTGACTTTCGGCATTCCGCCCAAGTCGATGAAGTCCATCGACCCGATGCAGCTGCTCTGCCTGGAAGCGACCCATCGCGCGTTGACCGACGCCGGCTACGCGGATGGCGACTTCGATCGCGAGAACACCAGCATCATGCTGGGCGCCGGCGGCGGCGTGGGCGATCTCGGCATGCAATACGGCGTTCGCTCCGAAATCCCCCGTTTCGTGGATGCGCCCTCCGACGACGTCTGGGACCGCCTGCCTGAGTGGACGCAGGAATCCTTCGCTGGCGTGTTGCAGAACGTGGCGGCGGGTCGCGTCGCCAATCGCCTGGACTTTGGTGGCCGCAACTACACCGTGGATGCGGCCTGCGCCTCGTCCCTCGCTGCCGTCAGTCTGGCCGTGGACGAACTCGAGTCCGGACGCGCCAATGTCGCATTAGCTGGCGGCGTGGATACCGTTCAGGGTCCGTTCGGTTATCTCTGTTTCTCCAAGACCCAAGCGCTCTCCCCGACCGGGACCGCACGCAGCTTCGACAAGGCCGCCAACGGCATCGTGATCTCCGAAGGCGCGGCCGTTCTGGTCATGAAGCGCCTGGCTGATGCCGAACGCGACGGCGACCGCATTTACGCGGTGATCAAGGCTGTAGCCGGCTCGTCTGACGGCAAGGCCTTGGGCATGACCGCTCCGCGCCCTGAAGGTCAGATGCGCGCGCTGGATCGCGCCTACGCCAAGGCCGGGTTCCGCCCGACCGATCTGGGCATGATCGAAGCACACGGCACCGGAACACCGGTCGGTGACAAGGCTGAAGCCGAGACGATTACCCGCACGCTAAGGGCCGAGGGCGCACCGCCCCAAACCGTCTCACTAGGTTCGGTCAAGACGGTGGTTGGCCACACCAAGGCGGCCGCCGGTGTCACCGGCCTGATCAAGATCGCATTGTCGCTACATCACCGCGTCCTACCTGCCCATGTCGGGGTCGATGACCCAATCGACACGGTGGCGGACCCCAGCTCACCGGTTTATCTGCTCGACGAACCCAAGCCCTGGCTGACCAAGCCGGGTGAAAAACGCCGCGCAGGCGTATCCGCATTCGGCTTTGGTGGCACGAACTTCCACGCCGTGCTCGAAGGCTATGACGGCGAACTGGACACCCAGGCCGCCCCGGTGGGCGCAGAAGACTGGACGCAGGAACTGTTCGTGTTTCGGGCCGCCGATGCCGCTGCGCTGGCCGAAACGCTGGGGCGCATGGTCACCGCACTGCGCCAGGGCACGAACCTGCCGCTGCGACATCTGGCCTACTCGCTGGCCGTCGATGCCGATGCGCAGCTCGCCAAGACAGGAAAGACGCCGGCGGCCTGCGTCACCGTGGTCGCGAGCAGCTACGACGAGCTGACCAAGGGGCTGGAAGCGGCGATCGCATCCTTGTCCGCCCCCGACCAGCGCACCCTGCCCCCGACCGTTTCGGTGGCCACCGGTATGCCGGAAGCCGCGCCGCAGGTCGGTTTCATCTATCCCGGCCAGGGCGCTCAGCACGTCAACATGGGCCGCGAGGCCGGCCTGTTCATTGCCGACATCCGCGATGCACTGACGCGGGCTCACCACGTCTTGGCGGACGATCTCGACACGCTGCTCGACAAGCTGATGTGGCCCCGCGCCGCTTTTACGGACGAGCAGCGCAAGGCGCAAACCGCCGCCCTGACGGATACCCGTGTTGCCCAGCCCGCGATCGGCGCGCTAGAACTGGGCATGACCGCGCTGGTGCGTCGCCTGGGCATCAAGCCGAGCGCATCCGCCGGCCATAGCTACGGCGAATATGCGGCACTGGCTGCGGCGGGCGTATTGAACGACGTCGATTTCCTCAAATTGTCGGCGCTGCGTGGGCGGGTGATGGCAGAAGCATCAGCCACCGGCACGCCCGGCGGCATGGCGGCCGTGCAGGCCGAGCGCGAACAGGTTGTCGCAGCGCTGAAGGCCTTCCCGCGCCTAAGTGTCGCGAACCATAACGCGCCCACGCAGACGGTGATTTCCGGCCCGAAGGCCGATATCGACCAGGCAGCGGTCGCGCTAACGGAACAGGGGCTGCAAACACGCGTGCTGCCGGTCTCCGGCGCCTTTCACACCGAGTTGGTGGCCGCGGCGCAAAAGCCGCTGTCCAAGGCCATCCGCAAGGCCACGATGCAGCCGGCGGCATTCCCGGTGTACTCCAACTCCACCGGCCAGCCCTACCCCACCGATCCCGCAGAAATGTACGCCCGGCTGGAGCGGCACATGCTCAGCCCAGTCGAGTTCGTCTCCGAAATCCAGGCCATGCATGCAGCGGGCATCCGGCTGTTCCTGGAGATCGGTCCCAAATCGATCTGTTCCAACATGATCCGCCAGACGCTGGCCGGCACCGACGCCCAAACCGTCGCTCTCGATGGCAACGGCGGCGGGCTGCGCGGCCTGCTGACCGGCCTGGGACAGCTGCTCACGCAGGGTGTGCCAATGCAGGCCTCGGCCCTGTTTGCGGGCCGCCCCGTGGAGAAGGTGAAGCTGGAGCGGCTGGCCGAGCTGGTCAAACCGGCCTCGCTGTCGCCGACAACCTGGTACCTCTCCGGTGGCTGTGCCCGTCCGATGGACGATCCCATTCTGCGAATGGGCAAGCAGCCGCCCATGCTCAAGGCGGACGCCGAGCAGAAGGTCGCCGAAATGAAGGCACTGCGCGAAGCCGCGGCGCGGCCTGCCGCCGTCGCCGCTGCGCCTGTCGCGGTAGCGAACACGCCGCAGCAATCCGCTCCGGCCGCCGCCGCGCCGGCTGGGGGCGTGGAAGCATTGGCTGCCTACCAGCAGACCATGCGTGAATTCCTGTCGCTGCAGGAGCGCGTGATCCAGCAATACCTGGGCAACGCACCCGCAGCTGATGCCGCGCCGCAGACCATGCCCGTCGCGGCGGCGACTCCACCCGCAATGGCACCCGCAGCAGCCGCCGCTCCAATGCCGGCAACGCCCGTTGCTGCGGCGGCCCCGGTCATGGCCGCTCGGCAACCCGTGGCGATGACACCAACAGCGGTGCCGTCCCCACAACCGGGGCTGTCCGCCGACGACCTGCAACGCCTGCTGCTGGGCATCGTGTCCGAACGCACCGGGTACCCCGATGACATGCTCGATCTCGATCAGGACCTGGAAGCCGAACTGGGCGTCGATTCGATCAAGCGCGTGGAGATTCTCGGGGCTCTACAAAAGTCCTTACCCGGCCAAGCCGGCGAGGACATGGCAACCGAGATGGAATCCTTCACGCAGGCCAAGTGTCTGCGGGACATCCTGACGCTTGCGACCACCCTGCTGGGTTCGGAGACCAGCGCGACTGCGTCGGCAGCCGTTTCGGCACCCGCGCCGACCGCTGCACTCGACACCCGTGCCTTGCTGTTGTCCACCGTGGCCGAGCTCACCGGCTATCCGGAGGATATGCTCGGCATGGACCAAGACATGGAAGCCGAGCTGGGTATCGATTCCATCAAGCGGGTCGAGGTGCTGGGCAGCGTGCAGAAAAGTTTGCCCGCGCAAGCCGCCACGGCGATGCAGGATGCCATGGAGCGCTTCACCCAGGCCCGGACGCTGGCGGCGATCCAGGCCGAGCTCGGCCAGTTGCCGGGCCTGGCGGCAGGTGCTGCCGCTACGCCCGCCAACAGTGCTTCCGCAGCGACGGTCGATGTACAACCGCTGGTGCTGAGCATCGTCGCTGAGCTCACGGGTTACCCGGAGGACATGCTGGGCCTGGACCAGGATCTGGAAGCCGAACTGGGGATCGACTCGATCAAGCGCGTCGAAATTCTCGGTCAACTTCAGAACTCGCTGCCCGCCGAAGCCGGCACCGCCATGCAAGCCGCGATGGAAACCTTCACCCAGGCGCGCACGCTGTCCGCGCTGATCACCCAGGCGGAAACCTTGCCAGGGATGGGTGAAATTGCCGCCAACACGCAACCACAGGCCGCCCATGCGCCATCGCTCGATCTGAAAGCCGCGCTGCTGACGACGGTCGCCGATCTCACCGGCTACCCCGAGGACATGCTGGGTCTGGACCAGGACCTGGAAGCCGAGCTGGGCATCGACTCCATCAAGCGCGTCGAGATCCTGGGTCAGTTGCAACAGCAGTTACCCGCCGAGGCCGCGGCTGCCATGCAGGCGTCGATGGAGACATTCACCCAGGCCCGCAGCCTGCAGGCGGTGCTGGATGCCGCCGCGCCGCTGCTCGGCGGTGTGCAGCCCGCGGCCGTGAATCCGGCCGCTACAAAGTCTGGCGTCGACATCAAGGCGGTGCTGCTCAGCATTGTCGCCGACCGGACCGGCTACCCCGAAGACATGCTGGGCCTGGATCAGGATCTGGAAGCCGAGCTAGGCATCGACTCCATCAAGCGCGTCGAGATTCTCGGCGCCCTGCAAGAGGCCCTGCCCACCGGGCAATCCGCCGCCGTCGCAGAGCAGATGGAATCCTTCACGCAGGCCCGCAGCCTCCAGGCGATTATCGACCTGGCCGGCCAAAGCGTGGGCGGCGCGCCGACCCAGGCGGAACCGCCAAAGCCGATAACAACGGCGACGGAGGAACCGGAAACGCAGGGCCATCCGGCACCGGTGTATGCGATGAAAGCGGTCCCGAGTACGGCACCTGTTGTTCCGGACCAGCTGGATGGGCAGGTCCTCGTGACCGGGCCGGATTCGCCGACGGCACAGGCACTGGCCGAGGCGATTAAAGCGCATGGCGGACAGGTCATCCGGCAATCCGAGGCAGCTGACGCCACACTGCGCTATGTCGTGGACACCACCGGTTGTCTGAGTGATCACCGCGACGCCACCGATGCCTTTTTCGCCTTCGTCGAAACGCTCAAGCATCTCGAACCGCGTCTCGCCAGCCTGCAGGTGATTTCCCTCAGCCAACTCGGTGGGCAGTTCGGTCGTGACCTGAGTCCATCCGCGGTGTCGGCTGTCGCCGGCGCAGCCAATGGTCTGTTCAACTGCTTGCGCAAGGAGTATTCCACCGGCGTCTTCCGCGCCGTTGATTTCGAGGCGGATGCCGCACCGGAAGCGGTGGCCGAACGTGCGCTGGCCGAAGTCTGCAGCCCGGACACCGCGTTTGAGGTGGGCTACCGCAACGGCGAGCGCTTCAACTTCGGCACGACGCTGGCGCCCGCGACGGTCGAGAGCCACGCAGCAGTAGAACCTCAGAGCGACTGGATCACCGTTGTGACTGGCGGCGCGCGGGGCATTACCGCGGCCGTGGTCGAACGGCTGACGGTGCCGGGCATGCGGCTGGTCCTGCTTGGGCGCAGCCCGCTGCCCGGGGCAGAAGACCCCGCGCTGGCCAGCGTCAGCGACGGCCAGCTCCAGGCCGCGATTATTCAAAACGCCAAACAAACCGGCGAGTCGCTCACCCCGGCGGATGTTAAAAAGCGTGTTGCCCGCGCGCTGGCCGACCGCGAAATTCGCAGCAACCTCGCAAGGCTGGAAACCGCTGGCGCTACGGTTGACTACCGTAGCTGCGATGTCGCAGACGCCGACGCTCTGTCCTCACTGATCCGTGGTCTTTACGACGAGTTTGGCCGGATTGACGCAGTCATTCACGGCGCGGGCGTAATCGAGGACAAACTGTTCAAGGACAAGACAACCGAGTCCTTTCAACGCGTGTTCAATACCAAGGTTCAGGCCGCGATCACCCTGTCCCGTGTGCTGAAACCCGAGTCGCTGAAGCTTTGCGTGTTCTTCGCCAGTGTGGCCGGCCGCTACGGCAACAACGGTCAGGGTGACTATGCATCGGCCAACGAAACGCTGACCCGCCTGGCCTGTCAGCTCCGTACTCGGTGGCCGAATGCTCGAGTCATGGCGATCTCCTGGGGCCCGTGGGATGCGGGCATGGCGACCGAGGCGGTCAAAGCGCAATTCCGGCGGCAGGGCATCGTCCCCATTCCGCTGCGCGAAGGCTGCGAAACCTTCATGGACCTACTGGCCGGGCAGCTCCCCCAGACTGCCGAAATCATTGTTGGTGAAGGGCCGTGGCCCGCACCTCCGCTTCCCGCCGGCACCACCGACGCCCAGGCAGCCAGCGCCTATCCGCTGGTCCGTCAGGAGCTGCGCATGGGGCCGGGGGGCGCGATGACGCTGGACCACACATTCACGCTGGAGTCAGACCCCTATCTAGACGACCACCGCCTGGACGGCAAGCCCGTGCTTCCGGCGACCGGCGCGCTGGAATGGATCGCCGAGTTCACGGCCGCCGGATGGCCGGACTGGACCGTGGTCGAGATCCAGGATCTGCGCGCCCTGGCCGGTGTAACCCTGCAAGACGGTCCACGCGCCGTGCATCTGAAAGCACGGGCCGCGGCGCACTCGGATCCCGGCTCGCAGGCCATTGCTGTGGAAATCCAGGACCCGGAACGCAAGCAGGCTCTGTACAAGGCAACCGTCATCCTCGCCCAGTCGCTGCCCACTGCGGAAGCGTCGCCAGCGCCTGCCGCCCTGACCGGGCCGAAGTACGACGCCGCCACGATCTACACGGAGCATCTGTTTCACAAGGCCCGTTTCCAGCTCGTTGACAGCGTGCATGCCGTCAACAAGGACGGCGTCGATGCGGCGGCTCGCCCCGCCCCGGTCGGCGAATGGGTGAACAGCACCACCAGCGACTGGCTCTTCGACCCCGGCCTGCTGGATGTCGGACCGCAGCTCGCCATCGTCTGGGCGCGGGTGAACCATGACCGAACGGCATTGCCCAGCCGGTTCGGTCGTATCCGCCGCTTCGGCAGCGAACCGATCACCGGACCGGTGCAGGTGTCGCTGCGCATGCGAGAGGCGCCACACGCAGCAGCTGTGCTCTACGACGTGATGTTCCACGACGCGGATGGCCGCTTGCGGCTGGCCTGTGAAGACATGGAAGGCACCATGACCAGTGCACTCAATCGCCTGACCGGCGCCCAACAGTAATTGGCCGATAGAGCCAGGAGACTCAGCATGAGTGCAGACCGCTTCCCCGAACCCGTTGCCATCGTCGGCATGTCCGGCTGTTTTTCCGGTGCCCGTGACCTGCGTCAGTATTGGCAGAACATCGTCGATGGCGTGGATGCCATCGGCGAGGCTGACGCGGAATGGCTGGGACCGTATTTCGACCCCGAGTCGAAGGAAAACGACCGCATCTACACCAAGAAAGGCGGATTCCTGAACGATCTGGCGGAGTTCAACCCGGTCGAGTTCGGCATCATGCCCGCAGCCGTGGATGGCGGTGAGCCTGACCACTACCTCGCGCTGCGGCTGGCTCGGGATGCACTGCGCCATGCGGATTACATTGACCGCAGCTTCAATCGCGAAAAAGCCGGCATCGTGCTGGGCCGCGGCACCTACATTAACCGCGGCTACACCACGCTGATGCAGCACGGAATGATGGTGGATCAGACCTTGTCCGTCGTCCGCCAACTTCGTCCTGACCTGGACGAATCCGATATCGCCGATCTGCGCGCTGGCCTCAAGAAACAGCTACCCGCATTCAACACGGAAATGTCGCCTGGCCTGGTGCCAAACGTCACCACCGGCATTATTGCCAACCGTCTGGACCTGATGGGCCCGAACTACATCCTCGACGCGGCCTGCGCCTCGTCGCTGATCGCCATCGAGTCCGCCTGCCGCGAGCTGTTTTCGGGCCGCTGTGACATGGTGCTCACCGGTGGTTGTCAGGCTCATACGCCGCCGCAGTTGATGATGATCTTCTGCCAGCTCGGCGCCCTGACCCGCGGCAATATCCGTCCCTTCGACGTCAATGCTTCCGGCACCCTGCTTGGCGAAGGGGCCGGCATGCTGGTGCTGAAGAAGCTCTCGGATGCCGAACGCGACAACGACAACATCTACTCGGTGATTCGCGGCCTGGGCACGTCATCCGACGGCAAGGCCAAGGGGCTGCTGGCGCCCCGGATGGAAGGCGAAATTCTGGCGCTCAAGCGCGCCTACGAATCCTGCGACATCGACCCCGCTACAGTGGGTCTGATCGAAGCCCACGGCACCGGCATCGCCCTGGGCGACAAGACGGAGATTCAATCCCTGGGTTCGGTGTTCGGCGCGCGTTCCGCCGATGCCGATCTGCCGCGAACGGGCATCGGCTCGGTGAAGTCGATGATCAGCCACTGCATTCCGGCCGCCGGTGCCGCCGCGATGATCAAGACCGCGCTGGCGCTGCATCACAAGGTGCTGCCGCCGACGCTTTGTGATGAGGTCAATCCGGCGCTGCACCTCGAAGAAACACCTTTCTACATCAACAACATCGCGCGTCCCTGGGTCCACGGCGCCGCGCATCCGCGCCGCGCGGGCGTGAATTCCTTTGGTTTCGGGGGCGTGAATGCGCACGCCATCCTGGAAGAATACGTACCCCGCGACACCCGCGTGGCAGCCACCCGCATCCCGCCACCGGAAACCGGGATGCTGCATGCGGCGGAGACAGAACTGGTGGTGTTGGCAGCGGCGTCCAATGCCGAACTGATCGAGGCTGCCCGCAAGCTCCAGGCGCGTGTCGCCGCTGACGACGATCTGTCGTTGCCTTCGGTCGCCAGGGCGACTGCCGACAGCCAGGGAGAACACCGGCTGGCCATCGTCGCGGCCGGCACCCACGAGTTGAGAGAAAAGCTCGGCGCCGCGATCGACAAACTCGGGGCTGGCGATGCATTCAAGACCCGCCAGGGCATTCAATACAGCTTCGGTGCGGCACCGGGCAAGCTTGCCTTCTTGTTCCCCGGCGAAGGGGCGCAGTACTCCAACATGCTGGCCGAGTTGTCACTGCACTTTCCGCAGGTACGCGAGTGGTTCGATTTCATCGACGCGACCTCGGATCATCGCGACATCAAGCCGAGCGAAGTGATCTACCCGGTGCCGACCGGCCTGCCCGGCCTGGCGCGCCGCGAGCTGGAAGCGCGGATCTACGACATGGATCTGGCCTCCGAGACGGTGTTCACCGCGAGCATGGCGTTGTATACGCTGCTGAGCGACCTGGGAGTGAAGCCCGACGTCATGGTCGGCCATTCCACCGGTGAGAACACCGCGCTGGTCGCCTCACAGACCTTGCGGGCTGAATCCCGAGTGGACTTGGCAGACGCAATCCGCCGGATGAACAGCATCTACCAGGACCTGGACCGCAAGGGCGAAATCGAGTCCGGCGCATTGCTGACCGTGGGCGCGCTCAACCCCGAGCGTCGCGGCGAGATCCTGCAGACCTTTGGCGACAAGCTGGTCGTGGCGATGGACAACTGCCCGAATCAGGTCGTGCTGTACGGCCACCGCACCGACGTTGAAGATGCACAAAAGGCGCTAACTGCCGGTGGCGCCGTGTGCGCAATGCTGCCGTTCGGCCGCGCCTATCACACCGCCCGGTTCGAGCCGGTCGCCAAGGCCTTCCGCAAGTTCTATGCGGACACCGACATGGGACCAGGCATTGCCGAGGTCTACAGCTGCGCGACCACGGCGCCGTTCCCGAAAGAACCGGAAGCCATACGCGATCTGGCCTGCGCGCAATGGGCCACGACGGTGCGCTTCTCCGACACCGTGGGCCGGCTTGTCGACGACGGCGTTGGCGTGTTCGTCGAGGTCGGCCCCAGCGCAAACCTCACCTCCTTTGTCGGCGACATTCTCGGCAAGCGACATCCGGCAGTCGCCGTGTCCTGCGATAGCCGGCGGCGCGGTGGCATGAAGCAGTTCCAGTCGTTGCTCGCCACGCTGTTCACAAACGGCATCACCATGGACCTGACCGCGCTTTACCGGCACCGGAACATTCCGGCCATGGACCTGGAAACGGCACCGGCCAAACGCAAACCACGCCAGCACCTGAACCTGCATCTTCCGGCGCTGCGTGTGCCTGACGATTGGGAGCCCGCCAAGCGCCTGGATCGCCGCTCGACCGACCTGGACTTCAGCGACATCCAGACCGGCGAGAAGGTCATCGCCTTGAACGAGGTCAAGCTGGACCCAACGCCAGCACCGATTGCGCCGAACGCATCGCCTGCGCCAGATCCGGCGCCCGCCAAGCCCGCCCCTGTGCATGTTCCCGCGGCTCCGGCGGCCAGCAGCGCGTCGGCAGGTAGTGACACTCGGCTTGCCGCCGTGCAGTCGCACTTCGCCCTGATGCAGCAATTTCTCGATTCCCAGGCACGCGTGTTTGGCGTCGGTTCGACGCCAGCCATGCCTCAGATGCCGGACGTCGCAGCGGCCGTGTCCACGCCCCCGAGCCCTCTAGCGGAAGCGGCACCATCACCGAACCCACCCGCAGGCGCAGCCGACCGCTCCGCGTTCCCGATGCTGGGCGAGATGATCGAGCTCACCGATCAGCGGCTGCTGTGTCAGCGCATTTACACCCTGGAGAACGATCCCTTCCTGATGGATCACACCATCGGCTCCGAACCATCAGCGGTCGATCCCAGCCTGTTGCCGCTGCCCGTGATGCCGTTCACGTTCAGCATGGAAATTCTCGCCGAGGCAGCCGTGCGGCTGGCCGGTGGTCAGGTCGTCGAGATGCAGGAAGTCCGCGGTCATCGCTGGCTGGCGCTGGATGACGGCACGCTCACGCTAAACATCGAGGCCGAACGCCAGGGGCCGGATACCGTTCGCGGTCGTCTCTACCTGGATGCTCCGGACCGCCCCACCGGTCAGGTCTTGGTGTTCGAAGGCATCATCCGGCTAGGCCAGCAACACGCCGACCCGGTCGCGCCGATCAGCTGGACATCACCAAACTCCTACAGCGCCCGGAGCAACCCGGATGGTGAGCTTTATTCTCATGGCATGTTCCACGGCCCGCGCCTCCAGGGCGTCAAGCATTTGCGTCGCTGGGCAGAGGAAGCCATCGAGTCGGACATGGCGGTTCTACCCACGCACAACTATTTTGCGTTCACACAGACTCCACGGTTCCAGCTTGACCCTGCCCTGCTGGATGCCGCCGGCCAGCTCGCCGGGTATTGGCTGACCGAAAAGCATGGCTGGGGATTCAACTGTTTTCCGTTTCGCCTGGGTCGGTTCACGCCCTACGCACCGCCGCAGCCGGCCGGCACACAGGTGATCTGCCGTGGCGATCTGAAACTGACCGACCCGCAGCGTCTGGAAGCGGCATTCGACTTGCTGGATACCAATGGCCGCCTGTTGATGCGCTGTGAACACTGGGAAGATCGCAAATTTTCGGTGCCGGACCGTTACTACAACTACCGGTTGCGTCCGCAGTCCGAGTTCATCTCCGACGAGCATGACGCCGGGCGCAACGATGGCATCGTGATGCGCAAACTCGTGCCCTTCGAGGAAGGCTTCCTCGACCAGGGTTGGGGCATCTGGAAGCGGATGCTGGCGCACATGGCCCTGTCTCGCCACGAACGTGCGACGTTCTACGGACTGCCGGTCACCGGGCCACGCCGCGAGGAATGGTTAATGGGGCGCATCGCGGTCAAGGACGCCGTCCGTGAATGGGCGGCCCAGCGTCATGATCTGCATCTCGCACCGGCCGATGTCGAAATCGTCACCGACAACCTGGGTGCGCCGTCGATTCGCTGCGCCGCCCTGCAGAAAGTCGGTGCGCCCAAGGTCTCGGTGGCGCATAGCCGTCGCTATGCCGTGGCCATCGCAGCCGATGAAGCCGTAGGCGTTGACTATCAACGCGTGGCGCAGGTTCGCGTGGACGAGTTGATTCGCGGAGCGATGACCGAGCAGGAAGGTCGCACGATTCGCAGCGCGCCGGAGTCGGATCAGGCCCGCATCGCGGTGGCGATCTGGTCGGCGAAAGAAGCCGCCGCCAAGTCTGTCGGCACCGGGCTGGAAGGCCGGCCGCGCGACTGGGATTGCCACCTGATCTCGATCGATCGCCGCGGCGGACATCCGACGCGAGCCCATGTTATCCATGGCGACACGCGCTATGAAATCACGCTCTATTTCGATGGGCCGGACGCCGTGCTGGCCCTCTGCCTGGAATCGGATCGCAGCAGCGTCAACCCAACGCCCATGGAGCAGATCGCCACGGCGCCGGCGTAGCGCCACCCGACAACCACAACATAAGACCGACTCGCAACCGCAGGTTGCACGCGAAGGAGAACGCCATGACACAGGTGGCTGCAATACCACTAGACACCTCCGACGAGATGTTCCCGAAGATCGTCGCGATCCTGGAGGACTTTCTCGAAGGCTTCGACACGGAGTTCGACGGCGAGATCACCCGGCAAACCAAGGTGCTGGCCGACCTGGGCTTCGAGTCCATCGACATCATCCAGCTCGTCGTCGCAATCGAGGAAGAAATCGGCAAACGCGACGTGCCATTCGAAAAGCTGCTCATGAACAACGGCAGTTATGTCGAGGATCTGGAAGTCGGACAGATCGTCGACTTCGTATCCCATTAATCAGTCAGAGACCGCATCTTGGCCAGCCTGGAAACGAACGGAACACGAATCGCCTACCAACAGTTCGGGGAGGGACCGGACCTGATCTTTGTCCACGGCCTGGCGGCCAATCGCGCGTTCTGGTTCACCGGCCTGGCCCCGCTGCTGCGCGATCACTTTCGACTCACGCTTTATGACCTGCGCGGGCACGGCTACAGCGCCACGCCGGAGACCGGTTACAGCTCATCCAATCAGGCCGACGACCTGGCCGCCCTGCTCGACCATCTCGGCATCGACAAGGCGCCAATCGTCGCGCATAGCTTCGGCGGCGCCGTGGCCCTGGAGTTCGCGGTGAAGCACCCGAACCGAGTCACGCAGCTGGCATTGCTGGATGCCAAGATCAACCGGCTGCAGCCCACTTTGAAGCTGTCCGACTGCGCCCATCTCACGCCGTTCGAGCAGGAGCTGGTTGCCGAGGCCACCGACATCGACTGGGAAGCGGAGGATCAGATAGGCCTGAAATTTCTCGAAGCAGTCGCCGAACGCCGGCTCGCGGGAATCCAGACGCAGGTCAAGAACGATTTCGTGCCATTTGCCGACCAACGCGGCAGCGGCCGCGACGCCAAGCACTGGCTGAAGCTCCTGCACGAAACCACGGCGAAGGCGGAGTTTCTGTCGACCTCCGGCGCAAGCCCAGAACAGATCGCTGAACTGACCATGCCGGTACTGTTGATGTACGGCGAGTACTCACGGGTGCGCAAGAGTGGCGACCGCCTGCGCGAACTTCTGCCCCATTGCACTTACGAGTGCGTGCCCAACGCAGGGCATTTCTTCCCGGCACGCGCGCCACGCGTGGTCTTGCAGTCCCTGAAACCGTTTCTCGGTGAATCGACGCCGGCCGATGAGGCATCATCGCCTGCATCGCACACCCGCATCGCCACATCGCCGTTCCCATGATTCAACGTGTTTGCCTGTTCGCCCTGTTGTCGCTCCTCACAGCCTGTTTTGGCCCCCGTTCCACCGCCGAGGCGGCGGACGCCAACCTGTGCAAAACCGGCACGCAGGCATTGACGCTCAAGCACGACGGCAAGCAACGCGACTATCTGCTGTACGTGCCGACCCAGGCCAGCGCCAGCAAACCCGTGCCATTGGTCATTGGTCTGCATGGCGGCTGGGGCACCGGCGAGAACTTTGGCGAACAGTCCGGCTTTGTCGAACTGGCGAAATCCGAGGGTTTTGCCCTCGCGTTGCCGGACGGCATCTGGCGGGCCTGGAATGCTGGATCCTGCTGCGGCAAACCATCACGCGATAACGACGACGATGTCGGTTTTATCGCCGAGCTTGCGAGTACATTGGAAGGTGCCGCCTGCATCGCCGATGATCAAACCTTCGGTACCGGCTTCTCCAACGGTGCCATGCTGCTGCACCGCATCGCCTGCGAACGCGGCGACGTTTTTGACGCCATCGCCCCGGTGGCCGGGCCGCTGATGATGCCCCGGTGCGAAAACCCCTCGCCGGTACCCGCCTTGCTGATTCGTGGCGCCGACGACCCCCGTATCCCCTTACTGGGCGGCGAGTTCGATGGCACCTACCGGGCGTCATTAAAGGAAATGGCCGATTCATTGCTACAGCGCAACGACTGCCACGCCGAGGATGCCGAACCCACGCACCATGCCGGCGCAGACTGCAAGCGGTATCTGTCCTGCCGCTCCGACCGAACCGTCGAAACCTGCGCGGTCACCGATACCGGCCATCAGTGGCCTGGTGGCAAGACCTTTCTGCCGCGCAAGCTGGGGCCAAATCCGGGCATCTTCAACGCGACCAACGAAATCTGGACATTCTTTGAATCGCAGGAGCGCTAGGATTTGAGCCGCGTCGTTCTGATTACAGGTGCCGGTGGCGGCATCGGTTCGATCACCGCGACACAGTTCGCCCAGGCGGGCGACACCGTGATCGTCAGCGACATCAATGCCGAAAGCGCCTCAGCAGTGGCGCTGGCGCTTTGCGAGGCCGCTGGTGACACCACGCGCGCGATCGCCCTGCCCGCTGACGTGTCAGACCGCGGATCGGTCGAGGCCTTGTTTGACAATATTCGCGAGCGCTTCGGTCGGCTGGACTGTGCCTTCAACAACGCCGGCATTGGCGGCGGCGGCGCCCCGTTGCTGGACACCGACGATGCAATCTGGGACGCCTGCGTCAGCATCAATCTCAACGGGACCTACCACTGCCTCAAACAGGAAGTCGCGCTGATGCTGGAGAACGGTGGCGGCGCCATCGTCAACAACTGCTCGATTCTCGGCGTCAATGGCGGAGCCAATGCCGCATACACCGCCACCAAGCACGGCATCGCCGGCCTGACCAAGTCCGTCGCGGTCGCCTATTCCGGGCAGGGTGTTCGCTGTAATGCCGTTTGCCCGGGGCTGATCGATGCCGGCCTGGGCTCACGGACGGTGCAGGCGGGGGGCGCCAAGGCGGACGCCTTCATCAAACTGCATCCGATCGGCCGGCCGGGCACCGGCGAAGAGGTCGCGCAAGCCGTTCGCTGGCTTTGCTCGCCGGAGGCCAGTTTCGTCACCGGCGACTTGTTAATGGTGGACGGCGGCTACAGCGCACGCTGAGCGGCCGCTGACGCGTCCTGCGTCAACGACGCTTGTCGTCTCAGGCGCGAATACTGGCGACGTCGGCATCCAGCTTGGAGATCAACTCCATGGTCTCGGCGCCCAGGCGATCTTCTGAACAAAACTGACGCCAGCGCGTAGCCGCCGCTGGGTCGATCTGACGATGCAGATGGAATTTCAGATCGCCGCTCATTTTGGAGGCCGAGTCGACACCGTCAGTCATACGCGCCTTGTTATCGCCATACGGGTTGATCATGTCATCGTCGTAGGGCACGTCGAGGAAGTCGCAAAGCCTGCGCATGTTGCCCTCTGGGTCTGTGACGATGTTCTCGTAGGACACCGACAACCAACGATCGGACGCCACCGACTCGGAGAACTGCAAAATGTTGCGGTTGCTGACCAACCAGATCATCTCCGCCAAGGCGGCGGTGGAGAAGTCGCTATTCTTCATCATCAGCGGCATCATCCGGGTCAGATTCGACTCCTCATAGGAGCGGATCATGCCGCAAGGGTGCCGAATCAGATGGATATACAGGGCATCTTCAAAATACTCTTCCGCCTGCCGCAAGATATCGACGCTAAACGCGTAGGTTGGCGTCTTGTCGACCAGAAGGCGATTGCCCAAATTTTCCTGTAATGAGCCGAAGAATTCCCGCGTGCTCGTGCCACTGGCTTCACACTCTCCAATGAACTGACGCGCTTGATCCCCCGTCCAGCCGCGGGTGTGCATCAGGGCGCGAACAGCCCCGTCCAGCAGATGTTCACTGTGCTCAGTGTTCAGATCAGCGCGCCGCTCATCCATCGTCGCGTAGGACAGCAGATGCAACTCGGGCGGTGCGAACAATGCCGGATTGCCTGCGATCATCACCCGTAGCAGCGTCGAGCCCGACCGCGGCGGCGACAGAACAAAGACCGCCCGCTTGTTCTTGCGCTGGGCCCCGCCGGAGGGGCCGACCCGGCGCGGCTTGATCAATTGGGTGAAGGCGGCCACGTCTTGCGCGGTCACCTTTTGGCCTTCGTAGCGGCCAACCGCCGGTGCTGGTGCGGACGGGGCTGTGACGGCAGCACTCGCGGCTGCAGGTTTGCGCAGACGGCTTTCGGTGAAAGCGATGACCTCGCCCAGCGTCAGGTCCTGCACGTACTGACCGTCTCGCATGAGCATGTCCTGAAAGCCAATCTTCTCTCCGAGCTGCTCCTCGATCATCACCGTCATCTGAACGAAGTCGATCGATGAGAATCCGGCATCGGCGATCAGCCGCATCTGCGGGAAGAGTTCACCTTCGAAATCCCCGTCAATGGAATCGAGGAGTTCATCAACCACCTCGAATACGGTGGATTCAACGTCTGCGCATTCAACCGCCATGATCAGCAACCTCATTGTTCCGGTGATGAGGCCTGTCAAGCCTCACTGGGCCACCTCAAAAACCCTGCCCGAACGAGCATGGATAATTTGCCCACGTCCGAAGTCTAGCGAGCGGTGCTCAGGTCCACCGTTGGGTTGTGTCGGCGTTATGTGTAGGACATTTCTGATAGATCACGCCTGCACCGCCGCTGCGAGACACCGCGATCAACGCAACTAGCCCGGTTGCTCCACCAAACTGGCGGGACCCAGCGGCTGGGCGTTTCATATCGAAAGGAGTCCGTCCGCTGTCGATCAGCACGCTGTTTGCTAGCGAGGCTCGCCAATCACCGGAATGAGCGGGTCGTGACTGGCATCCTCTCCCGTATCGCTCCGGGTGAAGAAAAACCGGACATGCACATTAGTGTAGTAATAATCCGTGCCCGCACGGGAGGTCAGCGTGAGCGTCTTGCCATCTGCCGACGTGGATGGGGTGATTACGTCGCTGAGGTTGATGACCTGTCCCTCGGAGTCGAGAAAGACGGCGGGGACTCGGTCTCGGAACACCCAACGATTCGATTGCAACTCAACCGGTTTTGCTGAGGCGGGCGGAAGATCCCCCATCGAGGTGTTGCTGTCATCCTCGCCGCCGGGAATACCACCGATGGGCCGAATGTCCGCGTCGACGATCGTGAACGTGGGAAGCGTGCTCATGTTGAATCTCCTGCCTGGTGAGCCTGCGGTTCGCAGAGTAAACGGTAAGAATCGGCGCAGGCAGATTGGCAGCGCCGGGTAATCGCGCCAGCAACGCCCGGGTGATACCGCACCCAGGCCTTGAGGCCTGGCCAGATGCTGAGCGCCTGATCGGGGTCGTTTGCCGCAACTGCCGCGTGCAGGCGCAACATCGGCGAGGCGTTTTCCGACAGGTCGGTCAGCGCCAACATAGGGCAACCGGCGCGAGGGTCTGTGGTTTCGAAGGCATAGAGCTGCGCCTCGAAACGCAACTCATCGTCGGTGTCGGCGAGCAGTGGCTCGTTCAGCAAGGCTAGCAATTCGGCGTTCGCACGACGGGCGGCCTCGAAATCGGAGCGCCGAAGTGCGATCTCCGAGCCGAGCAAATGGGATCTCGCCAGTCCTTTTCGAGCAAAGTCGGTCTCCGCAGTCTGATCAAGCAAGTTGGACGCAATCTCGAACAGGCCGCTGTTCAGCTCATCCGCCGCACCGATCTCGCCGTGAATGAGCGCCCGCTTGACTCCGAGGTGTGCCAGCGCGAGTTCCTCACGCAGCACCTGCCGATTGGTCGGGTCTAGTACCCGCAGAATCGTCACCAGAGCCGCCGCCTCGGCCATTGCCTCGGTGGCGCGCGACAGCTGGCCGGAATCCAGCGCTGCCGTCGCGAACAGTCTCAACTGTGTGACTAGCTGTAGCTGGATAGTCGCATCGGCCTCAGCCATTGCCAGCCGCTCTCGCTGCCAGGATAAGGCGTTCTCTTGCGCCTGCATTGCCGGCGCAAAGTGCCCTACACGCATTCGCGCCAGTGCCTCGCGTGACGCGGCGTTGATGAGGCCATCGAGCGCATCGGCTCGTTGAGCGGGCGCACGTTCATAGAGAGACTGATACGCCGAGATCAGGCCGTCGAAGTACGGCAGGGTCGCCTCATGCCCCTCCTTCGCCATCATGACGGTCACCAGATTGTCCTGCGCGTAGATCTGCTCCGTGAGCCACTTCGCGTTATCCGGTTCCAGCCTGACCAGACGCTGCGCTTCCGCTGCGTATCGCTGCATCCACCGTTTGGCACTGACGTAGTCTTGGGCGAGGTAGTCCGCGTAACCCACGTAGAAGGCGCTTTGCGACACGTTGAATATCGCCTCGGTGTTCGTCGGGTGCCGCGCCGCGATGGCCTCGTCGAGCGTCAGTGCAGCCCGAAATACCGGGGCGGCCTCATCCAGCTTTCCCTGCTTGATCCGGGTATCCCCGATCTGACGCAGTGCGCGCGCTCGGTTAGCGAGCTCCGCATCGCTGAGCGTTGCTGGATCAACCTGACCGAAATACTGCATTGCCTGGGCGCCAACGGCGTCAAGAATGTCCAGCTTTCCGAGTGGTTCGAGTTTTTCTCGAAGGTCGCCAAGCATGAACTGGATCAAGCCTTCCGCCTGCTGCCGGCGAGCCTCTGCAACACCGCGCTGCGCCTCAGCCTCGCTCCTGGCAAGCATCGCGACCGCCGCCAACCCCACGGTCGCCGCCGCGATGGTCGATGCCACGCCACTGAGGACGGCAAGGCGTCGGTTGCGCGCAGCCAACTCGCGCTGCTTCAGCTCGTTAAAACCGACGCCCAGTATTCCGGCGATCAACTTCAACGTGGCGTCGGTTTTTCCGTCCTTGCCCGGCCGGAGATCAGCCGCGATCGGTTCGACCGGCTCGCCGGTGATCTGTCCTTCACCGTCAACCTGGTACCGGACCGCCTCGGGAAAGCATTCGCGCTCCGGATCGCCGGGTTCGCCATCAACGATCAGGCAGTACACGCGATCTGACCGCCCCAGCATCTTGTAGCGCCTGACTTCCTCATTCACCCAATGCGACCCCGCAGCCTGCGGTGAGCAGACCACGATCAGGCAGGCGGAATCGCTCAGCGCACGTTCGATCTCTGCGCCTAGCTCATGCGACGACGCGAGTTCATCGCGATCACGAAAGATGGGAAAAAGCTTGCTGGGGATGGGCCCGATGGCCGAAGCAGAACCTCGCAGCTTGCGCGGAACGCGATACGCCTCCAGCGACTTGTGCAGCCAGACTCCCCAAGCCTCGTCGCCATGGCTATAGCTGATAAACGCCCGATAGCGCATCTGCCTGCAACCTCCCTATTGCCCTGCACTCCCGCTCACGCGAAGGCTTCCGTGAGCGCTACCCGCTGACTAGTAGACTCTTTAGACGCCGGCGCAAATGTGACAATTCCCCGAACTCGCCGCTGTGTTCTGCGCGATATTCCCTTCCGAGAGATACGCTATCGTAATTCGGTGGGACAGGGAGCACACAATGAATGGACTCAGCGTAGGTTACGTTTCGGGGCTTATGCTCGTGTTGTGCTTGGGGCCCGCGCTCGCGGAGGAGCCGACGAGCGCCACGGCCGTCACGGATTGCGCGGCGCGTAACGCACCGGAATCCACCATCGGTCACTACGCCCGGTTCAATACGACCGATGGCAGCGGCGGTTCTCGCGAGCTGCTCACGCGCCTCTACGCCATGCGTGAGGACGAGGCGCTGAATCTGAACCTGCGGATCGTCGAGCCCTTGAACCTCGCGGGCACCACGTACCTGATTCGTGAAAAGCCCGATCAGGACGACATGCGCGTTTACATCCCCGCGCTCCGGAAAGTGCGCCGCGTCACTGGCAACATGGCCGCTACCGATCTTTGGGGCACAAGCTTCTCCTACCTCGACATCAAACTCCTGTTCGGTGCCTTCATTGATGGCGAGCGAGAGCTTGGTCCGGACGAAACGATCAGCGGGCGGCCGACCGTCAAGCTGCTGATCCGACCCAGCGACACCGAGGGTGCGCCGTTCGAGCGATTGGCGGCTGCGATCGACAAGGAGACCTGCGTAATACTCGCAATCGACTTTCTGGACGTCGAATCACAGCCGGTCAAGCGACTAACGGCAAGCCTCGACTCGATTCAATCATTTGACGAACGCATGCTGGCGACGCGCTATCGCATGGACGACCTGCTCAGTGGCGTGACCACCGATGTGGAGCTCTCCAAACTGGAGTTCGACGAGGATCTGGGGCGTGCCGTGTTCAACACACGCGGTTTCGCTGACGCCCGCTAGACAGCCTGGCCACCCCATGTTCAAGCGGATGTACCGACGTCGCGCTCCGCTACTGGCATTGGCGCTCACCGCGCTGTCACTCACGGCGCTGGTACGCCCTGACGGCTCGTTCCGGTTGCAGATCGACTCGTCTCCATCTGCCATTGGTGCGGCGGAGTCCCAAGCAGACTTCAGTGTCTTCGCGGGTATTACTTTCGATGGCTCGGTCCGAGCCATCGATATCGCGGAGATCGCTCAGCTGGAAGCCCGGCTTTTGCGAATGCATGGCGTGCTATCAGCAGAGTCCATCGCCACTACCCAAACCCCGCAAAGCGTTGATGACGATATCGAAGTCAAGTCGCTTTATCACCGACAACTCGATTCACCCGAACGCGCCGAAGCGCTATGGCAGGCCGCACAAGACGACCCGCTGAACAAAGGGAGGCTGTTGTCTGCGGATAGCCGCACGATCGCCCTGGTGGTCGACGCGCGGGGCGACACGCCCCTGGCTCGGCAGGCCATCGCCACAACATTGCGCCAGGTCATCGTCGACGCGTTCGCACATCGCACCGACGTTGGCGTCAACATGACGAGCGCTCCGCTGATCAGTGCATCAATTGGCGGGCTGCTGATCCGCCAATTGGGCATTGTGCTGCCCGTGGCGATGATTGGGTTCGCGA
>JAGLCS010000069.1 GCA_023146115.1 Abyssibacter sp. | reverse complement strand
ATCTGGCAGCTACGTGCACCGCATGCCGATGCCGCCATTGCCTCCTGAGGATTCGCTCATGCATCAGTCCGCCGACCGTCTTCGACCCACCGACTGGTTCAGCCGCGAGGAAATCGCCACGCTCACCCGGCGATCGAACGCGCGCGGATTCCTGGCGATCAGCACGGTGTGGTTGAGCATTGCGGCGACGCTGGCGGTCTGTGTGGTGATGCCCCACCCCATCGTCTGGTTGCTCGCGGTGATCTATCTCGGCAATCGCCAGCTGGCGTTGGCGGTGCTGGAGCATGAGGCGGCGCATCGCACGCTGTTTCGGCATCGCTGGCTCAACGATCACCTCACCGACTGGCTTTGCGCACGTCCGATCTGGCAACACGTGGGCAAGTATCGATCGCACCACAACCGGCATCACAAGCACGCAGGTCTGGCGGACGATCCAGATGTCTCGCTGTATCGGAGCTATCCGTCGACTCGGGCCGGCTTTGCACGCAAGCTGCTGCGCGACATGTCAGGGCTGACCATGTTGCGGGTTGTTCTGGGCCTGGCGCTGATGGACGCCGGCGTGCTGCGTTGGACCGTGGCGAATTCGGTCGAACGATTGCCGCAAACAGGCCGCCGGTGGTGGAGTTATCCACAACGCTTTCTGCGCAATGCGATGGGTGTGCTCATCACCAACGCTCTGCTGGCCGCCGTTCTGATCGAGCTGGGGCACGGCTGGCTCTACGGGCTGTGGGTCGCGGCGTTCATGTGCAGCTTTCCGGTGTTCGTCCGCATTCGCTCGATTGCCGAGCACGCCATGCTGCCGGGCGGTCCTGACATTCGAACCAATACCCGCACGACCCGCGCCGGCTGGCTTGCGCGGATCACCGTGGCGCCGATGCACGTCAACTACCATCTGGAGCATCATTTCATGGCATCCGTGCCCTACTACCGGCTACCTCGACTGCATCGCATGTTGCGCGAGCGCCATCGGATCACCGCGCCACCAGGCTATGCAGCGGTGCTGGCGGCCGCCTCGGGCCGGTCGGTGCTGCCGCAACCGGAGCTCCCATGACGACTGCGTCCAACCTGGTGCTGGAAGAGGTCGACGGGACAACGCTAATCGTCACCATCAACCGCCCCGACGTCCGCAACTGTGTGGATGGCCCGACGGCAGCGGCGCTCGCCGATGCGTTTCGCCGATTCGACGCCGACCCGACGCTCAGCGTGGCCATTCTGACCGGCGCGGCCGGTGCCTTCTGTGCCGGCGCTGACCTGAAAGCCGTGCAAAGCCAGGACCCCGCCCGCTCCAACCGCATGGAGGCCGATGGCGACGCGCCAATGGGGGTCTCCCGCATGCGCTTGGACAAGCCGGTCATCGCGGCGGTGGAAGGCCATGCCGTGGCGGGCGGCCTGGAACTCGCCCTGTGGTGTGATTTACGGGTGGCGGCCGAGACCGCGGTGTTCGGCGTCTATTGCCGGCGATTCGGCGTCCCACTGATTGACGGCGGTACCGTCCGTCTGCCCCGGTTGATTGGGCATGGGCGCGCGATGGACATGATCTTGACCGGTCGCACGGTGGACGCGCGGGAGGCCTACAGCATCGGGCTCGCCAACCGCATCGTGCCCACCGGACAGGCGCTGGACGCCGCCAAGCAGCTGGCTGGCGAACTGGCGTTGCTGCCCCAACAATGCATGCGCAACGACCGCCGCAGCGCACTGGAGCAATGGGCGCTGGACGAATCCGATGCGCTGCGGCATGAGTTTGCCCTGGGGCTGGACACATTGGCCTCTGGCGAGACGCTTGCCGGCGCGCGTCGGTTCACCGCCGGCCAGGGTCGACACGGGCAGATCTTGGGAGCCGATCAAGACCACCCCGAGGAGCTACACTGAACCAAGCGGTGGTTGCGACAGTCGCAGGACTGGGCGCGGTGGACCGCGTCCCACTGGTTTCCATGACAAGGAGTTCGCATGAAACGCACAGCAACCGCCCGCTGGAACGGCAGCCTCAAGGAAGGCAATGGCGTCATCTCAACCGCCAGTGGTGTCCTCGACGACACCCAGTATTCTTTCGGGACCCGCTTCGAAGACGGTCAAGGCACGAACCCGGAAGAGCTGATCGGCGCGGCCCACGCCGGCTGCTTTTCAATGGCCCTGTCCATGATCCTGGGCCAGTCTGATCTGACGCCCGAATCCATCGACACCCAAGCGACCGTGACCCTGGAACAGGCCGACGGTGCATTCGCCGTCACCAAGATTCATCTCGATGTGACCGCCAAGGTGCCTGGTGCCAGCGAGGACGACTTCTTGCAAGCCGCCAACGCCGCCAAAAGCGGCTGCCCGATCTCCAAGGCGCTCAAGCCGGCCATCACCATGGACGCCAAACTCGAAGACTGACCACCGACCATCGTAGGCGCTGCCGCAGCGCCCGCCGACACATGGATGTCACACGCCCGGCATAGGATTCGGCCGCTTTTTCACTGGGCTCATCCAATGCATCTTGCCTTGCGTGCGACCGCCATCGTCGCTGATTCCGTCGTGTCTGCCTGCGGCAGTTCGCCGGCTGGGAACGAGTCCGGCGCGGGCGTTCCGGGGGGCAAGAAAGCCTGTCGGCTGATACGGCAGCAGCTTGGCCGGGTCCACTAGCCCCCCGCTTCGAGACCCTGCCATGTCCATCACCCGTCGTCGTTTTCTGAAGGATGGCGCCGCCATTGCGGCCGGTTTGTCGTCTGGTGGCCTGATTGGCTGCGCGTCCGAGGAATCGCTGTCCCGGAGCCCGTCTCCGGATGACCCGGCAGCACAACCGGACCCGCCGGCCACCTCGCCTTTCAAGCACGGCGTGGCCAGCGGTGATCCGCTGAGTGACCGCGTGATGCTGTGGACCCGGATATCGGAAGTCGTCGACACGGTCACGGTACGCTGGAGGGTTTATTCCGATGCGGACCTGACACGCGAGATGTTGAGCGGCACCGTGCAAACCGATGCGGCTCGCGACTGGACCGTCAAGGTCGACGCCGCCGGACTGAACCCCGCAACCAGCTATTACTATCAGTTCGAGGTATTGGGTTGGGCGTCGCCCGCAGGCCGTACCCGAACGCTACCAACGGGCGCCACAGATCGTGTCCGCCTAGGGTTGGTCAGCTGCTCGAACTACTCCACCGGCTATTTCAATGCCTACAAGGTGCTGGCGCAACGGGATGTCGATGCCGTGCTGCACGTCGGTGACTATTTCTACGAAGGTGGTGGCGCCGGCTCGCTTGGACGCGCCCACGAACCGGCCTACGAGATCGTCAGTCTGGACGACTACCGCCAGCGCCACGCGCAGTACCGGACCGATGGCGACCTCCAGGAAATGAGCCGTCAGCACCCGTTGATCGTGGTCTGGGATGATCATGAATCGACGAACAATTCGTGGATAGACGGCGCTCAGAACCATCAGCCGGAGACCGAAGGCGACTGGCAGGTCCGCAAGGCCAACGCCGTGCAGGCCTACGCCGAATGGCTGCCGATCCGCCTGCCTGAACCCGGCAATCCGTTGAAGATCTGGCGCCGCTTCCAGTTTGGAGATCTGGTCGATTTGTTCATGCTGGACACGCGACTCCAGCGCAACACGCCAGAGACGGACACCTCAATCACCGGCACCGACAGTTTCGACCCGGCCCGTACCATGCTGGGCCTGGAACAGCGGGACTGGCTGCTTGATGGACTCCGCGAGTCTGTGAGCGGCAACCGGCGATGGCGGGTGCTCGGCCAGCAGACCATGATGGCGCCCCATCGCAATAACCCGGACCCGACCGTGCTGCCGCTGCCCTACCTGCCACCGGCGATCGCGGAATCCATCGGCATACGACCCGGCGGAGGGAACGAAGGCAGCGACAACTGGGGCGCCTACGGCTACGAGCGTGACCTGATCCTCGGCACGTTGCGCGACGAGCAGATCGCCAACAACATCGTGCTGTCCGGCGACATCCACACCGCCTGGGCCTGTGATGTCGTGGAAGATCCCTACACGCCGTTCAACCCGCTCACGCCGACCCTGACCGGTGTTCCGGGCTACGAGCCGCTGACCGGCCAGGGATCGGTGGCGGTCGAGTTCACCTGCATGAGTGTCACCTCGAACAATCTGGCCGACGACGAGCAGCTCGCGGCGTTGGCGCCGCTCTACAACGCAGCCATCGTGGGCGCGAACCCGAATATTCCGTACCACAACTCCGCGGCGCATGGCTTTGTGCTGCTCGACATCACCCGCGATGCCGTCCAGGGCGAGCACTGGAACGTGGGCAGCGTCCTCGCGCCCTTCGCCGACACCGACGACGCAAGTCTGGACGCCGCTCATCGCGCCTCGCACGGCTCCGCGGGGAGTCTGGGCACCGATCACCTCGTACGGACGTTCACCCCCACTGAGGATCGGCAGACCCGCCCGAGCCTGGCTCCACGACTGAGCTGAGCCGTCACGCGATCACCGCATGTCGCTTCTACGCTAGGCGGCCGTTCACGGCAGCGCCGTTCCGCAGCCCTTGGTTATGCCTTGGTCATACCTTGTAGAGGTGAAGAGGCTCGTCCGGGCCGTCGCCCTCGCCCACCTCGACAACGCAGCGCGGCGAGTTCCGCCGGCAGAAGAACAAATACTCCGGTGGGTTCATCTTGGCGTGGTGCTTGGCGTCGGCCGCCATGGTGGCCACGTCGTGGTGTGAATCGCACATCGCCGGGTCGGGCTTGACCACACCAATGGCCAGGCGCATCAGCGGAAAAACCGCTTCGTTGCCAGCGCGATCCACGGCCAGGATGCCGTCCATCGCAACATGCTCGGGCCGGTAGAGCCGGCGAACCCGCTCACCGAACGCCGCCGCAATTCGATGCACGGTGGCCTCGAACTCGGGGTCACGGCTGACGACGACGAAGTCATCGCCGCCGATATGGCCGATGTAGTCCAGATCCGCATCCACCTGTTCGGCGAGAATCTCGGCGACCAGCCGCAGTGCCTCGTCGCCGATGGCATAGCCGTAAACATCATTGAAGGGCTTGAAGTTGTTGAGGTCGCAGTACGCGACCCGGAATGCAGTGCCCGCGTCCAGAAATTCCTGAATCAATTCCATCGTGGGCACGTTGCCGGGCAGCAAGGTCAGCGGATTGCTGTAACGCGCCGCCCGCATCTGCGCCTCGCTCAGACGCCGCATCAGTGCCGTGGTGGGCACCACACCGCAGAATTGCCCGTCCGCCACGATGATCGCGCAGGACGGCAGAACGTCGCGCGAGTTTGATGACAGTTGACGGCTGGCCTCTTCGATACTGGTCGACAGTTCAAAGACCGGGGCCAGGTCGTCCATGAAGTGGCGAATCGGTCGGCGACCGTGCAACTCACGCGTATAGCGTCGCGAGAAGCGATCGAGCAGATTGACCCGGTTGACCGAACCCAACGGCGACGAACCGTCCACGACCGGGATATCGGGCAGCTCCTTCCATTCGCGAATGCGGTCCAGCACCGACTCGGCGGTGTCGGTCGGGGCGACGGTCGCACTGGGTTGGACCAGGCGTTCCAGTGATTCGTTAAAGGTCAGCCCAGCGCCGAAGCCGTCGCGTCGTCCGCCTTGAAACACCATGGTCGCCGTCATCGGCGGTGCCGGTTCGGGACGGCACAGCAGAAAGCCTTGTGCCAGATCGACACCGAGGCTGCGAATCACGTCGGCCTCTTCCTCGCGCTCGATACCCTCGGCAATCACCTGGCATCCGAGAAAGTTCGACATGCCCTTGATCGAGCGCAGGAACTCCCGTTTGGCGGAATCGCGGTCGCAGCCTGACACGAAGTGTCGATCCATCTTCACGAACGCGGGGCGCAGTTCCGACCAGACACGCAGCCCGGCATATCCGGCCCCGAGATCATCGAGTGCGAAGCGAAAGCCTGCCTCGCAAAAATGCCGGATCGCATCGACGATGGCATCGATAGGATCGAAGGGGTGGCGTTCGGATATCTCCACCACGACAGCGCTGGCAGGCATGTCCCATTGCTGCAGGGTTTGCACAATGGCATCGCGCTGGTCGCCAAGATCAACGATGATCTGGGGTGACACATTGACGAACAGCGCCCCCGGCAGCCCCTGGCGCCGAAACTCGTTCGCGGCGGCCGTCCGGCATAGCGCGTCGAGCTGGGCTTCCAGCCCCTGCGCTTCGGCGGCGGCGAACAGATTCACCGGGTTGTGCAACAGCCCAACCGGACCACGCGTGAGCGCCTCGTACCCGAACACCGAGCCATCGCGCACCTGATAAATCGGCTGAAACACTGGCGTGATCCGCCGATCCGCGACAATCGCAGCAATGTCCTGAGTCGAATGTGGGCTTCCGTCCATGAGTCTCAACGGTGCAACAACGGTGCTTTCCAGGTGGTATCGACCGGTTCGCGCATTTCTGAGCCTTTGGAGACCACGGGCCGAGTTCGCGAGAGGCGACAGCAAACTATTGTCATCGATTTACATGGCTGGCGTTGTGATCGGTTCCTGCTCGCACCCATCCACATCGCGTAACCAATGCGGACCAGGCCGGACCACCGGCTACCCTCCGGGCCTTTGAATTAACAAATTCTTGACGTTTGTGCGCCAATTAATTCAAATGAATTAATTCTGGCGAACGACCAGATTCGAACATGCGCGACCCGCAGGAGACCACCATGAGCCAAACGCACCGACCCGCGGGGATTGCCGCCGTCCATCCCATCGTATGAGCAAGGTCCATGTTCTACAGCCGCAGGCCATGTCGACACGGCAACGGCTGATCCGCGAGGCGATGCGGATGTTCGCCGAAGAAGGCTTGTCCGCCGTAGCGTTGCGCCGAGTCGTGAAGGCCGCGGGCGCGAGCAACGCATCCGCCCTGCACTACCACTTCGGGGGCCGGGATGGTTTGGTGGCCGGCATCGTCGATACCTTGGGGGCATGGTTGCAGCCTCGCTGGTCGCAAGGGCTCACGGCGCTGGAGTTGATGGATGACGCATCTCCGCGCGCC
The DNA here is from genome assembly GCA_023146115.1 of Abyssibacter sp. Taxonomy (GTDB): domain Bacteria; phylum Pseudomonadota; class Gammaproteobacteria; order Nevskiales; family OUC007; genus Abyssibacter. The sequence continues at coordinate 12,565 of JAGLCS010000069.1, read as the reverse complement.
GTGCTGCATGCGCTCTACGACCCGGTGCTCGGGCTTCAGCAAGCCGAAGGGTACGGAACAGCGGCCATACGCTTCGCGGCCCGGTTGAGTTGGGATTTCGGACCAAGCGGGCAGGACTTGTCTGCCGCCTTGCATCGCGAGCCGCTGGGCCGCGCGTCGGCCTTGCTGGCACCAACACTCTCCGGACTACCGGTTGAGACACGGCAGCTTCGCCTGCTGATGACGATGACCAACGTGTACCACGGCCTGGCCGACCGCAGTTATCTGTGGCGCTCACCTTTCGGTGCATCCCCCTTGGCGGAAAGCCATCAGGCCGACCGGCTACAGGAACAGTTTTTCGATTATCTGGAATCCGGCCTGATCGGCCCGAAAATTTCGACGCGCTAAGCCGATTCCGCTCGCACCGCGGTGACGAACGGCATCCATACCAACAGGCTCCGTAGAGCCGCAGGAGACACAATGAAAACAGTCGCAATGCCGCTGGGGGCCGTTGCCGTAGTACTCGCCACGATACTGGCGGGCTCCGGTTGCGGAGACAGTACGGCCCCACAACTCATGGAACCAGCCGCCACCCCGGTCTGCGGTGGCTTAAGCGCCGTGGACTATCGATCCGTCTCCCTGCCCGGCGAGGTCACGCCCCGACCCGGACCCTCCGTTTTGTACGCTGACCCACCGTCGGCGCCGCAACTCGAGAACATCGCTCCCTGGCAGGCGCCCCCGATTCTGATTTCGGGCGCCGCTGCCTACCGTTGCGGCGAGTACGTCTATCAAGATTGGTTGTACGACGACCACGGTGCGCTGGGTGTTTTGGATCCGACTGATCCGCAAGGCCCCGACTCGATTTTATTCTCGCCCAAGGCTGGGACGCTGACCTACCCCACGGACACCGCCTTTGCGAACAACGCGGCCGATTTGGTCGAGTTCCGGGTCAAGCCGGTCGATGGCGGGACCCTGTTCCGGGTGACCTTGAACACGCTGGTTGATCCAACGCTGACTGCGTTCACGATCGCCCTGGGCGACAACGGAAGTGCCGTCTCGTGGCCATTCGATGCCGGTGTTAGCTCGCCAGCGCAGTGGTTTCTGACGGTGGCGGCGGATCAGGCATGGCTGATGAATGCAGCCGACAGCAGTGTGGTCGCACCCGCCCCGGCAGTGTCGGTGGACACCCACCGCCGCCAGATCACCGTGCGCGTCGAGGACTCGAGTTGGAATCCGGGGCGCAACGCCGTCCGCATCGCGATCGGTATCGGTTTGTGGGACGCCGGGGCGCATCGTTATCGCCAGCCCGGTGCGATCGCGACCACCGACACCCCAGGGGGCTCAAGCCCACTCGGTAGCGCGTTGTTCAACATGGGCTTTCGCTTTGATGAACCGATGCCAGAGTTCGCCACCGGCGAAGGCCGCACGATTGCCGATGCCGCCGTATTGGCGAAGATTCAGGCACGGTTCTGGCGCGAGAAACAACAGGCCGACGCGCTCGCCATCGGCGATGTCAGTCCGTTTTCCGCCCTGGTCGACTTTGCCAAACTGCGGGACGGCACGCTGGACGAAAGCCGCGTACCTGTTAGCGGCCACATCAACCGCATACTCGCCAGCGGCTACAGCTTTGGTCAGGGGGCGGACTACGACAAGGCCTGCGGTGGGATCAGCGCCGCGCGTCCCTGCGACGGCGTGATGGTGGGGCAACTCCAGCCCTATTCTCTTTACATTCCCGAGCTGCCCGAGCCGCCGACTGGCTTTGGAACGACTGTGCTGTTGCACGCCTTGTCGGCGAACTACAACCAATACCTGAACACGCGTCACGCCGAGCATTTGGGCGACCGGGGCGCCGGGCACATCACCATCACGCCGGCCGGACGCGGGCCTGACGGCTTCTACTTCGACGTGGCCGAAGCCGATGTGTTCGAGGTGTGGGCGGATGTCGCGCGGCACTACCGACTCAATCCGGATCAGGTCGCACTGGGCGGCGTCTCCATGGGCGGCATCGGAACATATCGACTGGCGCCGCGTTACCCGGATTTGTTCGGGTATCTCGCGCCTGTCGTGGCCGCCCCAGGCGATGCCGAGCCCCGGCTGGCATCGTTGCGCAACGTACCGGTGACGATGTGGGCATCGTTACTGGACGAGTTGCAGCCGGTGATCTCCACCGAAGAGGCGGTGACAGCACTCACGGATTTGAGCTACCGCTTCGATAGTTACCTGTTTCCCACCTGGGACCACCTGACGCCGTCTACAAACGATTACTACATCCCGATGGCCGATGCCGTGGGAGCGGCCACGGTCGAACGCGACCCCATGCGCGTGACATATGTGTTGGCTCCGCTGGAAGACGAACCGCGTGTGGACCTGATCGCCGATCATGCCTACTGGCTCTCCGCACTCAGCTTGCGTGATCCGACGCTTGAACGAGGGACCATCGACGTACGCTCGGACGGATTCGGTGTCGCCGAGCCCGTCGCGGGCGCCGTCGAGCAGAGCACTGGCGTGCTCACTGGCGGTCACCACGAACCGGCTCCATTCATCCGCCGAACCCTGGATTGGGCGCCAGGCGCCGATGCCCCCGCGCTAGATCGTCTGGTGATCACGGCGCAGAACATCGCGACGGTCACCGTGCATCCCGAGCGCGCACGGGTCTCTTGCGAGGCGGAGCTTGTGATCGAGAGCGACGGGCCGCTGGAGGTCACCCTCGCCGGCTGCTGAACTAACGGCGGGGGCAGTCCGAGCCCGGCTCAGAGCGCCTGAGCAGCTGCCCAGCCCGAGGCCCAGGCCCATTGAAAGTTGTAGCCACCAAGCCACCCGGTGACGTCGACCACTTCGCCGATGAAGAACAGGCCCGGCACCGCACGCGCCTCCATCGTTTTTGAGGACAGGGCCTGTGTATCGACGCCGCCAAGGGTGACTTCGGCCGTGCGGTAGCCCTCCGTGCCGGAGGGCCGGAACCGGGTGGATTGCAGGCAGTCCGTGATGCCATCCATCTGCTCGCGGGTGAGTTGCGCCAAGGACTGCGCGGTGGGTATTCCGAGCTCATCCAATTGCTCGCAAAGCCGGACCGCAAGACGCTGGCTCAAACGATCCGACAACACGGTCCGGAGGCTTCTGCGGGGGTGGTCGCTGCGCTGCGCTGCCAGCCAGTCTTCGGCCGATTCACCAGGCATCCAGTTGACGCTAATTGCCGCACCATCCGGCCAGTATGACGACAGCTGCAGCATCGCCGGACCGCTCAGGCCACGGTGCGTGACCAGCATCTGTTCGGAGAAACCCGGCCGCTCCTGCCCGTCTTCCGCGTCGACCTCGACATGGACGGCGGCGGATACGCCAGACAGTTCTGCCCAGTGCGCCAGCACCGGCGGGTGCAACGTGAACGGCACCAGGCCTGCACGCAGCGGACGTAGCGGCAAGGCGAATTGGCGCGCAATCCGATGACCGAAATCGGTGGCGCCCATCTTCGGGATCGACAGGCCGCCGGTGGCGATCACCAGCGAGTCCGATTCGAAACAACCCTGGTCGGTGCCCACTTGATATCGCGAACCGCGAGCCACTGTATGGACCCGGCATCCGGTTCGGATTTGCACCGCCGCGGCCTGCGCGTCGGCAAGTAGCATGGCAACGATGTCCTTGGATGAACGATCACAGAACAGCTGCCCCGGTGTTTTCTCATGCCAAGGGATGCGGTGGCGATCGACACGGGCCAGAAAATCCCAGGGGGTATAACGCGCCAGCGCGGATTTGCAGAAATGCGGGTTGCCGGAAATGTACTGCGCGGGCGTCGCAGCCAGGTGGGTGAAATTGCAGCGCCCACCGCCGGACATGAGGATTTTTTTGCCGACACGGTTGGCATGCTCGATGACCAATACGCGCCGCCCACGTTCGCCGGCGGTGATCGCACAGAGCAACCCTGCGGCGCCGCCGCCAATGACGATGGCATCAAACCGGTTGCTGGACGGTGGTTCGGACATGTAGCGATCCGCCAGGGCCGGCGGCTTCAGAACGCGGGATCGTCACCAGTATCGCACCCCAACGCAGAACGGCCGAGCGTGGTGCCCGGCCGTCCAGTACCCGTTCGGTCTGATGATCAGGCGGTTTGCGGAACCAGGTCGCGGGTGAGGCGCTCGCTTACCCCGGCGACCAGACGGGCATGCGCCCGCTGCACCACATCCTCCAGCGCCGGAACATCGGCGAATTTGCGTCTGGCGAGCGCGCGCAGCTCCTCGATGGTGGGCAGGTGTGGCAGGTCAATATCGGCGAGGTAAGTTTCCACGCTCTCCCGCGCCTGACGCGCCCGCTGCTTGAGTTCGTCCATATGGTGGCTGTCGGCCCAGGCGGTGCGAATCCGCTGACTCAGTTCATCCATGCAGAATGCCGACGCGAGATGACCGGCGGTTAGATCGATGATGCGGGTGGTCGGCGCCTTGGTGCCCCGCAGGACGGACTGCGGGGGCTGACGCAGATCCCAGACCAGACCGAACTTCGACAGCGTCCACAGCACGTAGTACGTCATGTCGATTTCGTACCAGCGGAATCCGGCACGCGCGGTGCTCGGGTAATAGTGATGGTTGTTATGCCACCCCTCGCCCATCGCCAGCACGGCCAGCACGGCGTTATTGCGAGAATCGTCGCCGGTCAGAAACCGCTGGCGACCGAACACGTGAGCCAGCGAATTGATCATGAAGGTCACGTGATAAACCAGCACCGTGCTCAGGCAGTAACCGACGAAGAATGCGTCCCAGCCACCCAACAGGTAGCAAGCTACGCCCAGAGCCATGCCCGGCAGGTACTGGTTCTTCTCCAGCCAACGCAGCTCGGGATACTGGGCAAAGTCGCGGATCAAGTTCAGGTCGGCCTTGTAACGTGGGCGGAAGATCCAGCCCATATGCGCGCCCATAAAGCCGAAATGGCGGGGTGAGTGCGCATCGGCGGGGGTGTCCGAATCGCGATGGTGTTCCCGATGCTTGGCGGCCCACCAGAGCGGGCCACGCTGCAGCGACATTGCCCCGGCCATCACGATCAGAAACTGGGTGACCCGACCGGCCTTGAAACTGCGGTGCGCCAATAGCCGGTGATAACCGGCGGTGATTCCAAACACGCGAACCACATAGAGCGCGGCGCAGAGGAGCAGCGACTCCACCGTGAAACCCGTCCACAGAATGCCGAGACAGGCGATGTGCAGCCCGATAAACGGTACGATCGAAGGCCGCAGTGACTCTTTGTTCTGCGGGTGATTGGAGTCGGTGTGGCTCGAGGTCATGGTAGTCATCGACAGATAGCGATCCGGCAGTGTGGAGAAAGCACGCGAAGTATACATCTGTATAGACGCCTGTCTATACAGATGTATACTGGCGCGATCTCCCATTCGGACAAGCGCCGATGCAAACGGTTCGCGCGGTACACTCCTCAGCGACCGAGGCCAGTTCGCCTCCCACCGCTACTGCACGCAAGGCCTTGATTACGCGACAAGACATCATCGATGCCGCATTGCGGCTGATCGGCCCCCACCGCAGTGTCTCCACGCTAAGCCTGCGCGAGGTCACTCGTGAAGCGGGTATCGCTCCGAACAGCTTTTACCGGCACTTCCACGACATGGATGAGCTGGCGGTGGCGTTAATCGACATGGCCGGGCAAAGCCTGCGCCAGATCATCCGCGAGGCGCGCCTGCGTGTATCGGCGACCCAGGAAGTCACCCGCCCATCCGTGGCCGTGTTCATGGATCAACTGGCGTCCGATGCAAAGCTGCTCCATGTGCTGCTGTGCGAAGGCATCGTCGGCTCGGATTCCTACAAGCAGGCGGTCGAACGCGAATTGCAGTATTTCGAGGACGAACTATGTGTCGACCTGGTCCGGCTCGCAGAGGATCGTGGACAGCAGGTCACCGAGCCGGCACTGGCTGCCAAGGCAATTACTCGTCTGGTGTTCGCCTTGGGCGGTACCGCCATCGAGGCCAGTCCGGAGCAAAGAGCCGCCATCACTGACGAAATGGTGACGATGATTCGAATGATCATTTTTGGCGCGCAGGCCATGACGTTAACCGCGCAGGAAACGCCAGCGACTCGGGCGGTTCCGTAGGCGTTAGTCGGTCACGGCTTCTACACCGTCAGGCTTCTGCTCCACCCGTCGCGGACTCAACCGGCCACTCCCTGACCACGTCGGCCGCGAGATGGACGCGATTTCGACCGTTTCGCTTGGCCTCGTATAACGCGGTGTCAGCTGCGAGAATCGCGGCATTCAAACTCCGTCCGCTGGCCGGGGCAAGCACCGTCACGCCCCCGCTAACCGTCACATACTCGGCGCAGGGCGCCGGGTGTTCGATCCGGAGGGCTTCGACCGCCATGCGGAATCGGTTCGCCAACTTCATCGCGGACTGTTCATTGACCTCATACCACACGACAGCGAACTCCTCTCCGCCCAGTCGGGCCGCGCTGTCCAGCGGTCGGCGGGTGTGTTGAAGCAAGCAGGCCCCAACACGAGACAGGCAGGCATCGCCGGCAGGGTGACCCAGTTCATCGTTGTAGGGCTTGAACCAGTCAATATCGAATACGGCCACCGCGACCACCGTTCGATGCCGGCGCGCGTGTCTCCACGTTTTGTCGCTGTGTACGTCTAGTCCATGACGATTGAGCAATCCGGTTAAACCATCGTGCAATGCCTGGTGACGTCGAATCCCCCGGTCGAGAAAGTTGCTGCGAACAATGTATTCCTGAAGATAGCCTGCCGTGCTGGCCAAGGTTGCAACAGCGATATAGTTGTAAAGTTTCTGGGCGAACAACGCTGCGGGCAGTTCAATCAGCCAGTAGGTCGTGACGAGACCTGCCAGGCCAACGAATGCGAGTACATGTGCCTGGAAATACCTTAATCCGAGCAGCAGAAATGCAAAGATCAGTACGAACGTCGTGGTCTGGTACCGATACTCCAACCCAAGCTGGGCATAAACCGCTTCCAGATAAAACGTCGCGGCGAACGCGCCGAGAATCACCCCGGAACTAACGACAGGCAACCACCGTAACGATTGATTGACCCGCAGGTACACCGCCGATGCGGCAATCGTCAGCGGCAACCCGACCGCAAAGACGGCAAGAAACGGTAGCTCCGCGGTATGTGGCGGCCGCACGACGACAAGTTCCAAGAACACGGCGAGCAGGCTCAGCGCTGTGGCGGCAATTTGTGCTGCCATCACATGTCGACGCATGAACCGCAGATAGTAGGCACGGAACGCGTTTTCCAATTGAGGAACGAACGCGAGCCGATAGTGGCCGCGCGCCCGCTGCGCTTCCAGGTCCTCTATGGATATCTTACTTTTCATTTCGACAGCGCCAGAACGAGCGTGGGCGCAACGAAAACCCTTACGGCCACGGTCAAACCGTCACCGCTGTTGAATGGCTCACTCGGTCGCCCCCTCCCCCGTCGCATCACTGCGACACGTCACGTATTCTGTCGGTTGGGACGGTGGTCCCGCAACCTGGGGGACGGCGTGATGGTGTCGGGACAGTCGACTGGCCGCCCTGAACGACGCTCTCGGGCTAAAGATGACCTGGGTTACGCAAATCCCGTTGATCGGCGGGCGGCGGCGTCCATTGATAAACCCAGGTTTCGGTGACGGGCCGGCCATCAATCGCGAGATAAACCTTGAGGTTGATCGGTTCGCTAGAGCCGTCAGGAGGGACGACATCAAACATGGCCCGATACCCGTCGATGGCGTGTTGCGGTCGTGCCGATGTGATCTCCACGCGACCAGCTGAGGTCGTAATGACGGGCTCCACGGTCGTCTCGCCGCCCAGCATCGGAAACAAACCGCCCGCGAAGTCCACGACAAAGCGTTGGCTGAAATACTCGCGCCGTTGCCCAACAACGCCGCCTAGACCGGTGAAGGTGTTGACCACCTGCGCCTGATTGCTCGGCAGGATTCGCTGAGTGCCCCAATGCAGCTTGTAACTGAATAACAGTTCCTGCCCGGCTTCGACCGGCTTCGCGGGGTTCCAGAATGCGACGATATTGTCGAAGGTTTCGTCCAGGGTCGGAATCTCGACCAGTTGGATGCTGCCCGGCCCCCAATCATGGATCGGCTCTACCCAGACGCCCGGGCGGCGATCGTAGAACACGCCGTCGTCCTGGTAGTGATCGAAGTCCTGATCACGTTGCAGCAACCCGAACCCCTTGGGGTTCTCGTCGGCATAAGCGTTGAACCGCAGGTTGGCCGGATTCACCAGCGGGCGCCAGATCCACTCGCCGCCACCGGTGTGCATGAGCAGGCCATCCGAGTCATGGATCTCCGGGCGCCAGTCCCAGTGTGTTCGCCGGCTGTTTTCCCCGATCATGTACATGCTGGTCAGCGGGGCGACGCCCAATCGGTGGATCGATTGGCGCGGATAAATGGCTGCGTCGACGGTCATCGTGAGGGTCTCCCCAGGCGTGATGTCGAACCGATAAGCACCGGTCACGCTGGGCGAGTCGAGCAGCGCGTAGACGGTCGCCGTATCGCTACCGGGTTTGGGCGTTTCCAGCCAGAAATGGGTGAATAGCGGGAACTCCTCGCCCTCCGGCACCGCAGTGTCAACCGCGAGACCGCGAGCCGACATGCCGTACTGCATCTCGGCGCCGACCGCTCGGAAATAACTGGCGCCCAGGAAAGCGACCACATCGCGCTGCCAATCGGAGTGGAACTGGTACCGGAACCCAGCGAACCCCAGATCCTTCGGTAGCTTGCGGCCCTTCACGCCCGACTCGCCGTAGTCGAACAGGTCCCGATCATAGGCAAGCTCTTCCGCCTGCCCGTCCTCTAGTTGGTAAACGGTGATGGGCGTCTGGAAGTACAGCCCAAGATGGAATAGTTCGCCTCGAAACAAAGCATCGGTATCGCGCCACAACGCGTGTTTCTTGTCGTAGCGCAGCTGCTGATAGTCGTCCCAGCTCAGCGATTTGAGCTGCTCCGGCATCTCGCCCTCATGATCCACGTAATCCTGCTCGGCCAACGCACGCGCCTGACCCTTGAGCCAGGCGTAGTCGAACACCTGAGCCTTACCGATGGTCTGCGCCGATCGCGCGGGCGTCGAGACCAACAGCACACCGAAGGCAAATCCGGCCAGCAGCACCCGGTGACGGGCGACGGATCGAAACATCGTTTTCATGCGTTCTTCCTTGAACACGGGCCGGCTTCTGAAGCATCGATGCCACGCCGGCAATGTTGGTGACTGATACAACAGTCCCCGCCAGACGCCGAAAGTTCCTGGGAAACGGCCTGCGCGTCATCTGTTTACGCCGCCCCGCAAACATTGGTCAGGATGCCTTCACCCCTTGTTTGGGGGGTATGTCTATCCTCGGCAAGCGCTGATCCTTGCGTTCGAACCCTATGCGCGAACCTTTGGACGGGAGCACAAAAATGAACAAATGGATGAACATCACGGCCGCGGTACTGGTCGCCATGTCGCTGGCCGCATGCAGCGACGATGATGACGACGCTGGGGGCGCTGGCGGCGGCCCGGTGACGGGCTCGGCTGACCTCTCCGACCCGGCGACTGTTCGGGCCCAGGCCGGAAGCCTCGCCCAGCTCATCAGCGGCATCGACTCGATCGGGACGGCAGTGGGCGTGGATGCGCAACGCAAGACCCTGGAGAACGGAGAATGCGATAGCGGTTCAATGTCCGAGTTCAGCGAATCCGGCAAGGCGGTGGGTTCGCCATTCACCGCCGCCACCTTCGACGTCGCTGGCGAGATTGCCGACAACTGCCGTCTGAACGCCAACATTGACGGCGGCGAGACCGCGAACGACTACCTCGTGATCGACGGCCGGACCGAAGCGGGCCAGGTCACAGATGGTGATGCCGAAGTGTTCTACGCGTCGGTGGGCGAATCCACGAGTGCGCCTTACAGCTTCGCGTACCACGTCGATACCGAGCAGCAGGGCAACGTCGTCGTGCTCGACATCGACTACGGCTTCTTTGTTCGGGTGGACGAGTCATCGAACGAGACAGTCGGCGAGTTTGACGAACGTCTGCAGTTCAACATTGACGGTGACTATTCGGTCGACACGACGGCCAATGGTCAGAACGTCACGGCCACGGGGTCGTTCAACAGCTTCCTGGGTCATGCGGATGCGCCGTTCCGCCTGTTCACCGATGCCAGCGGAAGCTACATCGATGGTCCCTTCGGCTTCTCAATCACGCCGCAGGTGCCAGACTCCGGCTGCGCCAACGCGCAATCCGAGATTGCGACCACGGACGCACTGGTCGAGTCGGCGGGTAGCAGCGTGAGCCCGTTCGCCTCCGGAACGATCGAGATCAGCAGCGGCGGCTCGGCGGCGACCGTCACCTTTAACAGCGATGACACCGTCACGCTGACACCCGACGGCGGAAGCTCGGAGACCGTCAACTACACGGACCTGCTCGCTTCAGCCGGCGCCTGCTCCGGCTTCGCCTTCGCCGGCATCGCGTTCCTCGGCTCGCTTTAACCCGGCATCGATCGGCCCCGATCCGCACTGCGCGGATCGGGGTTTTTAACGCCGGGTTCTACTGAGTCGCTTGTCATGGACTCTTGCTAAGATCCTTGGCGATGGAGACCTCAGACTCAGAGTCCGCACCGCCGACGCGCGTGCGTCGATGGCTGAAGCCCCTGCTTGCAGCTGGTTTCCTGTTCTTCCTGATCAAGGGACTGGCCTGGCTGGCCGTACTCGCCGGAGCCGTGTTCTTCACCACCCGCTAGGCCAGCGTAACCAGACGAATTCAAGCGTCCGGAATACGGCTGATCGACGAAACGACCCGGGCCAATTGGTACAAATGTGTCGAGACCGCCGGCTTGCCTGTCGTCAACAGACTCACGGCCAGATCACGCTTGGGGTCGCCCCAGCACAGAATATTGATGAACCCGAGATGTCCGAAGCTGTCGCTGCAGTTACGTCCGTACAACCCGATTGGGTTGTCGCCGAGTAGCAGACCTTCGGAAAAACGCACCGGCACCATCAGCGTCTTGTCGAGCTGACGATTCCCCGATGGCATGCGGATCCGCTGCGCCGTCTCGGGTTTCAGCACCTGCGTTCCCTGCCAGGCACCGTCCTGCAGCAACATGGCGTAAAAGCGGCAAACCTCATCTGCCGTGGCAACGATATTGCCAGCGGGAATGACCGCATCCATAAAGCGCGGATCGGTGGATATCGACGGCACCTTTTCGAACGGGACGCCCAGCGCCCGTTTCGCAATCAGCCCCACGGGCCATGGCGGCACCGGACCGGTAAAGGCATCTTGCGCCAGTTCATGCCGGTCCTTTGGCGCCATCCCGTAGGTGAAGTGGCGCAGTCCCAACGGTGTGCGCAGGCCCTGATCCAGTAGCGGTCGCAGCTCTTGGCCGGTGACTCGCCGAGCGATTTCGCCCAGGATGAAGCCGCCGGTGATCGCGTGGTACGCCACCTGTTTGCCGCCACGATGCAGCGGTTTGGCCCGGCAAAGCATGTCGACGGCAGCGTCCCAATCAAACAGGATGGCCGGATCCGGCTTTCGCATCGGCACGCGCGGAATACCGCCTCGGTGCGCCAGCAGTTCCGAAACAGTCACGCGGTGCTTGCCCCGCGCGGCGAACTCCGGCACGTAGTCAGCTACCGGCGCTTCCAGCGACAGGTAACCCTGCTCCGCAAGCTGATGAATTAACACGGCCGTGATCGCCTTGGAGGCCGAGAACAGGCAGACCGGGGTGTCCGGCGTGCCAACAACGGCGCGCCCTCCGACCGGATCGCCCGGTGCATTGCCGCTGACATGCCCGATCGAACGCTTGATCAGACACTCGCCGCGACGCCAGATCCCAAGCGACACAAACGGCTGCGTCCCTCCGCGATACAGGTGTTCGATGCTGGACCAGATGCGGCGCACGTCTTTGTCGCTCACGCCCAGCGAGGCCGGATCAGCCTCTGCCGCCTGATCCACCCGCGTCACGGTGGCCAAATCGCGCGGTACGCGAATGAGATTACGGCGTCGTCCGAACATGCTTGTGCGTGGCTGGGATCAGCCGCGGATCATACACAGGCCGGCGCATGTGCAAGCGAAGGCGTGGTCGATCGGCAGGAGAAGAATGGTGGGTCGTGTTGGATTCGAACCAACGACCAGCGGGTTAAAAGCCCGATGCTCTACCAACTGAGCTAACGACCCATTCCGAGCGACAGGCCAGGCGGCCCATGCGACTGCAAGGAAGTCTACGCGGAGTTGGTCAGGCTGACGTCACTGAATCCCCGGTAGCGGGCGCGCATTCTACCCGTTCATGCCGGGCTGGTACAGGGTTGGGTCCTCGACGCCCGCTTGCGCGAACCCGTCCCGTCGAATCCGGCAAGAATCACACTGGCCACAGGCGCGGCCCTGCGAGTCCGCCTGGTAACAGGAGACAGTGGCCGCGTAGTCCACGCCCAGGGCGACGCCGCGGCGGATAATGTCCGCTTTGCTGAGCCGGATCAGCGGGGCATGAACTGCAAGCCCCTGCCCTGTCTCGACGCCCTGCTTGGTCGCCAGCCGGGAGAGTTCCGCGAAGGCGTCGATGAACTCCGGCCGGCAGTCCGGATACCCTGAATAATCCACCGCGTTAACCCCCAGGAAGACGTCGC
>JAGLCS010000068.1 GCA_023146115.1 Abyssibacter sp. | reverse complement strand
GTCAGGGCTGACCCGCCAAGGCTGCCCAGATCCACCGAGACCACGCGGTGTTCCTCGGCGCCCATCGTGCGGCAGACCGTCTCGGCGGCGTTCAGCTCCGCAATATGCCTCTGACCATAGGAGACCGACAGCCCGAAGCATGCAAAGCCCTCGTGCCGGGCGATGGCCAAGGTTGTTGCCGAATCCAGCCCGCCAGAGACCAGCACCACAGCGCGGCAACTCATCGGCCGGGCTCCTCGCCCCAGATAACCTTGTGCAGCTGGATCTGCATGCGACCGGGGACACCGGGCGTTGATACCCAGGCTGCAAGGTCTGCCAGCGGTAAGGTATTCCAGACGGGCGACCACAGCACTTCCACCCCATTGGACAGGGCTTGCTCGCCCAGCCAGGCCAGACCCCATTCGAAATCGGCGCGGTCACCGACGACAAACTTCACCTGATCGCCATGTTTCAACTCATTACGATTGGCCGCCAGGTTGCGGTGGGATTCGCCGGAGCTGGGTGTCTTGACGTCCATGACCACCATCACGCGCCGGTCGATGACATTGATGGGCAAGGCCCCGCTGGTTTCCAGAGAGACGGTGTAACCGGCATCACAGAGCATCTGAAGTAGCTGCGGAGCCTGCTTCTGAGCCAGCGGCTCGCCCCCGGTGACGCACACGTGCTGCACACCAAGGCCATCGACCGTTTGCAGGATGTCCGACCCGCTTTTCCAGTCGCCGCCCTGAAAGGCATAGGCGGTGTCGCAGTAGCCGCAGCGCAGCGGGCAACCGGTCAGGCGGACAAAGGTGGTCGGTAGCCCCACCAGCGTGCTTTCACCCTGGATGGAGCGAAAGATCTCTGTGATACGTAGCCGCAGTTCCTGCGACCGGGCTGTGGTCGCAGGCGCTGCCACCACTAGTGCCCTTCCCGGTCCATGCGGTCGAGTCGCTGTCTGGCCAGACTGGCCGCTGACGCGTTGGGATGCTCTTCGAGCACGCGCTGCAGCTTACTGCGGGCATCAGCGTAGCGCTGCTGCTCATAGTCGATGTAGGCGAGCTTCAGCAGCGAATCCGGCACCTTTGGGCTGTCCGGGTAGCGGCTCATCATTTCGGAGAATGCCTGTTTGGCAGGCGCATACTCACGCTTGACGTAATACGCCTCGCCCAGCCAGTACTGTGCATTGTCTGCATAGACACTGGAGGGGTGGGACGACAGGAAGCTGCGGAATGAGCGGATTGCGGCGTCGAATTTGCCGGCCTTGAGCAGATCGAAGGCCGAGACATAGGCCTTCTGGATTTCCGGGTCACTGGCGACTTCGGCCGCACTGACCTGGGTCGAACCATCGGTATCCGTACCACCGGCCAACGCGCCAACCCCGGACTGCTCCAGGCGTTGCAGCCGCTTGTCGATATCGAGGTAGAGCTGGCGCTCACGCCGCTTCGATGCTTCTAGCTCGTAGTTGAGCCGCTCCATTTCGCCGCGCAGTTCACGCAGCTTGGCCTCAACCCCGTCCACGGACTCGGCAACCTGGACGAGATTCAGGTTTTCGAGCCGGCGATCGACGCGCTCGGCACGCTGTTCCAGCGTTGTCAGACGACGCTGTTCGGGTGTGGGCTCGTTCGAACCGAAACCTGCGCAACCGGTGACCAGCGTCCCGGCAGCGAGCAGTGCGAGACTGCCGGCATGACGTGCTTTCATTGATTATCGATAGTTGATGACGACGCGGCGGTTCTTGGCCCAGGCTTCCTCGGTGTGCTCGAGGTTCACGGGGCTTTCTTCGCCGTAGCTGATGACATTGATCTGATTCTGGGCAACGCCTCGCAGCATCATCGCGCGTTCTACCGATTTGGCGCGGCGCTCGCCCAGGGCGATGTTGTACTCGCGCGTGCCACGCTCATCGGTGTGCCCTTCGAGCCGAATCCGCGTGCCTGGATTGGCGACGAGATAGTCGGCATGCGAGCGGATCACCTCGCGAGCCCTCGAGGTCAACTCGGCACTGTCGAATTCGAAGTAGACGGTGCGTTCGTTACGCAAGGCATTCGCCGAGCGCTCGGCCGCAGCCTCCGCTTCAGCCGCACGCTGCTCCTCGAGGCGACGCGCTTCGGCTTCGCCATAAGACGAGCCACTGCCGGTTGTGAACGAGCTTTCCGGTTGTGTTTCGGTCGTCGCCGGTTGATCCAGCGCCGTTTCGTCCCCGCTAGCGCATCCGGCGAGTACCACCGCCGTCAGGGCCATCAAGCCAATTGGTTTGAGCATCGTAATTCCTTTCATTGTGAAGAATCCTCTTGATTCCCCGCGTCCAGTCCGTGGGCTCGGGCCGCAGCCCGAAGCATGATTAATTCAGATACGGAGACCATGCGGGCTCACGGACAGTTCCCTGTTGACTCAATGTCTGTCGTACACGTCCATCGGTTGTCGCGGTCGCCAACTGGCCACCTTGACGGGCATACATGATAACGCGCCCATTCGGCGCAAAGCTTGGACTCTCGTCCAGCGGACCGCGACTGAGGATACGCATCTGGCGGGTATCGAGCTCCTGAACCCCAATACGATACCCCTGCTCATCCAGGTTCACCAAGATGAGGTTTTTGCCGTCAGGCGAATACTGCGCCCGCGCATTGCTGCGGCCCTCGAAGGTCAACCTGCGCGTGTCCCCGGAGGCCAAGTCGACCTCGTAGATTTGCGGTTGCCCCCCACGGTCTGACGTGAAGGCAATTTTCTGGCCATCGGGCGACCATGTCGGCTCGGTGTCGATGGCGGAGGAATTGGTGATCCGCCGTTCGCCGGTGCCGTCCACGTTCATCACGTAGATCTCCGGATCGCCGCCAAAGGACAGCGCGGCCGCGATCTTGCTGCCGTCCGGCGACCAGGCTGGCGCGCCGTTGATCCCAGGCTTGCGAACCAGCTCGCGAGCGACGCCCGATCGCAGTTCGTGAATGAAAATAGCGGACTCGCCATCATCAAACGCCACGTAAGCCATCTTACGGCGATCCGGCGACCACGCTGGGGACATCAGCGGCTCGCCGGAGCGGACAACCGCCCGTGGATCATGGCCGTCCGCATCCGCGACGATTAGCTCAAACGTGCGTTGGCCGGGCTGACCATTGGCCGTGATATAGGCGATCCGCGTATTGAACACGCCGCGCTGGCCGGTGAGTGCCTGAAAGACGAAGTCGGCAACCCGGTGCGCACCGGAACGCAGTCCGTTCTGTGTGGCGGGCACGTCATAGCCGATGACTTGCTTTCCGCGGTACACGTCGATCAGATGAAAACGGATGTTGTAGGAGCCGCCCTCCACTTGGGTAATCTCACCGACAACCAGGTTATCGACATCAGCCGCGCGCCAGTTCTGCAGCTGCACATCTTCCGGACGGCTGGGCTTGGCGAGCATGCGGTCTTGCGGCAACGGGTCGAACAGCCCGCTGCGCTTCAGGTCAGCGGCTACCACGGCCGTCACGTCGACCGGCAGCTGCCCGGAGGTCTTGAACGGCACCACGGCAATCGGCAAGGCGCCGGAGACGCCCTCGTCGATCACGATATTGAGGTCGGCCCGGGCCGGAATGGCGGCGAGCAACAGCCAGGTCAGGAGTAGAAAACGCTTCATCAGCCGTCCTGCGGTTTGAATGTGAATATCACTGTCTCTTCGAAGACACGCGAATCGCCCGTCGGCAACGGGTCGGATTTGTTGACAGCTCTTATGACGGAATCATCGAGCACGGTGTTCCCGCAACTATCCATGATTTGCACATCAATGACGCTGCCATCGGGCAGCTGACGGACCTTGACCCGACATTCAAAGTCATCGTTAACCCCCGGAGGTTGCAGCCAATTTTGCGCGACCTTGTGCTTGATCTTGAACACATAATCCTGCCGGACCGTCGCCAACGCGGACTGTTCACGCGCATTTTCCTCTGCCGCCATCGCCTCTGCCAACGCGGCTTCACGCCTGGCCTGCTCTTGGGCCTCTCGCTTGCGCCGCGCGGCCTCCTTGCGCTGGCGTTCCTCTTCTGCCTTGCGACGGGCTTCTTCCTCTTGTCGCTTACGCTCTTCCTCGGCCTTGCGACGTTCCTCTTCTTCCTTGCGCTTGCGGGCTTCTTCGGCCTTGCGCCGCTCTTCCTCCTCTTGGCGCTTGCGTTCTTCTTCGGCCTTGCGCTTGGCTTCTTCCTCACGTGCCTTGCGGTCGGCTTCAGCCTTGGCGGCGGCCTCTGCCTGACGTCTCGCCTCGGCTTCGGCCTCGCGTTGTGCTTGTTCTTCCTCGGCGCGTTGCGCGGCTTCCTGCGCCTGCTGTCGCGCCTGCTCTTCGGCTTCACGGCGCGCGATAGCTTGTGCTTCCGCCCGCTCGGCCTCGCGTTGCGCGGCGACCTGCTCGGCCTGCCGCTGGCGCTCCTGCGCATCGCGCTCACGTTCTTGACGCACTTGTTCAGCGCGCTGGGCGGCCGATGCATCCTTGCGCTCGCGTTCGATGCGCCCCAGGCGCCCTTCGACGTCGGTGACGATCATCGCCTGGACCACCGGTTCCGGCTGCGGCTCGGACTGAAACCACGGAAGCCCGACGAACAGCAGCGTCGCCAGGCCCATGTGACCCAGGACGGCGGCGACGAGGGCGACGCCCACATCTTTACGCGTGCCCCACATGTCAGCAGCCGTGAGCGTGCGGGATCAGCAGTGGCGGCCAGTCCGACATCACGACCCTCGCGATTGGAGCAGTTCCGGGTCGGCAGCAAAACCAATTCTGGCGATGCCGGCAGCCTGCAAGGTGGTCATCGCCCGCATGATCGATTGGTAGTCAACCTTGCCGTCGCCCTCGAGCACCACCGCGAGATCCGGCCGGCTGCGCTTGGCCGCCTGAATGATGTCGATTGCCTGATCGCGAGTGATCGGCGCCTCGGGATCGGGTCCGATGGACAGATACATGTCACCCGCTGCGTCTACCGACAGGATCACCGGCTCGTTGCTGGAGTCGACACCCATCGGTTCGGCGTTGGCGTCAGGCAGGTCTACATCCACGCCCTGCGTGAGCAACGGTGCGGTGATCATGAAAATCACCAGCAGCACCAACATCACGTCGATGTAGGGCACGACGTTCATTTCCGCCGCGAGCTTTCTGCGAGCCATGGTCGAAGACTCCTAGGCTTCTGGGCGGCGGCTGGTGCTTTGCAGCCCGCGCTCAAGAATGCCGACCAGCTCCTCGGAAAACGCCTGGAAACGGCTCTCCAGCCGGTCCAGCTGGCTGGTGAAGATGTTGTACGCAATAACCGCCGGGATCGCTGCGAAGAGGCCGATCGCGGTCGCGATCAGCGCCTCGGCAATGCCCGGTGCGACCATGGCCAGGGTTGCCTGTTTGACGTTTCCGATGGCGATGAAGGCATGCATGATCCCCCAGACCGTTCCAAACAAGCCGACATACGGGCTGGTCGAGCCAATCGTCGCGAGGACCGGAAGCCCGCCCTCCATACGATCGACTTCGCGCATCTGCGCCACCCGCATGGCACGTTGAACGGCCCCGGCGGCCGATTCGTCGGCGCCGCGGTCATCGTTCTGCTGCATGTTGGATCGCTGCCGCCGGTACTCCTCGTAGCCGGCAAGAAACAAGGCCTCCATGCCGTGGTCCGCATGGTCGCTGCCCTTGACCCGATCGTAGATCTCGGAGATCTGCCCACCCGACCAGAATCGATCCTCGAACCGATTCGCCGATCGCTGGATGCGACCCAACATCCGACGCTTGGAGACGATGATGATCCAGGACAGCACGGACGCCACCATGAGTCCGGCCATGACCAGTTGCACCAGCAGACTGGCGTCAAAGATCAAATGTGTGAGCGACAGCTCGTTGTTCATGCGTTGCTCCCAAAAAACAAAGCCGGCAGCGCGCGCGGCTTGAAGGTCGATTCGGTCAGGCAGGCCGCTCGGACCTGCGCCTGGATGAGGCAGCGCCCTGCCGGTGTGCCGAGATGCACTGCCTGAGTGAAGCGCAGACTGGCGCGTTTGCGCTCGGTGATCTGCACTGACACAGCCAGTTCGTCGTCCAGTCGAGCCGGCCCGAGAAACCGTGTGGTCATCTCACTGACCGCGAAACAGAGATCCAGTTCGTTTCGGAGCGCTTCCTGCGACCAGCCAAGATGGCGCACCCACTCGGTGCGGGCGCGCTCCAGATAGCGTAGATAGTTGGCGTGATAAACCACGCCACTGGCGTCCGTGTCTTCATAGTAGACACGCGTGGTCCACCAGAACGTTGTGTTGTCAGATGAGTCCGGCATTCCTTGCCAAGCCTGTCGTCAAAGAGGCCGCAGCAGATAGCTTGCGGGTTAAATAACTGATTATACGCGTAATATTGCGGAAAACCGGCCCGTTCCATCCGGATTGCGCCTGAAAACAGGCCATGCGGCGTTACTCGTCGCTTGTTTGGAATGACCAAACTTCACTTCTCGCGCCTTGCCTGGCCTGTTTTCAGGCGGCCACTTGGCGGCGGGAATAGATCAGTGTCTCCTTAATACTCAACCTCACGGACTTCTCCGCATGACCCATCACCCTGTTTCATTTGCGATCCACGGCGGCGCCGGCGATATGCCGGATCGGGATCATGGCTACGCTGACCACCTGGCTGCCCTGCAAGCAATCGGGGTTTCGACACGGCAAGCCTTGGCCGACGGCGCCGACGCCATTGATGCCGTCGAACTCGCGGTTCGGCAGCTGGAGGATTGCGAACTGTTCAATGCCGGCCGTGGCGCCGTGCTCAATGCCGATGGCGACGCGGAACTGGACGCCTCCATCATGCGTGGAGACGGCGCCTGTGGGGCCGTCGCCGGAGTACGTCGTCCGCGCAATCCCATTGGCCT
>JAGLCS010000067.1 GCA_023146115.1 Abyssibacter sp. | reverse complement strand
ACGATCAGCTTGGCATCAACCGGTACCGGCAGCTTCTCCACATGCCCGTCGCGCACACTGCCGATACCGCCCGCGATCATGATCGGCTTGTGATAACCCCGCAGCAGGCCTGCCACGCTCTGCTCGTAGGTCCGAAAGTAGCCGGTGAGATTGGGCCGGCCGAACTCGTTGTTGTAGCTGGCGGCACCGATCGGGCCTTCCAGCATGATCTGCAGCGCACTGGCCATGTGGCCCGGCTTGCCGACATCGATCTCCCAGGGTCGCGGCGCGCCGGGAATCTTGAGATTCGACACCGAAAAGCCGCTCAGCCCGGCCTTGGTGTAGCCGCCCCGCCCCGTCGCGGCCTCGTCGCGGATCTCGCCGCCGGCGCCGGTGGCCGCACCAGGATCAGGCGAAATCGCGGTCGGATGGTTATGGGTCTCGACCTTGATCGCGATATGCGACGGCTCCTCGTTCAGCTGATAGACCGGCTCGTCGCTCACGCGGAACTGCCCGCTGGGCTGGGCTTCCAGCACCGCGGCATTGTCCTTGTAGGCCGACAGAATGCTGTCGGGCGACGCGGCATAACTGGCGCGGATCATGTCGAACAGCGATTGGTCCTGCGGCTCGCCGTCGATGGTGAACTGCGCATTGAAGATCTTGTGCCGGCAGTGCTCGGAATTGATCTGCGCGAACATCATCAACTCGGCGTCGGTGGGCTCACGCGAAGACTCCGCATAAAACGCAGCCAGGTATTCGATCTCACCGTCCGACAGCGCCAGGCCGAGTTCCGCATCGGCGGCGCGCAGCGACGCCAGCGGATCATCACCAAGCGGCATGTGCCGCAGCGGGCGGCGCGGCGGGGTGGCGAATACCGCGTCCAGATCATCCAGGGTCGAGCGCAACTGCTCGGTCATCCGGTCGTGCAGCAGATCCAGGGCCGCCGCATCCGGCACGGCGCTGAGCATCAGCAAGCGGCCGCGCTCCAGGCGGTCGACATCCATGCCGCAGACCCGTGCGATGTCCGTGGCCTTACTGGACCAGGGAGACAGCGTCCCCGCACGCGGCAGCACGTATTGGGCAACCGTCCCGGTGGGCGGCGCGGTGGTCACGCCGGGTAGCAGCTGCTCGATCACATCCCAATCGGCCGGGCGCGAGGCGTTGACCAGATAAATCCACGCCGAACCTTGCACGATCACCTCGCTGCCGGCCTCGGCCAGCGCTGCGTTGAGGCGATCCAGCCGAAAAGAAGAAAGCGCGGCCTGGCCCAGCAGCATGCGAGTGGTCATCGATCGAATCCTATGTCGTCGGGGTTCTGCGTCAATTGCTCATCGGGGCGCGAGTTGCCGCCAGTCCAGACCCTGGTCCTGGTCGGCGATCTGCACCCAGTCTTCATCCACATCCAGCGCCGTGGCGGCAGCCTGCCGAGCCAGCGCCTGCGAATTGTTCTGTTCGGACAAATGCGCCAGCACCAGGTGCTGCAGGCGCGCCATGCCGATTTCGGCGAGTAAGCCGGCGGACTGGCAATTGCTCAAATGCCCGAGCTGGCCGCCCACCCGCGTCTTCAGGCTCTGCGGATACGGGCCGCGCGCGAGCATGTCGCGATCGTGATTGAACTCCACCGCGAGCCCGTCGCAGGGCGCAAGCATGCTGCGAATATGCGGTGTAATGCAGCCGGCATCCGACAGCACGCCCAGGCGCATCTGCCCGTCGTGAAACACGTACTGGCAGGGTTGGCGCGCATCATGTGGCACCGGGTATGGGTGAATCTCCAGATCGTCCACCGCAAAGGGCGAATGTCCGTCGATCACCTGCACGTCAACATCGGCGTGCATCTTCCCGGCAGCACGCGTACCCAGGGTCATGAACACCGCCAGTCGATGGCGGCGCGCCAATGCGCTCACGCCACCGATGTGGTCGCCATGTTCGTGCGTGACCAGAATCGCCGCCAGCTGGCTGGCCTCCAGCCCGAGACGCTGCAGACGCCGCTGCGCCTCGCCAGCGGGAAAGCCACAGTCGAGCAGGACGTGTGTCGACCCGGAGCTGATCACGGCCCCGTTGCCGC
This sequence comes from Abyssibacter sp., assembly GCA_023146115.1. Lineage (GTDB taxonomy): Bacteria > Pseudomonadota > Gammaproteobacteria > Nevskiales > OUC007 > Abyssibacter. Next base: position 1,109 of record JAGLCS010000067.1, on the reverse strand, counting down.
GACTGCCGCTACCCAGGTAGGCGAACCGCATCAGGTACTTTCTGACTTGCCCTGGGTGTACATCGGAAACGGCGTCACGTTCGAGCCCTCCCCGACCGGCGTCAGCTTGGCTGTGCCGCGCTTGTCGACCTCGTCGATACGCACCACGGCGTGCATCGGAACGAAGGAGCGCTTCACGTTCGCGAACTCCGCAGCCAGCTTTTCCTCGGCCGGATCGATGACCAGCGACGTGCGTTCGCCGAACACCAGTTCCTCGATCTCGACAAACCCATACAGGTCACTGGAGGCCACGGAGCGGGCATAGACTTCGTAGAGCTGGCCCTTGTTGATAAAGGCGACGCGATAAAGGCGTTGTTGTTTCACAAGCTTGCAGGCTGGTCGGGCAGCGCGAGTGCCCGGGACGCGTAGGGCCGACGTGGGATGCCGGCGCGCGAATTATAGCAAGCGCCCTGCCCCCTCGGACGAACGGATTCGGCACGGGTTCGCTATGACGACAATAGAGCAAAGCAATGGAACAAGCGGAGCCGGCATGAATCCATCTTGATGGCTGCTGGTTTCTTCGGCGCCACCCACGACCGTCAAGGAGGACACCGTGACAGACGAATCAACGACACCCAACGCGGCTTCCGCATGTCCGCATCTTCAATCCGTTGACTACGGCGATGTGAAAACCCGCCGAGGCCAAGGCGGCGAAACCCGCCAAACCGCCGATGCCGACCACCCCACGCTCACCACCCAACAAGGTGTTCCGGTCGCCGACGATCAGAACACACTGGCCATCGGTGAGCGCGGCCCGAAGCTGCTGGAAGACTTTGTCATGCGCGACAAGATCTTCCACTTCGACCACGAGCGCATACCCGAGCGCGTGGTTCATGCGCGCGGCTTTGGTGCCAAGGGTTACTTCGAATGCTACGAACCGCTCACCGACATCACCCGTGCGGCCCCCTTTCAGGCCAAGGGCAAGAAGACCGATGTCTTCGTGCGGTTTTCCACCGTGGCCGGCAACAAGGGGTCGGCGGATCTGGCGCGTGACGTGCGCGGCTTCGCGGTCAAGTTCTACACCGACGAAGGCAACTGGGACCTGGTCGGCAACAACATCCCGGTGTTCT
>JAGLCS010000066.1 GCA_023146115.1 Abyssibacter sp. | reverse complement strand
ATTCAGGACGCGATGAAGTTTCCGGACCTGATCCACGCTGCCAAGGCGGAGCCGGATCGCGGCTTTCCGCAGGCGCAAACCGCGCATGACAACTTCTGGGACTTCGCCTCGCTGATGCCGGAATCGATGCACATGCTCATGTGGATCATGTCCGATCGCGCCATTCCGCGCAGCTTCCGCTTTATGGAAGGCTTCGGCGTGCATACCTTCCGCCTCGTCAATGCCGAAGGGCAGTCCACGTACGTCAAGTTCCACTGGAAACCCAAGCTTGGCATGCAGTCGGTTGTCTGGAATGAGGCGCTGAAGATCAACGGCGCCGACCCCGATTTTCACCGCCGGGATCTGTGGAACGCGATCCAGGCCGGCGACCACCCGGAGTGGGAGCTCTGCGTCCAGCTGTTCGATGACGCCTTCGCCGACCAGTTCGAGTTTGATGTGCTCGATGCCACCAAACTGATCCCGGAAGATCTGGTTCCGGCCAAGCCCATCGGCAAGATGGTGCTGAACCAGACGGTGGACAACTTCTTTGCCGAAACCGAGCAGGTCGCGTTCTGCACGCAAAACGTCGTGCCGGGCATCGATTTCACCAACGACCCGCTGCTGCAGGGCCGGAATTTCTCCTACCTGGACACGCAGCTCAAACGCCTGGGGTCGCCCAACTTCACCCACCTGCCGGTCAACGCGCCACGCTGCCCGATGGCGCACTTCATGCAGGACGGTCACATGGCCGTGTCCAACCCGACCGGGCGGGCCAACTACGAGCCCAACTCCTGGGGTGAGGCTGGCGGGCCTCGCGAGAATCCCGAGCGCGGCTACATCAGCCATGCCACGCCGGAATCGGGCGACAAGCGCCGTATACGTCCGGAATCCTTCGCCGACCACTACAGCCAGGCACGACAGTTTTACCTGAGCCAGACGGCGGTCGAACGCCAGCACATCGCCGACGCCTTCGTCTTCGAACTGTCCAAGGTGCAGAAAACGGCGATCCGAGAGCGTCTGGTCGCCGGCCTGCTCAATGTTGATGAAGACCTGGCCAAGCGCGTGGCCCAGGGCCTGGGGCTCGAGTCACTGCCGGAGCCGGTTCCGGCGGCAGCCACGACACGGACCGACCTGGTCGAATCCCGCGCCCTGAGCATCCTGCTCAACGGCCCGGAATCCTTCGCCGGCCGCAAGGTGGGTGCGCTGGTCGGCGATGGCAGCGACGCCAGCACCATCAAGGCGCTGAAACAGGCCGTCGAGGCTGAAGGCGCCATGCTTGAATTCATTGCCTCTTCGGTCGGTGGCATTCAGGACAGCGACGGCAACAACATCCCCGTGGACGAGAAGATCGATGGCGGACCGTCGGTGGTCTACGACAGCGTCGCGGTCATTCTCGACGAGACAGCCGCGCACACGCTGGCCAACGACGCGACCGCCCGAGATTTCGTCAGCGATGCACATGCCCACTGCAAGTTTGTCGGGTTCTCCGGCGAGGCAGCCGTCCTGCTGAACGCCGCCGGCGTCAGTGAAAGCGACCGCGACGATGGCTACCTGCCACTGACCGACGAGTCCAGAACGGCGGAGGCTTTCGTGCAAACCTGCCGGAATCTGCGGTTCTGGGAGCGCCAGGAACTGGTCGACCAAACATAGCTTAGCGACCGCAAATTCCGAACGTCGGGCGCCAACGTCGCGCCCGACGTTCGGTCATACAGAGTGGACGGATGCGTCTATGGCCAGCCGGCCCCACATCAGTCGTGGAGGCCGTGCGCCGTAAGCATTCGTCCGCGATCTGGATGCCATCCGCTACCGGTCCAACAGACACAGGCGGCATTCCATACGAAAACGCCACGGATGGAGCGCGCTGCAACCCAACCCTGAGCCACCCGCACGGAGCCCCCATGTCCTACATCCGCTTTGGACTGATGATCATCACCTCTACCGTAGTGATGTTCATCCTCATGTACCTGAACACCTACGCGTGGGAACACCTGTTCTTCTCGGAAACACGCACCTACATGGCGCTGCTGATGGGCGCCACCATGGCGATCATCATGCTGGCCTACATGCTTGGGATGTATTCCAGCAAACGGCTGAACATCGCGATCTTCATCGGTGCGGCGCTGGTCTTCGCATCGAGCCTCTGGCTGGTTCGCAGCCAGGTCACCGTGAACGGACCGAGTTACATGCGAGCCATGATTCCACACCACTCCATCGCGATCATGACTTCAGAGCGAGCGCGCATCCGCGATGCCCGTGTCCATCAACTGGCCGAGGAAATCGCCAGCGCCCAACGCCGCGAGATCGCAGAAATGCGGTATCTGATCGCCGACATCTCGGCTGGCAACGTGGTCACACAGATCCACGAGGACCCGCCGGCCCAACCGGGCACAGTCGCCGACGCGCTGGCCAACACGCTGACCTCCGATCTCGACCCTGAACCGATCTCGCGGACCGAAACTGACCGGGTGCTGGCAGCGCCGGAGCACTGCCGGTTTCACCGTAGCCGCGAGACCAACCCGATCCTGTGGACGGACCAAGGCAAGGCGGCGTCCATGAAGGTCAACGGCACACTGATCCGCCTAGCTGCGACTCCGGGCGCTGAGAACGAGCGTCGTTACGCCACCCGTGGCGCATCAGTCGCAGTGAGCCCCCTACCTCGCGATGCCCGTGACTGGCGGCAAAACGCGGAACTCAGCTTCACACTCGATCAGGGGCTGTCCGTCGGATACCGGGGATTCTGGACTTGCGACGGCTGACTGCGGCTGTCCGAAGCAAACCCGCCAAACGAGGTGCCACGCATCCGGCCGGCGGCCCCGCTCCACCCGGCCGCCATCCTTTACGCCTGAATTGAAGCGGCTGCGCGTGGCTCGACCAGCGAAATTTTCGGTTGTCGTGATTGGAACAACAGACCCCATCCGCAGTCACAGTTTGTGCCTATGGGGTAGTTCAAGGGCGGGATGGGTACGAATCTGTCAATGGAGTCGAACACCATGGAAGACCACAGCAAACCCCCATTTCCCGACCAGAACATGACCCCGCCGGGTGATGAATCCCGGATGGACCCGGCCCCTCAGTTTGAAGCCCCGGACTATCGCCCCGCCGGCAAGCTGGAAAACCGCACCGCATTGATCACCGGAGGTGATTCCGGCATCGGCCGTGCCGTGGCCACGCTGTTCGCCAAGGAAGGCGCCGATGTCGCCATCGTTTATTTGAACGAGGAAGAAGGCGACGCCGAAACCACCGCGAAACACGTTGAGGAGGCCGGCCGCAAGGCCCTGCTGATTCCGGGCGATGTCGCCGATCCGGACTTCTGCAAGCACGCGGTGGACACCACCGTGAATGCCTACGGCAAGCTGGACGTGCTGGTGAACAACGCCGCCTACCAGCGTCATCGCGACTCGCTGGATGACGTTTCGATCGAGCAGTGGGAAACCACATTCCGCACGAATATTTTCGGCTACTTCTACATGGTGAAGTATGCCGTGCCCGCCATGGCGCCCGGCAGCACCATCATCAATACCGGGTCGGTGACTGGTCTGGAAGGCAAAAGCCGGTTGCTCGACTACTCGTCGACCAAGGGTGCGATCCACGCCTTCACCAAGTCGCTGGCGCAGTCGCTGGTCGAGCAAAGCATCCGGGTCAACTGCGTGGCGCCCGGCCCGGTCTGGACACCACTGAACCCGGCTGAGCGCAGCGACGAGGAGATGCGTGAGTTCGGCGAAGCCACGCCGCTGGGCCGACCCGGTCAGCCCGAAGAAATGGCGCCTGCCTATGTGTTCTTCGCAAGCAATGCGGATTCCAGCTACATCACCGGACACGTCCTGCCATTACTGGGCGGGGAGACGACCGCAGGATGAGCAGCAGCGACGAGATCACACTGCAACAACCGGACTACACGGTGCAGCACGAGGCCACGCCGATCGGGGGGCGGTACTACATCCCGCTGGACGGAACCCGTGCCTTCGCCGAGCTGACATGGCGCCGCAGGGCAGACGGCAACATCACCGCCGACCACACCTATGTGCCCGGGTCGTGGCGTGGCCACGGACTCGCACACCGCTTGGTCGAGCGGCTGATGAACGACGCCGCCGAACAAGGCTGTTGTGTGGTGCCTGCCTGCTCATATGTGCTGGCCGAGGCACGTCGTAACCCGGCTTGGCAGGCCCTGACGCTGAACTGCCCGTCGTAGCAGGCGCCCGGGCAGGCAGCGGAACCCGCCGCCGATGCCCGGCTGGCCATCATCTGATTTCACCCCCGACAAGGAGCGAATCCGTATGTCAATTAACGAACCGCTTTCCATCGAAGCCATCAAGGAAGACGAAACCAAGGCCCATCAGCGTGAGCGCGATGACGTGCTCAGCCGCGTTCTGGAGGACCACGCCGAGATCAAACGTCGTTTCAACGCCATCTCTACGGCTGGCTCGCCTGCAGACAAGCGCGAGGCGCTACACGCCCTCATCCACAAGCTCGTGGTGCACGAAACAGCCGAGCAGGAAGTGCTCCATCCGCTGGTTCGTTCAGCCGATCAAGGCGACGACATCGCCGAACGCCGGCTCAAGGAAGAACGGGCGGCCGAGGAGCTTCTCGCTCGCCTGGAAAAACTGGATGTGGATGACGCGAATTTCAACCAGCTCATGACCGAGCTACGCGATGACGTGATCGAGCATGCCGAAGCCGAGGAAGACAACGAGTTCCCCAAGATCGAGCAGGCGGTATCTGCGGACACGCTGGCATCGTTGTCGCCCATCTTCCGGGCTGCCGAAGCCATAGCACCGACCCGACCGCATCCCAGTGGTCCGACGTCGGCTACTGGCAATGTCGCACTCGGACCCATGGTCGCCATTGCAGACCGTGCACGGGACGCCATCCGGCAGGCCCGGAATCAGCAGCATTGATCAACCGCCCCGGCCCTGGCGGGCTTGTCCCGCCAGGTTCCGGCACGGCAGGAGACTTAAATGAGCAAACTGACCAACCAATCCGATAGCAATCATGCCCGCGAAGCCGGCATGTTCTATCCCACCGATCACATGGTCATCGCATTTGACCATGATGGCGATGCCGCGGCGGCGCATGATTATCTGAAAGATGCGGGTTTTCCCGAGGACGACATCACGGTGGTGCCCGCCAAGCAGATGGAAACCGAGGCTGCCCGGAATCTGGACAACCCCAGCTTCATGGCCTCCATCGGGGCGAGTCTGCCGGTCCGCGAGAAACAGCTGGAGCTGGCTCGGCGTGGCTGCGAGTTCGTCATGGTCAAAGCCGAATCCGATAACGAGGAAGATCAGGTGATCCAGGCCATGTCCCGGCTACCGGTGCGTTACGCGGTGAAGTACCGCAAGCTGGTCATCGAGGACATGCGCACCCGGATCTCCTCCATCGAGCCACATAGCGACCCGGCGCGTAGGCCGTAGGCCGTAGGCCGTTACAGGCTGGCGCCCGCACCCGCATTGGCGTGCGTGTGTTCATACGCCTCCTGACAGCGGACACAGCGCTCCACCTCGGGCTGCACCTGCAGGCGCTGAACCTTGATTTCCGTGCCGCAGTCGATGCACTCGCCGTAATCGCCGGTTTCCAGGCGCTGCAAGGCATCGATCACGCGATTGCGCTGATCCACCGCCTGTTGCTCCAGCGCACGTTCCTTGGTCTGCAGATGGTCGGCCACCGACGCATCCCCGGCGTCCGGTGCCTCGCTGGCCCGGGCGACCCAAGGCTCCTGCCCGCTTTCTGACGCCGTGATCTGCTCATCAAGCTCGGCGAGACGTTCCTGCAAGGTGCTGGATACGGCGAACTGCAGCTCGGGATTCAATGTCGTCATTGCATGCTCCATGTCGTGCCCCGCGCGATGTTCGACAGCCGTTTCGCCCCGGTGTTTCCTCGCAAAAAGACAGGAACATGGTGCCGATCGATATGTCGCAACCATGTGGCCATTCAAGCCACAGCCATTTGCCCCAAGGACGAATCAATGGAAACCAAGACAGCCATGCATCAGGGCGTTGAGCTCTGCACCCCCGACGTCCCGGTCGCCGAACTCGCTCAGCGGATGCGAGACAACGACATCGGTGCCATACCCGTTGGCGAGAACGACCGCTTGATCGGCATGGTCACCGACCGGGACCTGGTCACTCGCTGCCTAGCCGACGGCAAGGACACCACCTCGACCACGGCCAGGGATGTCATGACCGAGGGCATTGCGTACTGCAATGAAGACGATGACATCCTCGAAGCCATGCAGTTAATGCAAGACAAGCAGCTCCGCCGATTGCCGGTCGTCAACAAGGACAAACGCCTCGTGGGCATGCTCAGTCTCGGCGATTTCGCCCAGGCCACGCAGCCGGATCTCGCCGGTCGTTTGTCCAGTTCCGTTTCCGCCCACCATTGATCGGACAGGAGATCGACCATGGCTCAATGCGAAACCTGCGGTAATGAATACGACCGGCCGATGACCATTTCAGTCGGCGGCAAGTCCCATGTTTTTGACTGCTTCGAATGCGCCATTCACATGCTGGCGCCAAGCTGCAAGCACTGCGGCTGCCGCATCATCGGTCACGGCGTTCAAAGCGGCGGCGACATGTTCTGCTGCGCACCCTGTGCCGGGCACGAGGGTGCAGCCGGGCTGGCCGACCGGGCCTGACGCATAACCGCCGGGGCGGTGTGGTCGCCGTCCCGGCTAGCGCGTCAGATAATCCACCGGCAGCATCACGAACAGCAGAAAAACCCATAACAGGGCGCCCAGCGCGAACACGCGGATCAGCGGTTTTGCGCTGAGCAGGTCCATGAAGTTCGCGACCAGCAACCCGCCCATCAGCAATGCGAGGCCCAGGTTGAGCGCGATGCTCCAGGGGCCAAGCGCCAACAACGCCACGGCGACAGACATCGCCAAAACCGCCAGCAACGCGGCCCAGGTCAGCAGCAATGTTCGCGTCGCCGGATTCATGAGCGCAGCAGATAAAGGCTGGTGAACACGAACACCCAGACCACGTCGACAAAGGCCCAGTACATGCCGGTGATCTGCACCTGTCGAATGTAGCGATCGGGTTGCAGCCCCGCACGCGGTCGGCCGAGCATCCACAGCAGCACCAGCGCTGCGAGACCGATGAGCATGTGCAAGGCATGCAGGCCGGTCATCGCAAAATAGAAGTCGAAGAACAGATGCGCCTGCGCGGCATCCGGGCCGTCGTATTCGAAGGCCAGGCCCAGCAGCGGCATCAGTCCCTCGCTGTACTCGTGATGCCACTCGTACCCCTTGATCGCGAGAAAGCTGGCGCCCAGCGCGACGGTGACGGCAATCCAGCGGCGCGCGAGCTGGGGCGCGCCGGCATGCGCCATGCGCTCGGCCAGCGCCATGCTCAGTCCGCTGGTGAGCAGGATCACCGTGTTGGCGGTGGCCAGCGGCAGGTCCAGATGCCGGGCCGCGGCGGCAAAGGCATCGCCGTGCAGCCCCCGGTAGATCGCGAAGCCGCCGAACAGGCCGGCGAACAACAGCAGCTCCGTTGCCAGGAACAGCCACATGCCCATCAGCCCCGCCTCGCGCTGCTGCTCGGCATCCTCGAAATGGCTGGCGATGGTCGCGCCGTCAGACATAGTCATAGGGCCGTGTGGTCACCGTCGGCGTGTCGACAAAATTGTGCTTGGGCGGCGGCGAACTGGTCTGCCACTCCAGGCCGGTCGCATCCCAGGGGTTGTCGCCGGCCGGCTTGCCGCGCCACAGCGACCAGCCGAAATAAACCATCGGCAACAAGTAACCCACGGCCAGCACGCCGGCGCCCAGCGAGGACATCACATGCAATAGCTGAAACTCTTCGGGATAGGCGTGGTAACGCCGCGGCATACCCAGAAAACCGAGTAGGAACTGCGGGAAAAACGTCAGATTGAAGCCGATGAACAGCGCCAGCGCCGCGACGATGGACCAGGGCCCGGAATACATTCGCCCGGTGATCTTGGGCCACCAGAAATGCAGCCCGCCGAGATAGGCCGTGACCATGCCGCCGACCATGATGTAGTGGAAATGCGCGGTGACGAAGTAGGTGTCGTGCAGGTGAATGTCTACCGCCAGCGACGCCAGAATCACCCCGGTTAGCCCGCCGATGGTGAACAACCCCAGGAACGACAGCCCGTAGATCATCGGTGCGGTGAAACGGATGCGGCCGCCGTATAGCGTCGCCGTCCAGTTGAGTGTCTTGATTGCCGACGGCACGGCGACCAGAAAGGTGAAGAACGAGAACAGAATGCCCGCGTAGAGACTCTGCCCGGCCACGAACATGTGGTGGCCCCAGACGATGAAGCCGAACAGCGCGATGGCCATGATCGAGATCACCATGCCGGTGTATCCGAAGATGGGCCGCCGGGCGAAGCAGGTGATGATCTCGCTGACCACGCCCATGCCAGGCAGGATCATGATGTAGACCGCCGGGTGCGAGTAGAACCAGAACAGGTGCTGGAACAGCAGCGGATCGCCGCCCAGTTCGGGGTCGAAGATACCGATGCCCAGCACCCGCTCCAGCACGATTAGCAACAGCGCCATGCTCAGCACCGGCGTGGCCAGAATCATGATCAGGCTGGTCGCGTAGTTCGCCCAGCAGAACAGCGGCAGCCGCATCCAGGTCAGCCCCGGCGCGCGCATCTTGTGCGTGGTGACGATGAAATTCAGCCCGGTGAGAATCGACGAGAATCCGACCACGAACACACCCGAGGCGGCCAGCACCACGGCCGAGTTCGAGAACAGCGTCGAGTACGGGGTGTAGAAGGTCCAGCCGGTGTCCACCCCCCCGGCGATCACCGCTGTCATCGTGAACAGCCCGCCCAGCGTGAAGATGTACCAGGACAGCAGGTTCAGCTTAGGAAACGCCAGATCCCGCGCGCCCAGCATCAGCGGCAGCAGAAAATTGCCCATCGTTGCCGGGATGGACGGCACCAGAAAGAACCAGACCATGACGATGCCATGGGCGGAAAACAGCTTGTTGTAAGTGTCGGATTCGACCATCTCGCCGGCGGGGGTCAGCAGTTCCAGTCGGATCAGCAGGGCCGCCAGCCCGCCGATGAAGAAGAACACCGTGATGGTCGCGAAATACATCCACGCGATGCGCTTGTGATCCGTGGTCAGCAGCCAGGAGCGCAGCGTCCAGCCCTCGTTCAGATAATGCGTACCAGGCTCGCTCATCGGCGGGGCTCCACAGTCCAGTCACCAGGTTCCAGGGATTGCAGATAGGTCACGATCTGCAGGATTTCGTCTTCCGGGATCTGCCCCTGATAACTGGGCATGACGGGTTCATAGCCCGCGACGACATGTTTGTTGGGCAGCAGCAGGGAATCGCGCAGATAGGCCGCGTCGGCCAGCACGGTACCGCCGGCGGCCAGTGCCACGCGGCGACCCGCCACGCCATCCAGACGCGGCGCAGGCACGGTCCCACGGCCACGATGGCAGCCGCTGCAGCCATAGGCCGTGAACAGGCGCTCGCCCGCCTGCGCCGGACCCTCGCCCTCGCCGTTCTTCTGCGCCCAGGCGGCATAGTCCTCGGGCGTCATCACCACGACCTTGCCACGCATGCGCGAATGGTCGGTGCCGCAGTATTCGGCGCAGAACAGGTGGTATTCCCCCGGCTTGCTGGCTTCGAACCAGGCCGTGGTATAGAGCCTGGGGACCGCATCGCGCTTGAGCCGGAAGGCCGGGATGTAGAAGCTGTGGATCACGTCCTGCGAGGTCATGCGCAGTCGAACCCGTTGCCCGGTGGGCACGTGCAGGGTGTTGATCTCGCGCGCGCCGTTGGGGTGCTGCAGCTTCCACATCCACTGCTTGGCGACGACATTCACGGTGAGCATGTCACCGCCCGGATCGCGGTAGAGATAAAGGTAGAGCGTGCCGGCCCAGGCGAACAGCGCCAGAAAGGCCACCGTGAGCCCGGCCGCACCGCCCAGTTCGATACGCCGCCCCAGCGATTCGGCGATCGCCCCCGGCCGCGGCCGCCGGGAACCCGCCCGATAGCGCACGCTGAAACCGATGACCAGGGCGAACAGCGTCAACACCAGCGCAACGCAGACGGCGACGAGCACCCAGAACAGCAGATCGACCTGCGCCGCACTGGTCGCCGCCTGTTCCGGATGCAGGGCCAGTCCCTGCTCCACCGTGTCGAGATAACCCGCCTGCTCAGCCATGGACCACGCTCCGCTGAGCGCGGCGATGCAGCCACCAGACCAGCATCGCCAGCAACCCGAGGGTCAGCACGGCCGCGATTCTCAAGCCGCTCCAGATCGCCAGCGAATAGCTGCCGGACTCGGCGTTGTAGCGGAAACAGCGCAGCACGATCTGCTGGACGACCGAGCCCAGCTGACCCTGGCTGGCGTCGATGAGCGCGCGCTCCAGATCGTTAGGATCGGGCGACAAGCCGAACAGATACCGCGAGACCCGGCCATCGGGGGCGATCACGACCAGGCCAGCCGGATGAGCATAGCGATCCGCCTCGGCGTCATAGGCATAGCGAAAGCCCACCGCCTCGGCCAACCGGTCGATCGGCCCGGACGAGCCGGTGAGCAACGCCCAGGAACCCGCGCCATCGCCAAGGCCGGCGCGCAGCGCTCGCGCCTGCGCCGGGCCTTCGTCCGGGGCGATGCTCACGGCCGCAACCCGGTAGTCCCGACCTGGCATGAAGTCGACCCGCGCGGCGCTGCGGGCCAGCCCGTCGAGCACCATCGGGCACAGATTCGGGCAATCGAACCAGCTCATCACCAGCACCAGTGGTTGGCCCCCGATGAGCGACTCGAACGGCAGCGGCTGGCCCGATTCATCGGCGAACACCAGCCCGCTCGGGATGCGATGCCCGATACGCTGCTCGTAGCGGGCGCTGTCCAGCGTGGCGTCTTGATGCGCGACATCGCCATGCGCCAGGAGCATGGCCGGCCAGGCCATCAGCGCCGTGAGCAGGCGGCGCCGGACCATCATGATCCGCCCTCCTCGCGCCACCCGGCTTGCGCGGTCCGCTGCATGGCCTCGCGAATCGGGATATGTGCGATCCCGGCGTCGCGATCGACCCAGCCAATGCTGTTCAACTCGGTTTGCCAGCGCCGCTCCAGCGCCTGCATGTCGGCCCGCGGATCAGCCTGCATGACCGGGCCGGGTGCTGGTTCATCCGCAGCACCGAAGGGCGATTCCGGCCCCGCATCGACCGCCCACAGGCTCAGCATGATGCCGGTCACGGTGGCGATGCCCAGCAGCAGAAAAACAACCATGGCCAGCGCCAGCCGTGCCGGCAAGCGCGGGTCGACATCCTGTATCTCATAGCCAGGCTGCGAATTCATGTGCTATCCCGGCCAAGTCGGTGACTCACGATGGCCCCCTGACCGCCGCCCAGGGCCAGCAGGCTTGCAGGCAGCAGCCACAGCAAATGCGACGACAGCTCGTCGAACGCGGGCAAGATCCACCAGGCCGCCTGCAAGACGGTACCGAGCAGCACCAGCACAGCCGTGGCGCGCAGCACCCGACCACTGCGCCGCCCGCGGCCGGTGAGCAGCAGGCAGAACGGCAGGCCGACCAGCAGCACAAACACCAGCCAGCTCACGGCTCGCCACAGCGGCGTGCTGCGATGCAGATACCAGCCGATCTCATGCGGCAGATTGCCGGACCAGACGATGATGTACTGCGCAAAGGCGAGAAATGCCCAGCCCAGCAGCACGGCCAGCCACAGCGCGGCGACATCGGCGCGGGCAGCCGCCCTGCGTCCGTCGTCCAGCAGCATGACCAACGCCGCGGCCACGCCGACAGCGGTGACCAGCAGCCATAGGCCGAAGATGTCCGTGTAGAAACTCGGCTCCAGCGACAGCACCCAGTCGAAGCCGAAAAAGGTCACCGAATACAGCAAGCCGATCAGCGTCAGTACACAGGCCAGCGGCCGGACCTGGCGCAGCAGCAGCGCCCATAGCATCGCGAGCCACAGCACTGCATAAACCACCCAGCGCAGCAGAAAGAACGGCAGGTTCAGATACAGCGTCTTGGCCTGCACCACCTCCGGCAAGGATTCGAGCGGGGCTCGCCAGGCGAACAACCCGTCGACCGCCCATAGCAGCGGCAGCATCGCGAGCAGCACCAGCGGCAGGCTCCAGGCCAGCGCCTGCCAGCGCGGGGCTGTGGCGTCGCCCCAGCGGCCACCGGTCAGGCCGTGGGTCGCCAGCGCACCCAGGGCGCCCAATGGAACCAGCAGCAGGCAGAGCACGGCAACCAACCAGGCCTGGGCCAGCGCCAGGCGGTCGACCCGCAGCCCGAGCAGGCAGGCGACGACGCCGACCGCGGCCAGCAGCGCCGGTCCGCGCGGCATCACGGCAAGGCCTCCAATTGCCGGCGCTCGGCGTCGCTCAGGCTGGCGACCGGCACATGCTGAGCGCGTTGCAAGGCCTGCACATAGGCGGCGATCGCCCAGCGTGGGCCAGGTGGCACGCGGTCGGCGTAGGACACCATGACGCCATGCCCATGGGTGATCACGTCGACGACTCGCCGCGCCGGGATCGATCGCAGGGCATCGGCGTTCAGATCGGGTGGCGCGGGAAATCCGCGCTGCACAACCATGCCGTCGCCGCGCCCGCTGCGGCCATGACAGGGCGAACAGAATGCGTTGAAGGCGTGGCGACCCTGCCCCAGCAAGGCCAGGCTCATTGCCGGCCGCGGCGGCAGGGTCTCGCGGTCACGGGCCACCGTGCCGGCCGGCGGTGTTCTCGCAGATTGCTTCCCCGGCCACTCGGTAGCCGCTTCGTAGGTCTCGTACTTCGGCTGATCCTCCATATCCGGCTGCGCACAGGCGCTGAGCGCCGGCAGCGCCAGCCAGATCAGGTAACGACTCACCGGCCTCATGCCGGCACCTCGGCCACGATGCGCGCGCCGGCGGCTTCCAGCGCCTGGTGCACGGCCGGCTCGTCACCGGCCTGGGGGTCATCGGCCGCCAGCAGCAGAAAAAAACCGTCGTCGCTGGCATCGGCGAAATCCGGCACGTTGAAGGCCGGATGGTAAGGCTGCGGCAGATGATTGCCCGCGAGCATGCCGATGATCGCGGCCAACACGGTGCCCAGCAGCCCCATGGCGAAGGTGACCAGCGCAAACGGTGCCCAGTGCCCGAACGGCTTGCCTCCGACCACGAAGGGATAGTCGATCACCGCGGAGTACCACTGCATCGCGAACGCCGCGCCGGCCGCGCCCAGCGCAACCAGCAGAATCACCGGGCCGGACCACCGGCTGCGGTGCCCCAGCGCCTCGGCCAGACCCTCGATCGGATACGGCGAGAACACTTGGAGCCGCGTCCACCCCTGCGCCCGCAGCTGCTGCACGGCAGCGCTCAATGCGCCCTCATCCGGCAATCGAGCGAGCCAGCCCATGGGCTTAGCCATCACGCCCTCGATCGGCAATCTGCGCCCGCATGTCATGCATGGAAATCATCGGCATCAGCCGCACGAACAGCAGTAGCAACAAGCCGAACAAACCCAGCGACCCGGCGTAGATCGCCCAGTCCCAGCCCGTGGGCCAGACCGTGTCCCAGTTCGACGGCATGTAGTCGGCATGCGTGGACGTGAACACGATCTGGAAACGCTCCAGCCACATGCCCAGATTGGTGGTGATGCCCAGGGCCAGCATCGCCAGCGGTGAGCGGCGGACGCGCCGGAACCACAGCAGTTGGGTGAGCCCGACGTTGCACAGAATCATGCCCCACCAGGCCGGCGCGTAAGGGCCCGTCCAGCGATCCAGATACACGTAGCGGTACTCCACCTCGCCCGAGTACCAGGCCGCGAACATCTCCTGCGTGTAGGCGTAGTTCACGATGACGACAAAGATCAGCATCATCCGGCCGAGGTAGTCGAGATGCTGGCGGGTGACCAGATCCTCCAGCGCGAACATCCAGCGCAGTACCACGGCCAGAATTGCGACCGTGGCAAAGCCGGAGAGCAGCGCGCCCGCGACGAAATACGGCGGGAAAATGGTGAAGTGGAAGCCGGGCACGATGGACACGGCCAGATCCAGCGAAATGATGCCCGTTACCGCCACGACGATCGGCGCCGCCACAGCCGCCATGGTCTTGGTCGCCCGCTCGTAGCGCGCCCAGTGCAGCGCATCGCCGCGCCAGCCCAGCGCCAGCACGCCATAGAACAGGCGCGTGGCCCGTGCACTGGCCCGGTCTCGCAGGCTGGCCAGATCCGGCAACAGGCTCAGGTACAGAAAACTGCTGGTGAACAGCAGATAGGTCGCGATCGCGAAAAAGTCCCAGACCAGCGGACTGCGCCACTGCGGCCAAAGCCCCATGTCGTTGGGATAGGGCAGCAGGTAGTACCAGAACCAGGGCCGGCCCAGATGCAGCACCGGATAAAGCCCGGCGCAGACGATGGCGAACATGGCCATGGCCTCGGCGAAGCGGTTGATCGACGCCCGCCAGCGCTGGCGGGTGAGCAGCAGCACGGCCGAGATCAGCGTGCCGGCGTGGGCGATGCCAATCCACCAGATGGTGTTGGTGATCGGCAGCCCCCAGGCGACCGGGATGTTCAGCCCGAAGATGCCGACCCCGGTCGCGAACAAATGGCTCAGGCCGATGACGAACACCAGCGTGAGCAGCGCGCAGACCACCACGCCCACACGCCATGACCGCGGTGGCCGTCGTTCCAGCACCAGCGCGCTGACACGCTGCGTGAGCCAGCCGTGGGTCAGCTGGTCCGGCATCAGCGGTTCGCGCTCGCTCATGCCGGTGACTCACTGTCGTCTTGGCTGTGGCCATCGTCGTCGCCATTGGCCAGCGTTGGTGCCGGGTTGCGCAGACCCGCCAGATACGTCGTGCGCGGGCGGGTGTTCAGGTGCGTCAACAGGCCGTAGTCGCGCGGCTGGGCCTTGGCGCGGCTGACCGCGCTGTCCGGATCGGCGACATCTCCGAAGTGAATCGCCTGCGTCGGGCAGGTCTGCTGGCAGGCCGTGACCACATCGCCATCGGCCAGCGGGAGATCGCTGATATCGGCCTCGATCTCGGCGCTGCGGATGCGCTGCACGCAGTAGGTGCATTTCTCCATGACGCCACGCGAGCGCACGGTCACGTCCGGATTATTGGCCGCGGCCGGCGTCGCCAGTGCCGCCTGATTGCTGTAGTCGAACCAGTTGAAACGGCGCACCTTGTAGGGGCAGTTCTGCGAGCAGTAGCGCGTGCCCACGCAGCGGTTGTAGACCATCTCGTTCAGGCCGTCGCTGGAATGCTGCGTCGCCTCCACCGGACACACGTATTCGCAGGGCGCGTTCTCGCAGTGCATGCAGGGCACGGGCTGAAAGGCCATACGCGGCGCATCCGGCTCGCCTTCGTAGTAGCGGTCGATGCGTATCCAGTGCATCTCGTGCCCGCGGGCGACTTCGTCGGCGCCCACCACCGGGATGTTGTTCTCGGCCTGGCAGGCCGTCACGCAGGCGTTGCAGCCGATGCAGGTGTTCAGATCAATGCTCATGCCCCATTGCGGCAATGCCGATCGGGCGCGCGGTGACGGCTCGGGATACAGCGACTTGTCGGGAGGCGGCTCCTGCGCGAAGCCGGGGTCTTGTCGATAGGTCGCGACATCTGCGGACCTGATCAGCTCGCGGCCTTCCATCAGGTGGTGGTTCTGGGTCAGGGCCAGCGGCTCGGCGGCGCCGGTGCGCCTGATGGCCGCAGCGCCGGTGAACCACGGCGCGGCCGCGCGTCGCAGTCGCGCCGCATTCACGCCGACACCATTGCCGACACGGCCGGCGGCGGTGCGGCCATGGCCCAGGGTCAGACTCAGGGCATCCGGCGGATGCCCGGGGACGATGAGCACCGGCGACTCCAGCGCGCGCTCAGCCAGCGACAGCCGCACCACGTCGCCGTCGGCCAGTTTCAGGCGCGCAGCCGTGGCCGGCGCGATCTGCACGGCATTGCCCCAGGTCTGCTTGGTGATCGGCGCCGGCAGCTCCTGCAGCCAGCCGTTGTTGGCATGACGACCGTCGAAGACCGTGGGGTGCAGCCGGAACTGCAGCAACAAGCCATCGCGTTCCGGTGCCGGCTCCGGTAGCCGCTCGGCCCAGTCCGCCAGCGGCCGCGCCGACACGAAGTCCGGCCGCGCCTCGGCGACGACACCGGCGGTCAGCCAACGCTGCCAGGCCGCGTCGAACCCGCCGGATAGTGCTGCGGTGTCTCGCCAGTAATCGCTGAGCAGGCCGCGTGCCTCGCGCTCCTGCCCGGTGTCCAGCAGCGCGAGCATCTGCAGCGCGGTTCGCCCCTGATACATGGGTTCGATCAGCGGCTGGATCAGGCCGACGCTGCCGTCATGCGCACGCGCATCACCCCAGGATTCCAGGTCATGCGTCGCCGGCACATGCCAGTGGCACAGCCGCGCCGTCTCATCGACATACGGCCCCCAGTGCAGGCGAAACGGGACTGTCCGGAACGTCTCGGAAAAATTCAGATCACCCGGCGCGTCGTACACCGGATTGGCGTCGAGCAGGATCAGCGAGTCAACGGTCTGGTCCGCGATGGCCTTGTTCAGGTTCTGCAGCGGCTCGGTGACGAGGCCATCGGGTTCGCGCAGGCGCAGGCTGCGGCCCAGCGCGCCGAGCCGCGCATTCATCGCCAGGGCCAGCGCATGCACCGCCGGCGACTGCTGCGCACCGGCGATGATCACCGGCCGCTGCGCCGCGGCGAGATCGGTCGCGGCAGCCTTGATCCATCCCGCGGCCCGGCCAGCCGAGGAGGCCGGCAAGCCCGTGGCCGGGACCTCCAGCCCCAAGGCCTGCGCCAAGCTCCTCGCCAGCGCATCGATCCCGTCTGCGGCCACGGCAAGACGATGGTCTGCCGCCGCGCCGGTCACTGTGGGCGCGGCTTCGGCGACAAACAGCCGGTTCATCGCCGCACCGGCTGCGCCGGCCCGGCGACCCGCGGCGAAATGGCGGGCATGCGCCAGAAAACCGGGTTCGCTGGCGAGCAGGTCGGCGTCCAGGCTGATGATGACGTCGGCGTCCGACAGGTCGTGAACGGGTTGCAGAGGCCGCCCGAATAGCTGGTCGGCGCCCTGCATCGCCTGGCGCCGGCCATCGGCGTCATGACCGAACCAGCGCGCGGCTGGCCAGCGTGCCCGCAATGCCCGCAGCCGCGCCTGTTCGCTGGGCGAGTTGCGATCACCCAGCACGAAGGCCAGCCCCTCGCCGCCCGTCCGGTCCCAGTGTTTGCGCCGTGGCAGCAATGCGTCCAGCAATGCGCCAGTGGTAGAGACCTGGTCGCGAAAACGCGGCGTGCGGGAGCGATCCGGATCGTACAACCCCAGTAAGGCCGCCTGGGTCCAGCTGTCGCAGGCGCCGAGGGTGGCCGGGTGATCGGGATTGCCTTCCAGCTTCACCGGCCGCCCTTCCAGGGTCTTGGCGATCACGCCGTGGGCATGCCCATTGACGAACAGGCTGGTGGCGTAGTGCCGGGCGCGGCCCGGGGTCTGCCCGTCCGGAATATTCACGTAGGGCACGATCTCTTCGGCCGGGCGGCTGCAAGCGCCCAGACCTGCCAGCGCGAGACCGGCCGCCATCAGTTTGAGTACGCCGCGGCGGTCGACGCTTTGCTCCCACAGCGGGGCGAGCCGGGGGAACTCCTCGCGTAGCAGCTCGCCGAACCCCTCCCTGCCGGCCAGCTCGTCCAGGCTGCGCCAGTAGCGTGGCCCGCTTCCGGATACCGCCAGCGAGGCTTGCAGCTCCTCCAGGGACAGCACCCGGCTCATCGGTGACACACCGAACAGTCGCTGAGGCGATCGACCTGAATGCCGTAGCGCTCCAGCAACGCATGGCTGTCGACGGCTGCGGCGTCGAAGCCCATGGCCGTGATCGCCTGCTCGGGCCGCAGGTTCGGCCCCGGGTTGCGATGGCAATCCAGGCACCAGCTCATCGTCAGCGGCTGGACCTGCCGGGCCAACGGCATGCGATCCACCCGACCATGACAGGACTCGCAACCCACGCCGTTGTTCACATGCGCCGCATGATTGAAATAGACGTAATCGGCCAGGTCATGCACGCGGTTCCAGCGCAGCGGCTCGTCGCGCTCCAGGCTCTTGCGGACCGGTTCCAGCATCTGCGCGTGGGTCCAAAGCTGGGAATGGCAGCTCATGCAGGTCGAGGTCGGCGGTACGCCGGCCACGGCAGAGCGATCCACGTCGGCATGGCAGTAGCGGCAGTCGATACCCAGTTCGGCCACATGGTGCTGGTGGCTGAACGGCACGGGCTGCTGCAGGGTTTCACCCACGCCGGTCACGAATGCGGAATTCGCGTAGAGGATCACCGCTGTCGCAGTCCCGGCCACGACGACGACCATGAACGCGCCGAACACGACCACCAGCGCATTGCTGCGCGGGCGGAAGACCTGGGCTGATGGCCGCGATTTCAATCGGCGCGGCCTCGGGATGGATGCGCGACGAGGCAACCGGCGACGTCACCTGCCGCGGCCCGGACGCCATGCGGCAGCCTAGTCGTCGGGCACGTTGCGGCGCAGTTCGTCCAGCCAGATTCGTGCCTCGGAATCGCTGGGGGCACGCCAATCGCCGCGCGGCGAGAGCGAACCACCCGAGCCGACTTTCGGCCCGTTGGGCATCGCCGATCGCTTGAACTGGGAATTGCCGAAAAAGCGCTGGAGAAAGACCTCCAGCCAATGCCGGATCTCGCCCAGGGAGTACGCCCGGCGCTTGGCGTCGGGGAAGTCCGCCGGCCACTCGCCGGCCTCCACATCGCCCCAGACGCTGTGACTGAGAAACGCCACCTTGCTCGGCGGAAACCCGAAGCGGGTGACGTAATAGATATTGAAATCCTGCAACTCGTACGGACCAATCTTCGCCTCCGTGCTCTGACTGGGCCCCTCGGATTGGTCCGATTCCCCCGGTACAAGTTCCGGAGAAATTTCCGTGTCGACGATGGCCTGCAGAATCTCGCCGGCCGTGGCGTCGAGTTGCCCGGAGGCGATCACCCAGCGAATCAGATGCTGGATCAGCGTCTTGGGCACGCTGGCATTGACGTTGTAATGCGACATCTGGTCGCCCACACCATAGGTGCACCAGCCCAGGGCCAGCTCCGACAAATCGCCTGTACCCAGCACCAGCGCGCCATGGTGATTGGCGAGGCGAAACAGATGTGACGTGCGCTGCCCGGCCTGGACGTTTTCGTAGGTCACGTCGTAAACCGGCTCGCCGCGCGCGGCCGGATGGCCCAGGTCTTCCAGCATCTGCCGACAGGTCGGCCGGATGTCGATCTCCTCGGCGGTGATGCCCAGGGCGTCCATCAACGCCCAGGCGTTGGATTTGGTCGTGTCGCTGGTGGCGAAACCCGGTAGCGTGTAACCAAGGATGTGACTGCGCGGCAGCCCCAAGCGGTCCATGGCCCGCGCGGCGACAATGAGGGCATGGGTCGAATCCAGACCGCCAGACACGCCGATCACCAGCTTGTCGATGCCGGTCGCCTGCAGCCGCTTGATCAGGCCGTGCACCTGGATGTTGTAGGCCTCGAAACAGCGCTCGTCGCGCCTGGCGGGGTCGGCCGGTACAAAGGGAAACCGCGGCACATCGCGCAGCAGGGCATAACGACCGCCAGGCAGCGCGAAATCAAAGGCCACGCGCCGCATCGCCCGTACCTTGTCGCGGTGATCGCCAACACCGTCGTTGAAGCTGGTCAGGCGCATGCGGTCCTGCGCCAGGCGCTCCAGATCGACATCGGTGACGATGATCTGCTCGTCATCCGCAAAGCGTTCGGATTCGGCCAGCAGGTCGTTGTTCTCGTAGATCAGCGCGTAGCCGTCCCAGGCCAGATCGGTCGTGGACTCCCCGGCGCCAGCCGCAGAATAAAGGTAGGCCGCCACGCATTTCCCGGACTGCGAGGCACAGAGATCGCGGCGGAATTCAGCCTTGCCGATGGTGATGTTGCTCGCCGACAGATTCGCCAGCACGGTGGCCCCAGCCAGCGCGGCGTAAGTGCTGGGCGGCACGGGCGACCAGAGGTCTTCGCAGATCTCCACGTGCAGCGAGAAGTTGTCGACGGTCATCGCGTCGAAGACCAGATCGTTGCCGAACGGCACCTCCTCGCCCAGCAGCCGCTGGGTCTGGCCCACCGCATCACGGGCGGCGGTGAACTGCCGCTTTTCGTAGAACTCACGGTAGTTCGGCAGGTAGCTCTTGGGCACGACGCCCAGGATGCGGCCGCGATGGACCACGACCGCGCAGTTGAACAGCTTGCCCTCGAAGCGCAGCGGCGCGCCCACCAGCAACATCGGCGTCAGATCCACACTGGCCTCAACCACCGCCTCGACTGCGGCCAGCACGGCATCCAGCAGCGCCTCCTGCTGGAACAGGTCGTCATTGGTGTAGGCGGACAGCCCCAGTTCGGGGAACAGCGCCACCGCCGCGCCCTGATCCGAGGCCTGCCGCGCCAGCGCAATCGTGCGCTCGGTGTTGAAGACGGTGTCGGCCACCCGGACATGCGGCACGCACACGGCCGCGCGCAAATAACCGTGGCCGTAGATGTTGTGAAAGGCAGAAGTCATGGCAGCTTTGATCGGCAACGCGGGAGCATGTTCCGCGGGCCGCGTGCAACTCGGCCGGCGCTGGCTTGTCGGAACCGACATGAACGATCGCGCCGAGCATCCGCAGGTCCGCACCTGCGTCGAACCCGAACGCACCGCGTTGATCCTGATCGACGTGATCAACGACATGCAGGTCGATGGCGAATCCGAGCGCTTCGCCCGGGACGCACTGGACGCGGCGCATCGAATCAAGGGCTTGAAATCTCAGGCCAAGGCGGCCTGCATACCGGTGATCTACGCCAACGACAATTTCGGTCAGTGGCGCTCCGATTTTGCCGGGGTGATCCGCCATTGCACAGCGGACGGCGCACCGGGCAAGCCGGTCTCCGAACTGCTGCATCCCGAAGACGACGACTACTTTGTACTCAAGCCGCGGCACTCCGGCTTCTTCGGCACCACGCTGCAAATCCTGCTCCGGCATCTGGACCGCGACACCCTGATCCTGGCGGGCTTTGCCGCCGACGTCTGCGTGCTGTTCACGGCGCACGATGCCTACATGCGGGAGTTTGACCTGTTCGTGCCCTGCGACTGCGTGGCCAGTGTCGATGCCGAAGCAAATGAACGCGCGCTGACGCTGATGAGCCGGGTGGTCAAGGCCGACATCCGCCCCTCCGACGAACTCAAATTCGAAGCGGTTTCAGGCGGACCGCCCACCGGATTCTCGTAACCACGGCCCGGTCCGGGGAACTCCTGGGACCGAAGCCGTTCAGAACAGACTGAACATCGCTCCACGACGCACGGATGCGTCAGGAACCAAAGGATTGGTGACGTCCGGCGACGTGAGCCCCCGTCAGGGAGCCTCGCATGACGCAGTTGGATCGACGAAAATTTCTTAAAGGCAGCGCTTCGGTCGCGGCTGCGACCGGGGCCGCGACGCTGGCCCGGGGCGCCGCACCGACACCGCTGGCCGCGCCGAGCAAGATCGGCCCCGGCGGCGACTACCAGTGGCAGGTACTGAATGCCGATGACGCGGCCATTCTCGCTGCCGCCGCCGACCGCATCATCCCCGAAGACGAGCTAAGCCCGGCGGCAAGCGCACTGGGTATCCCCGAGTTCATCGACCGCCAGCTGGCCGGGCCTTTCGGCAGCGGCGCGCGGTGGTACATGCAAGGCCCGTTTTCCAACGGCGTCCCCAGCCAGGGTTATCAGTCACGCCGACCGCCGGCCGAACTGATGCGTGACGGGCTGCGGGCGCTGGACCGGCGCGCGCAGCAGGATCACGGCAAGCGATTCGCACAGCTGGCGACCGATCAACAAGACGACCTGCTCACCGGCGTGGATGACGGCGTCCGATCGCTGGACGGCATCGACGGCGTGGTCTTCTTCAACCTGCTGCTGCGCATGAGCAAGGAAGGCTTTCTATCCGATCCCATGTACGGCGGTAATCGCGACATGGCGGGCTGGACGATGCTGGGCTTCCCCGGCGCGCGCGGCAATTTCTACACCTGGCCCGAGCGCAGTGATCAGCCGTACCCCTACCCGCCCGTCTCGATACAGGGGGTTTGAGCATGGCGATCAAGAAAAAGCCCGTCGATGTCGTCTGCATCGGTTTCGGCATGACCAGCTCCATCGCCGCCCAGGAACTCACCGAAGACGGCCTGGAGGTCGTGGCGCTGGAGCGCGGCCAATGGCGCAACACCGATCCCGACTTCGCCTATCCGCAGATCATGGACGAGCTGAAATACGGCATTCGCCATGAACTGCAACAGGATTTGTCGCAATCCACGCTGACCTTCCGCAACAAGCGTGACCAGACCGCGCTGCCCATGCGCCACCTCGGCTCCTTTCTGCTCGGCACCGGCGTGGGCGGCGCGATGGTTCACTGGAACGGCCAGACCTGGCGTGGCATGCCGGACGACTTCCGCTATCGGTCCTGGGCCATCGAACGCTACGGCGAGGATTTTCTCCCCGATGACATGACCATCCAGGACTGGGGCATCAGCTACGAGGAGCTGGAGCCGCATTACCTGCGCTTCGAGCGCCTTTGCGGCATTTCCGGACAGGCCGGTTCGGTGAATGGCGAATTCCAGGAAGGCGGCAACCCCTTCGCCGGCGACCGCAGCGCCCCGTTTCCGCTGCCCCCGCTCAAGCGGGTGAACGCCACCAACATCTTTGATGACGCCTCGAAAAAGGCCGGCATGCACCCGTTTCCGGTGCCGGCAGCCAATGTCTCGGCGCCGTATACCAACCTTTATGGCGTGCGCATGGGCGGCTGCACCTTCTGCGGCTTTTGCGAGCGATTCGGCTGCTACAACAATTCCAAGGCCTCGCCGCAGGCTTGCATCCATCCGGTGCTCATGCCCAAGCCGAACTTTGAACTACGCACCGGCTGCCAGGTGACCCACATCCTGCTGGCCGATGACGGCAAGCGCGCCACCGGCGTGCGCTATGTGGACCCGGACGGCCAGATCGTCGAACAACCGGCGGATCTGGTGATCTGCGGCGCCTACGCGGTGCACAACGTGCAACTGCTGCTCAATTCCGGCATCGGCGAGCCGTACAACCCGGAGACCGGCAGCGGCAACGTGGGGCGCAACTACGCCTACCAGACCATGGGCTCGGTGGATGTCTATTTCGACGACGAGATCATGAATCCCTTCGTCGGTGCCGGCGCGCTGGGCCAGGCCGTCTTTGACTGGCAGACGGCGGCCTTCGACCACAGCGAGCATGGCTTTCTCGGCGGCGCCTATCTGGTGACCTGGCAGACCGGCGGCCGGCCGATTAACCAGGCCCGCACGCCCGAGGCCGCCGGCAAGTGGGGCGGCCAGTGGAAACAGGCGCTGGCCAAGTCCTACAACTCCAGCCTGTCGATCAGCAGCCATGGCTCGTCGATGGCCTACAAGGACTGTTATCTGGATCTCGACCCCACCTACAAGGACGCCTTCGGCCAGCCGCTGCTGCGCATGACCTTCGACTTCCACGACAACGATCTGAAGATGTCGGAGTTCACGACCAACAAGGCCGAGAAAATTGCCCAGGCCATGTCGCCCACACCCCGGCTGATCGAAAAGAACCTGCGCAAGGGCCCCTACGACATCGTGCCCTACCAGACCACGCACAACACCGGCGGCGCGATCATGGGCGACGACCCCGCCACCAGCGTGGTCAACAAGTACATGCAGGTCTGGGATGTGCCCAACCTGTTCGTGCCCGGCGCCAGCGCCTTTCCGCAGAACTTCGGCGTCAATCCCACCAGTACCCTGGGCGCGCTGACCTATTTCATGATCGACGGCATACGCAGCCGGTATCTCGACTCGCCCGGTCTGCTGGTCTAGCGCCATGGGTCAGCACACCATTTCATGGATGACTGCGCTGCTGCTCCTGGTCCTGCTCCTGGCGGGTGCGGCGACTTCGGCATTGGCCCAGCAGTACAGCCAGGCCGAACCGGTCGAGCTGGCGGTGTCGGCCGAGGCGCTGGACTCGGCAGACGGCGACACCATTCGCCGCGGTGCCTATCTCGCGCGGGCGGCCGACTGCACCGCCTGCCACACCGCATCGGACGGCCCGCCCTACGCCGGTGGCTTCGCCTTCGAAACGCCGTTCGGAACGCTTTATTCGTCGAACATCACGCCGGATGCGGAACACGGCATCGGCGACTGGACGCAGGCGGAATTCACCACCGCATTGCGCCAGGGCGTCGGCAAGGACGGCAAACACCTTTATCCGGCCATGCCGTACACGGCCTACACGCATCTAAGCGATGAGGACGTCGAGGCGCTGTGGACCTATTTCCAGCATGTCGAGCCGCAGGCTGTCCCGAACGAGCGTAATGAACTGATGTGGCCATTCAGCTGGCGGGCCGCCATGTGGGGATGGAACCTGCTGTTCCTTGATGACGGCCGGTTCGAGCCGGATCCGCAGCAGTCCGACCGCTGGAACCGAGGGGCCTATCTGGTGACGGGGCCAGGCCATTGCGGCAGTTGCCACACACCCCGCAACCTGGCCATGGCGCGCAAGACCGACCAGGCCTTCATGGGTCACAGCATCCAGGGCTGGCACGCACCACGTCTGCCCGCCGGCGAAGGCACTAGCGACGCTCCGGGCCTGGCCGACTGGCCGGAAAACGAGATCGTCCAGTTCCTGCAAACCGGGGCCGCGTCACGCAGCGCCGCCACCGGAACGATGAAGGAAGCCATCCACGACAGCCTCCAATACCTCACCGAAGACGACCTGCGGGCCATCGCAACCTATCTGAAATCGCTGCGTTACGAGGACGGCGAGACTGTGATCGCGACCGCCCCGACGGGCGACAACAGCGGCCTGTCGCCGTCGGTTGCCTCGCGACCGGCTCAATCCGGCACGGCGCAGGCCATCCGGATCGGCAAGATGCCACCGCCCGCCGTGCCGATCGGCGACGGCCATGGTGGCGTCACCGCCGGCGAACGCCTGTTCATGGACAACTGTCAGGCCTGTCACCTGCAGGGCCAGGGCATGCCCGGCGCGTTTCCGGCACTGGTTAACAACTCCGCCACCGCACAGGACGACCCGTCAAACCTGATCAAGGTGATTCTGCAGGGTGCCCAGGGTGTGCAGACGCAGCAAGATCCGACCGTTTTGACCATGCCTGATTTCGCCTGGCGGCTGAACGATAAACAGGTCGCCACGCTGGCGAGCTTTGTCCGCGAACGCTTTGGCGAACGCGCCCCCGAACGGGCGCAGGTGTCACCGGAGCAGGTGGCCGAGCTGCGCGAACAGGTTCATCCCCCCGAGCCGGATGCCGGGCATTGAGCCCGGTGTTCGCACGACACAGGAGAGCGCAATGCCACAAGCATGGAGCGACAAGGACGAACGGCAATACGAGCACGTCAAGCAGAGCGAACTCGACCGGGGCCGTTCCGCGGACGAGGCGAAGTCCATCGCCGCACGCACCGTCAACAGCCAGCGCCGCGAAGAAAACCGGACCCCGAACAAGAACACCCAGGGCACCGGCAACCCCAATACCTCACTGGAATCCCGATCGGTGGACGAGCTGAGCAACCGGGCTGCTGAACTGAACATCGAGGGCCGCAGCCAGATGAACAAGGATGAGCTGATCAAGGCCATTCGGAGCCGCCAGTCCAACCAGTGACGGCCGCCCTGCTCTACGGCCTGCTGGCCAGCGCCGCGTTTCCGCTGGGCGTGGCGCTGGGGTTGCTGGTCCACATCCCACGCCGCCTGCTGGCCGCCGTGATCGCCTTCGGCGCCGGCACGCTGGTAGTGGCCCTGACCTTCGAGTTGATGGCCGAAGCTGTCGAGACCGGCTCGGTGGGCTATGCCCTGCTGGGCCTGTTCGCCGGCACCCTGCTCTATATCGGACTGGATCAGCTGCTGGACCATGCCGCCGACGAAAGTCCGCGGCTGCAAGGCAACGACCCGCAGGACGTGATGCCCCAGGCCGCGCGGATTCCGGAATCGCGCCAGCAGGCCGGCATCAGCGGCATGGCCGTACTCATGGGCACGGTGCTCGACGGCATTCCCGAAAACGCGGCCATCGGCATGGGGCTGGCGGCCGAGAGCGGCCCCGGCCTGGGGCTGGTGCTGCTCGGCGCGGTGTTCCTGTCCAACCTGCCCGGGGCCATCGCCAGCACGGTGGGCATGCGCCAGACCGGCCGCTCGGCCACCTACATCATCGTGGCCTGGTCGCTGGTCGGCATCGCCTGCACGGCCTCCTGCGTGCTCGGCTACGTCCTGCTGGCCGATATTCCCGCCGCCGGCGAAAGCTTTCTGCTGGCGCTGGCGGCCGGCGGCATTCTCGCAATGCTGGCCGACACCATGTTCCCCGAAGCCTTTGAACAGGGAGGCCCCTGGGTCGCCCTGGCCACCTCGGCCGGTTTCGCCTGCGCCATTCTGCTCGCGGAACTGGCCTGACCCCTCCGCCATACCCACTCCCTGGAGTACACAACATGAGCGACGCCATCACCCACAACCCCAACACCGGCGAAGAACTCGCCCGCTATCCGCAGATGAGCGACGAGCAAATGCAAGCGGCGATCGACCGCTGCCACGAAGCCTTCGAGCAATGGAAGCTGGTCTCGCTAGAAGATCGGGCCGACATCATCCGCAAGATCGGCGAGGGCCTGGCCGCCAATCAGGACAAGCTGGCCGATCTGATGACCACCGAGATGGGCAAGCTGCGGTCACAGGGGATGGAAGAGGTCGAGCTTTGTGCCGGCATCTGCCAGTGGACGGCCGAGCACGCGCCCGCACAACTCGCCACCGAACGGCGCGAGCTGCAAAGTGGCGAGTACGGCCTGATCGCCTACGAGCCAATCGGCGTCATCTACGGCATCCAGCCCTGGAATTTCCCGTGCTATCAGGTGGTGCGCTACTCCATCGCCAATCTGATGGCGGGCAACGGCGTGCTGCTCAAGCACGCCGAATCGGTCACCGGCAGTGCGCTGGAACTGCAGCGGATCTATCGCGAAGCCGGATTGCCCGAGCACCTGTTCACGGTGCTGGTCATCGATCACGACCAGTCGGATGCCGTGATCGCCCATGACAAGGTGCGTGGCGTGACGCTCACCGGCAGCCCGTCGGCCGGACGCATCATCGGCGAGCAGGCGGGCAAGGCCCTGAAGAAAACGGTGCTGGAACTCGGCTCCAACGACGCCTATCTGGTGCTGGAGGACGCCGATCTGGACCGGGCCGTGCAGATGTGCGTCATGGGCCGGGTCTACAACAATGGCGAGACCTGCGTGGCTGCAAAGCGTTTCATCGTCACCGACGCCGTTTACGATCAGTTCAAGGACAGGTTCGTCCAGGCCATGCAGTCGCTGAAGAGCGGTGACCCGATGGCGGACGACACGGATGTCGGTCCCATGGCCCGCCAAGACCTGCGCGATGACCTGCACGACCAGGTGCGCAAGAGCGTGGACGCCGGCGCCACCGTGCTATGCGGCGGTGAGAAACCAGACGGGCCCGGCTATTTCTACCCGGCGACGGTGCTGGAAAACGTGGAGCCCGGCCAACCGGCCTACGACGACGAACTGTTTGGTCCCGTCGCCTCGTTGATCCGCGCCAAGGACAGCGACGATGCCATGCGCATTGCCAACGACAGCCGCTTCGGCCTCGGCGGCGGCATCTTCAGCGCCGACACCGACCGCGCCATCGAACTGGCCACCAAGCACTTCGACACCGGCATGGTCTTCGTCAACGGCTTCGGCCTGGCTCAGCCCAACATGCCCTTTGGTGGCGTCAAGAATTCAGGCTACGGCCGCGAACATGGCGGCTTTGGTGTCCGTGAATTCGTCAATGCCAAGGCGGTGATGGTCATGGCGGCCTGAGGCCGCGGCAGGCATCAGAGGGTCGCAAGCAAGCGGTTCGTGATTGCGACAGAATAGCCGGCCTGTCCGATCACAGCCTGCGATCAGGCTACGACCCTCATGATGCAACTTCCAATACCGGCGCGATCCTGGCTTTTTGCGCCAGGCGACAGCGAGCGCAAGATGCACAAGGCGGCGGCAAGCGACGCCGATATCGTGATCTTCGACCTGGAGGACGCGGTGACCGAGCAGGCGAAGCCGCTGGCGCGCGAACAGATACCAGCGCTGCTCCAGACTCATGCCGATGACCTGGCGCGGCTCTGGGTGCGCATCAACCCGCTGGAGGGGTCGCACGCCCTGGCCGACCTGGCCGCGGTGATGCCTGGTCGGCCGGGCGGCATCATGCTCCCCAAATCCTGCGGGCCGGGAGACATCGAACGCCTGGATCACTATCTGTCAGCCCTGGAGGCCGCCCATGGCATTGAGTCCGGCTCCACGGCGATCATTGCGCTGGTGACGGAAACCGCCGCCGGCATGTTCACGACCGGACAGTACCGCGGGGCTCCACGCCTCGTGGCCATGAGTTGGGGCGCCGAAGACCTGGCCGATGACGTCGGCGCCAGCGAGAACCGCGACTCGGATGGCCGCTATGGCTTCACCTACGAACTCGCGCGCAGCCTGTGCCTGCTTGGGGCCACCGCCGCGGGCGTCGTAGCCGTGGAAACGATTCATGGCGATTTTCGCGACCTCGACGGGCTACGAGAACGGGCAATCCAGGTTCGACGCGCCGGCTTTGGCGGCATGCTCGCCATTCACCCGGCGCAGGTGGACGTGATCAACCAAGCCTTTACGCCGAATGCGGACGAAGTGGCTGCCGCCCAGGAGATCGTCGATCTGTTCGCGGCAAACCCCGAGGCCGGCACCATCGGCCATCGAGGCAGCATGCTCGACCGGCCGCATCTGGCACGCGCTCAAACCTTGCTGAAGCTGGCCGCACGCACATGACGGCGACGAGCCACGCGACCGATCTCGACCTGACCCGCTATCTGCGCCCCGGCGACCACATCATCTGGGGTCAAGCCTGTGGCGAGCCGAGCACGCTGATCGAAACGTTGATTGCCCAGGCCGAGGCGGTCGGCGAGCTATCAGCCTTTGCGGCTACCAGTTTTTCCGGCGTGCTCACGATCGCGGCAGCGGATCGCATCGGGTTGTCCAGCATGGGAGCGATGGGCGCCCTGCGCGCCCTGAGCAAGGTACAGCGGCTCAAGATCATTCCCTGCCACGTCGGCCAGGTGGCGCCCATGATCGAGCAGAGGCTGATCGGCTGCGATGTGGCTTTTGTGCAAGTGAGCCCGCCCGACGCGAACGGGAATCACAGCTATGGACTGATCAACGACTTTACTCAAGCTGCCGTGGCGAAAGCCCGGGTGGTGATTGCCGAGGTCAATGATCAGGTGCCATTCACGCACTGCGACGCACTGCTACCTGCATCGAAGATTGATTGTGCCGTGCAGGTCTCACGCCCCCCGGTCGAGGTGCAGGCCGCCCCAGTCACCGAAACGGACCAGGCCATCGCGACAATGCTGGCCGCATACATCGAAGATGGCAGCGTTCTGCAGGTCGGAATCGGCGCGGTCCCGGATGCCACCTTGCGCCTGCTGACCGACCGTCGCGACCTCGGCGTGCATTCCGGCATGATCGGCGACGGCCTGGTCGATTTGGTCGAGGCTGGTGTGGTGACCAACGCCCGCAAGTCCGTCGATGCGGGCGTATCCATCACCGGCGCACTGATCGGTACGCGCCGCTTGTTCGCGTTCGCCGACCGCAATCCCCAGTTGGGTATGCGTCGCGCAGGCTACACCCACGATGCCGCCGTGCTCGCCCAACTGGATCAGTTGGTGACGATCAACTCGGCCGTCGAGGTCGACCTGACCGGCCAGGTCAACGCAGAGCAAAGCGGTGACCGCTACTTCGGCGGCACCGGCGGTCAAGTCGATTATGTCCGCGCCGGTGCGCGCTCGCCGGGTGGACGGTCGATCATCGCCCTGCCCGCGACCGCCAAGGGCGGCCGCCTCAGCCGCATCACCGCCCGGCTGTCAGGGCCTGTGACCACCGCCCGCAGCGAGGTGGATGTCATCGTCACCGAATTCGGCGCGGCCGAACTCAAGGGGCAAAACCTGGCCGAGCGCACTCGACGCCTGATCACGATCGCCCATCCGGATTTTCGCGAGGCGCTGGAGCGCGACGCTCACGTCATTCAACGGCGGGGGTACTGAAAACGCCGTTGCCTGGAGCACCGGCCACGTGCCCGAAGCAAGCTCCCAGGCTGGGCCCGTCGAGCCGTCAATGGTTACCCGACGCTGGGTCAAAGCGCGTTCGCCAAACGCTCCCGGATGATGCCGTCCGCTTCGGTCATGATCCGATCGATCAGTTCCTGACACGTCGGAATGTCGTTGATCAGGCCGGCGACCATGCCGCATGACCACGGCCCACTGTCAGCCTGACCTTCCAGCATCACCCGCGGATAGACGCCGACAACCTCGCTGGCAATGTCGTCGAAATGCAGGTCGCTGCCCCTGTCACGCTCAATGTCGAGGACACGATCAACCGATGGGTTTCGCAGCACTCGCTCGGTGTTGCGTATCGGCTTCATGATCAACCGCGTGTCACGTTCGGACGCGGCGACAATGGCCTGCTTAACGTTATCGTGAACGGGGGCTTCCCTGGTGGCGAGAAAACGCGTGCCCATGTTCATTCCATCGGCACCCAGCGCCAGCGCGGCAACGAGAGAGCGTCCATCCGCCATGCCACCGGAAGCGACGAACGGAATCTCCAACTCGTCGGCAGCACGCGGCAACAAGATCATATTGGGGATATCGTCCTCGCCGGGGTGCCCGCCACACTCGAATCCATCGACCGAGGCCGCGTCGCAACCGATCTTTTGAGCTTTTAACGCATGCCGTACGGCCGTGCATTTGTGAATGACCTTGATCCCGGCATCCTTGAGTGCCGGCAGATACTCGGCGGGATTGTTTCCAGCAGTCTCAACAATCTTCACGCCACCTTCGATCACCGCCTGCACCAGGCCCGGATAATCGGGTGCATCCATCATGGGCAAAAAGGTCAGATTGACCCCGAACGGCTTATCGGTCAGCCCCTTGCAGCGCTCGATTTCGGCCGCCAGCTTGTCGGGGGTTTTCTGGGTCAATCCGGTAATGATGCCCAGTCCGCCTGCGTTGGAGACCGCCGCGG
This sequence comes from Abyssibacter sp., assembly GCA_023146115.1. Lineage (GTDB taxonomy): Bacteria > Pseudomonadota > Gammaproteobacteria > Nevskiales > OUC007 > Abyssibacter. The sequence goes on along the minus strand of JAGLCS010000066.1, from coordinate 266 downwards.
CGAGCTCGGCGTAACCGACGAAATGCATGCCTCCCTGGATGATTGGATGGCGGATCCCCAACAACTCAGTGATTCGAGTTTTCATACCTTTCCTTAAACAAGACAACGGATTCGCTGCGAGTCTGCTGTTACCGTCACCGTAGTGCGGCCCGATGCATGCTCCAGCATCTATGCAGGGGAGACAGTAACAGCGTCGCCAACCGCGTCGCGGAATCGGCGACTAACGTGGTCGTTTAGCCACCACACCCTCGCTAGTTGCCGGTCAC
>JAGLCS010000065.1 GCA_023146115.1 Abyssibacter sp. | reverse complement strand
GAGGGCGAGTTGAAACAGGCCTGCGAAATGATGGGCGTGGACTACGTCATCGCCGAAGGCGACGGGGCGTTTTATGGTCCGAAGCTGGAGTTCACCCTGTACGACGCCATCGGCCGCGGCTGGCAGTGCGGGACGGTGCAGGTGGATTTCAATCTGCCCGAGCGCTTCGATATCGAGTATGTGGCGGAGGACGGCAGTCGCAAGCGTCCGGCCATGCTGCACCGGGCGATTCTCGGTTCGCTGGAGCGCTTCATCGGCATTCTGATCGAGCAATATGCCGGCGCGCTGCCATTCTGGCTGGCACCGGTTCAGGTCGCGGTCGCGACCATCGTCTCCGACGCCGACGACTATGCCCGCGAGGTTGCCGCCGCGCTCAAGGCCGCTGGCCTGCGTGTCGAGCTCGACATCCGCAACGAAAAGATCAACCGCAAGATCCGCGAGCACAGCAACAACAAGATCCCCGCAATCTTCGTGCTGGGCCGCAACGAGGCGGAGGAGGGCAAGGTGACGATTCGGCGGCTGGGCCGAAAGCAGCAGCAGACCGTGTCGCTGACCGAGGCGGTGCAGCAATTGCGGGAAGAAGCCCTGGCACGCACAGCCCCGAAGGTCGACGTCGCGGCCTGATTCGGGACCGCGCGGCTGCTGTCAGTGCTGATGCGGCTGTGGGGCGTGCTCGCCTCGCAGTCCATCGGCGAAAAAGCGCCGAGCCCCTTGCTGTAGCACGGCGGCTCCCACCAGCAGCCCGAGTAGCGCGAGACATCCCCACTGCAGCCAATTGCCGTCCAGGTGATGCAGGGCTTCGGCGTCGAACTGGCCGCCGTCACCGAGCACGGCATTGGTGATCAGGCCCAGCAGCACCGCGCCCGCAACCATGGCACCGGCAAAGCGAAGTGCGGTCGCGCGCCCGTGAAGATTGCGGAGCAGGCCGAAGCTCGCGACATTCGTCGCCGGCCCGGATAGCAGGAAAGCCAGCCCGGCACCGGGTGACAGCCCGCCGGCCAGCAGAATGGCGACGATGGGCGTGGCGCCGCTCGCGCAGACGTAGACGGGAATGCCCAGCACGGCGAAGAACAGCACCTGGACGAGACCCGGCCAGGCCATGAATGGCGCCTGATCAAGCAGGGGCTCGGCAATCGCCGCCAGCACCAGTCCGATGATCAGCCAAGGCCCGGTGGCCCGAACCATCTCGTCCAGCTGCGTGAAGAAATCGCGCCATGATGGGCTTGCGGGGGCTTGTTCCGGTGTGGCGCTCGGCTCGCAGCAGCCAGCTGTGTGCACCGGCGCGGCCGCTTCGCCTGCAGGTAGTCTCGATCCAACCCACCAGCCCACCGCCAGCGCGAGCACCGCGGCGGCGATCACTCGCGCCAGGGTCATGGATTCGCCGAGCAGGGGCAGCGACAGCAGTAGCGCATCCAGGCCCAGTTCCGGCGTGGCGACGAGAAATGCGATGCCCGCGCAGCCCGGCACACCGCGCTGTACCAGCGAGCGGTAGACCGGCAGCACGCCGCAGCTACAAACCGGCAAGGGCAGGCCGAACAGCATGCCGCGCCAGGCTTGGCGCAGTGCCGGGCCACGCTGCAACCAGCGCACTGGAGATTCGGGCAGCCAAAGGCCGAGAGCGGCTGCCAGCCCGAAGCCGAGCAGCAGTGCAGGCGCGCTGATCAGCGTGAGATCCAACAGGCGCGCCCAGGGTAGTTCGATGGGGTTGGAGTGGCTCGAGTGCGCTTCGCCGTGCAGCAACGCGACAGCCACGACCACGCCCAGGCCCAGCACATTGCCGATGCCTTCGTACCGGGGCGATACATGGTCGTGAGAGTCGACGGCGTATCGATCGCCCAGATGCGGCTTGTTGAACACCACATGCAGAATTGAGCCGGCGATGAAGGCCTGGAAGATGGCGAGTGCCGGCGTGGTGCCGTGGGCCGCGATCTCGCCGCCCATCGAGAAACCGGCGGCGGTCCCCACGAGCATGAGCACCAGCGTCAACCAGGCAGTGCGCAGGCCGAAGGTCGGGCGCAGTAACCACCAGATGGCCAGCCCGACCGGAATGCGGTGTAACACCACTGCCAGTGCCAGGCCCGGCCCGGCGTGTGCGGGTTCGGACAAGGCTGCGCCATCGACAGTCGCATGCAGGATCAGGCCGAAACCGCCCAGCAGCAACGTGAGTAGATGCGTCTCCCGGGCGGCATGGTGCAGTAACGATTCCGCCAGGGTCGGACCGAACATGCCAATCGCCAGCGCCAACCATGCCAGCACGCCGCCGTGTGCGACGGCTTCGGGCAGGGCTTCGAGCAGGACAATGCCGGCGATGCTGACGAACACAAAGCCATCGAGCACGGCGCTTAGCCGTCGCTGACGATTCAGCCAGGCATAGGCGAACGGCCCGAATAGCAGTGCAACCAGGCTGGCAACAAGAGTGACGAGATGCATCAGCCCATTTTACGCGTGCCGCAGACGCCAGCGCGGGAGAATTTCCGCGCTAGTGGCTGGCAGGATGCTGCGGTCGGGTCAGACTGCGGGGGCTGACATTCAGTTCGGCGCTGACTGTCGCAGCTCGAACGCTGATTCTATCGAAACGAGTTCGCCGGCCGCATCGCGAAAGGCGAGAGAGACCGGGATGGTTCCGCTAGTGGCTTCCAGATCACGAGGGAACCGCATCATCAGATGATTGCCACCGGCTTTCAGTTCCAGCGATTCACCGGGAGCGACCTTGTAGCCGTCGACCATGCGCATGCGCTGCACGCCGTCCTCGAGATAGGTGCTGTGCATTTCGATCCGGCCGAAATTCGGGCTGGAGACGCCGAGCATTCGCAGTTCGCCGTCGCCGTTGTTGGTGACGGTGACATAACCGGCCGTCATCTTGGCGCCAGGGGGCAGGGCGCGGACCCAGCCATTTTCAACTTGGATCGGGTCGCCCTGTGAGCCGCAGCCCGTCAGGATGATGGTCACGGCGATCAGCACGCCAGTCAGGCTGTGTTTCATGATCTTCCTCGGAGTTCGCACGGAGTTTTTTATTGATATGTCGCGTCGACGTGGCAGCCAGAATCGCCAGCGCCTGAGCGCATCGTCCCGCGATGATGTTCGATGAACGGACCGTTGCCGATTCGCATCGTTGCTGCATTATGACGTTGCAGAGCCTGCAAGCAAGTCCAGCCCCAGCGCGACGCGTTCGTCGGCGGCGGTCGGAATTGATTCCATCCCTTCGATGGCTTTGAGCGCCGGCAACAACCCGCGGCGATTCGCCAGTTGGATCGACAGTCCTGGGCGTGCGTTGAGTTCCAGCACCAGTGGGCCGAACTCTCGGTCCAGCACCACATCGACGCCCAGATAGCCTAGTGCGGCGAGGTCGTAGCAGCGTGCGGCCAACAGCAACAAGGTCTCCCAGCCAGGGATGCCGATGCCTGCGAGTGCGGCCCCGGTATCTGGGTGCGTGGACACGCGGGCGTTCTGACAAACACCGGACTGGGTCTGGCCGCTGGCCATGTCGATGCCGGCGCCGACGGCACCCTGATGCAGATTCGCCTTGCCATCGGATGCCCGTGTCGGCAGCCGGACCATAGAGGCGACGGGCACGCCACGGAACACGATGGTGCGGATATCCGGCACGCCCTGAAACGCGACATCTTCAAAAATCGGATCGAACTGCACGCAGTATTCGATCATGGCCTGGTCAGGCATGCCGCCGAGGCTGAACATGCCCGACAGGATGTTGGAGATGTGGTGGCCCAGCTCATCCCGCGAAATCATCGAGCCACTGGCTTTCACGAAACGACCCTGACGGCGATCGGTGATGACCAGGATGCCGTTGCCTCCGCTGCCGTGAGCCGGCTTGACGACGAAGGACTTGTGCTCGCCCAGCAGCGCATCCAGCTCGTTGATCGCGTGCTCGGTGCGAATCACCCCATACAGCGCGGGCACCGCGATGCCTGCGCGTTTGGCCAGTTCCTTGGTTTTCAGTTTGTCGTCAACCAGCGGATAAAGGCGGCGTGCGTTGTTGAGCATGATGAAATCAGCGTTACGCTGATTCATCGACAAAATGCCGGCCTCGCGCAAGATGGTGCCAGGCCAGCGCATTACGGGTCTTTGCCGGTTAGCACGGCGCGGAAGCGCCAGAACTCCGACAGCCGATAGCCGGTATAACGCCCCAGAATCAGGCAGCCGCCGAGCAGCACGAGCAGTAATTCCGGGAAGACGAATACGAGATGCGTGAGCGTTTGGTTGCTCATGATCAGGAAGCCCGCGGCTGCGACGAGCAGGCTGCCACCGCCCTGGAGAATGGCCTCCCAGGCACCATGTTCCTCCCACACCAGCGACATGCGCTCGATGGTCATCGCGAGAATCACCATCGGGAACAGCGCAATCGACAGGCCGCGGTTCATGCCCAGGTGATGGCTCACCAGGCTGACGAACAACATCAGCAGAATCACGATGATCAGGACCGATGCCAGGCGCGGAACCAGCAGCAGCTTTAACCGCTCCAGCGCAAACCGTAGTCCAAGGCCAAGGGCCACGATCAGAGAAAACAGCACGATCCCCCACAGCAGCTTGGTCTCACGGAACGCCAGCGCGATCAGGATCGGCATGAAGGTACCGAAGGTCTTGACGCCGACCACGTTGCGCAGCAGCACGACCAGAAAGGCCCCCAACGGCACGGTGAGCAACACCCGATAGACGTTCTGTGTCTGAACGGGGAGCGAAAACAGCGAGTAGTCCAGCATCAGCGAGCCGTGCAGTTTCGCCCGGTCACGCGCGATGGACACGATCTGACGCTGGCTACGTGTCACCGAGAAGCGGACATCGGGCTGCGCCCCGCCATCCACCGCCAGCAGCGGGTCGTTGCCGATGCGCCAGACCAGAAAGTCGTCCGGCAGGCCGACCACTCCCGTCTCCGGCGACATGGGGATCCAGCGCTGTTCGTTATGCACTTCGATGTACGGCACCAGGGTTGCGTCACGCGTGCCATCGACCAGCGGAAGACCCCAGATGACACGGGCCGGGATGCGCGCTCCGGCCAGTACATCGACCAGCCACTGCGCCCACGCGCCGGGGCTGTCGCCGCCGGTGCGCAGGCTGTCGACCGAAGGATTGGCTCCCTCACGGTTCATCCGCGCGATCAGGGCGCGTGCGAAGGTCGCGATGTCGGCGGACTCCGAACGCACTTCGTTGAGCAAGGCGTTCACAGCGGCCTGGGTGGACTCGCCATAGTCCGGCACACGGGGATAGCCCGGAAAGGGGTCGTTATGCGTGGTGTTGCCGGTTTGGGTTTCAAAGACCGTCAGGCGGTAGTAGACCGCTTGGATTCCGCTAGCCCGGCGCACCGCCCACAGTGCTGCCCGGTTCTGGCCGCTGACTTCCTGAGAGACTCCAAACCCGTTCGAAATGTAGTTCTCATCCAGGCGTTCAAAACCAGGCGGTTCGCGCGGAATGAGCAGCGTTGCCTTGACGGGGCCGCCTCGTGCGCGAAACGCGGCCCGGGCTTCGACGGTCCACACTGCGGCGTCGGTGCTCGGCAGCAACGGGAGTCCGAGTACATTGACCTTGTAGGCGCACAGCAGGCCGCCGGCGACCATGAGCAGCGCGGCGATGATCCAGACCGGCAGATTTCTCAATGGAGTGTCCCGCTGAATGCGGCCATGGACCCCATGGCTTCAATTAGTGCGTGCAGTGTCACGTCAGTCATCCCCATCTCCCCTGGGACCGGTGGTCAACAATTAGCCCCGACCGCCGCGTGCAGGTCCGGGAGCCAACGCTCATTCACAGCGCGCCTGGGTCAAAAACGTGCTTTCCGGATCAACGACGGCGACATCCTCCATGAAGCGGCGGCCCAACAACACGGGGTAGATGAAGTCGCCGCGATCTGCGAGCGAGAACTGTGTCCGGTGCCTGCGGCCATCGAAGCACAGTTCCAGTTCCACGACCGCGCGGCGCGCGCTGGGGTCGTCATGGTCCTTGATTCGGACGTTTCTGGCGAGCGCTTGTTCGGTTTCGATGCGATGGACCTTATCGTTCTCGTCTTCCAGAACCAGCGTGAACCTCACCCAGCGTTCGTCGTCTTTCTCGAAGCGCTCAATATCTTCGGCGTGGATGGACGACGTGAGAGCGCCAGTATCCAGCTTGGCTGAAACAATCACGTTCCACGGCTGGAGGCTCACTTTTTCTACCCAACCGGCAATGACCTTGCCGGGCGTGCGGCTGTCAGCCGTGGCGTTGAAGGAACTGGCCAAACTGGCTGCGATCACAGCCGAAAGGAACCATCGCATGAAGTCTTGCGTCTGTTGAATGCCCGAGTATCAGTCTAGGGAATCGCCACGCCGGTCGCACGAATCCAGCATGAACAGCGTCCGTTTTTCCAGAAAGGAAGGGATCTTTGCTAGTTTGCAACACCATGATCAATCGCATCATCATCGCCTTGTCTGCCGCAGCGCTGTCTGGGCCCGCCGCCATCGCGCAAGCCCCGGTCACCAACAGCGCGCCAGAGCCGGCGCTGGAAGAGGCGGGTGTTTCGAGCGCGTCAACCAGGGCCGCCTCGCAGGGCGAGACGGCGACAGCGGCTCCGTCCGCAGCCGATGTGGCAGCAGGCGCAGAGCCGGTGGCCACTCCGCCCGATCCGGAGGTCGACCCAGACGGGGTCCAGCCGTTCCAGTTGCTGGGGCAATCGGTTGAACCCGGTACCTGGCGGCAGTTGGCCTGGACCGCGAGTTACCATTTCGGTCAACTCGGCGGGGCGACGCCCGTACTGATTTCGCATGGCGCGCAGGAAGGGCCGGTGCTGTGCCTGACCGGCGCCGTGCATGGTGATGAGCTCAACGGCATCGAGATCATCCGCCGCGTCGTGCATTCGCTGGACCCGAAAGCGTTGTCCGGCACCGTGATCGGCGTGCCCATCGTCAACCTGGCTGGTTTTCAGCGCAATTCGAGATATCTGCCCGACCGGCGTGATCTCAATCGCTATTTTCCCGGCTCGCCGACCGGCAGCCTGGCCTCCCGCGTGGCGTATTCCTTCTTCACCGAAGTCATTGAGCACTGCGACCGGCTGGCCGATCTGCACACCGGGTCGTTCCACCGGACCAACCTGCCGCAGCTTCGAGCAGATCTCACCCAGCCCGCGGTGGTGGAACTGAGCCGCGGATTCGGGGGTATCGCCGTGCTCCACACCGAGGGCGCGAAGGGCACGTTGCGGCGGGCGGCGGTCGATTCGGGTATTCCGGCCGTGACGTTGGAGGCCGGCGAGCCGCTGCGTCTTCAGCCACAACAAGTCGACCAGGGCGTGCGTGGTATCGAGACGCTGATGCATCAGCTGGGCATGATTGATCGAGAACGTCGCTGGTCAACGCCACAGCCGGTGTTCTACGAGTCGTATTGGGTGCGCTCGGACCACGGCGGAATTCTGCTGACCCTGGTGCGAGTTGGTGATGTGGTCACGGAAGGCACGGTACTGGGCACGATCACCGACCCGATCACCAACGTTCGCCATGAGGTGAGATCGCCCTACCGGGGACGGATCCTAGGCATGGCGTTGAACCAGGTGGTGATGCCAGGCTTCGCGGCTTTCCGGGTCGGTATCCAGACCACCGAGGAGGCCGTGCAGGAAGAGGCCGCCGCCCAGCCGGCTGATGAGCCCAGCGTGGAAGACACCGACGAGGCCACCGAAACGGAGCGTCCGCCGCCCGAACGCGCCGAGGAAACAGCCCCCCGGACGGACGGCGAGGATGCGCCGGAAGAAGAGGCGGAGGAGAGTGACGGCAAGGTGCCGCAGGCGCCGGTCAACACAGACGCTGCGCCCGCCCAATCTTCGGAGCCGGCCGATTCATCGCCCGCTCTGTCGGAGCCTGAAGAACCGGTTGCGCCTGATCCGTAAATTCATGTCTGCGGGTTTGGCGTCCTGGGCGGGATGAGGCGTGCGTGATCCCCGAATGTGCCGTGAGTCACTCCCTGGTCTGCATCGGAACTGGAGCGGTCATAGCAGTGGTGTACCGTTGCGCAGGGGAACCTGGGGTCTGGTCTGACACATGGAGTGCGACGGGTGAAAACTTCTGACTTGATGGTGCGGTGCCTGGAACTCGAAGGCATCGAGTACATCTTCGGCGTGCCGGGTGAAGAGAACGCCGATTTCATGCTTTCGCTGGAGAATTCCAGCATCGAATTCATTCTCACGCGACACGAACAAGGCGCCGCGTTCATGGCGGAGGTCTATGGGCGTCTAACGGGCAACCCTGCAGGCTGTCTGGGCACGCTCGGACCCGGCGCGACGAATCTGTTGACCGGCGTTGCTGACGCCAACATGGATCGCGCTCCGCTGCTGTGCATCACGGGGCAGGGCGCCACGGCGCGTCAGCACAAGGAAAGCCACCAGATCATGGATGTGGTCGGCATGTACGAACCGGTGACCAAGTGGGCGCAGACCATCAACGAACCTGACGCCGTTCCCGAGATCGTGCGCAAGGCTGTTCGCATTGCACGCCGGGAAAAACCCGGCGCCGTGCTGCTTGAGCTGCCGGAAAACATCGCCAAGCGCGATGCGACCACCGAGCCGGTCGAACCGCGCCGCTTCCGCCGACCGGTGCCCGACGACAAGATCGTCGACCGCGCCTACGAACTGCTGCGCAACGCCAGATCACCGGTGATCATCGCCGGCAATGGTGCGATCCGCCGCCGCGCGTCCCGACAGCTACGCAAACTTTGTGAGCGCACCGGCATCGGTGTCATGAGCACGTTCATGGGCAAGGGCGCGGTGGACATGGACGCGCCGTATTCGCTGTTCACCATCGGGCTCGGGCAACGCGATTATGTTGTCGATGCGGTCGAGACAGCCGATGTCGTGATTACTCTGGGCTACGACATGGTCGAGTACCCGCCCAGCCGCTGGAATCTGGGCGGTGATCGCTGTGCCGTGATTCATATCGACTTCGAGCCCGCCGAGATCGACCGCGACTATCACCCCGCCGTCGAGGTCGTGGGTGATCTGGCGCACTGCCTGTGGATGCTCAACGAGCGCTTCGAGCGTGACGGTGTTCCGGATTACGATTTCGCCGTGCAGGCCGATGTGCGCGAACGCATGCTCAGTGAATTTAGTGAGCACGCCGAGGATGACGAAGACGGCCCGATCAAGCCACAGAAGGCCATTTGGGATGTGCGGCAGGCGCTGGGACCCAACGACATCCTCCTGTCCGGTGTCGGCGCGCACAAGATGTGGACGGCCCGTTACTACCACTGCCACGAACCGAATACCTGCCTCATTCCTAACGGCTTTTGCTCCATGGGTTTGCCGTTGCCGGGCGTGATTGCAGCACACCTGGTCCACCCGGACCGCAAGGTGCTTGGCATCGCCGGGGATGGCGATTTCATGATGAATGTGCAGGAAATGGAGACGGCCTCGCGCCTGAATGCGAACGTGACGATGCTGGTCTGGGAAGATGGCGGCTACGGGCTGATCGCGTGGAAGCAGCAGGACGAGTTCAAGCGTCACACCAATCTGTCCTTCGGCAATCCGGACTGGCTCAAGCTGGCCGAGAGTTTCGGCTGGCAGGGTGAATACGTGCACCGGGCGTCTGAACTCAGGCCTGCGCTGGACCGAGCCCTGGCCCATGAGGGGCCGGCGCTGGTGGTCATGCCGGTCGATTACCGAGAAAACGCCAAGCTCACCGAACGACTGGGGCGGATCAAAGTCAACAATTAGAGCCAAGTCGCGGGCCTGGCCCGACCATCGACTTGCATCATGGATTGCACTAGGAGACACGATGCTCAAGGACCAGTATCCCTACTATCTGGCGAACAAAGCCGTCCAGGCGAACACCGATCTGGATGTGACCGACAAGTACAACGGCGGTGTCGCCACACGCGTTGCCCTTGCGGATGAAACCACGCTGGACCAGGCGATCGCGGCGGCGGAAGCCGCCACGCCGGCAATGGCCGCATTGAAGCCCTATCAGCGGCGTGAGGTGCTGGAGCACTGCGTGTCACGCTTTCGTGATCGCTTCGACGAACTGGCGGAAAGTCTTTGCATCGAGGCCGGCAAGCCGATCAATGACGCCGAGGGCGAAGTCACACGGCTGATCGAAACGTTTCGCGTCGCCGCGGCCGAAACCGAACATGACATCGGTGCCGTCATCCCCCTGGCAAATGCGGCCCGCGCCGCCGCCTACCAGGGCATGTACAAACGCGTCCCGATTGGTCCCTGCGCATTCATATCGCCGTTCAACTTCCCGCTGAATCTTGCCGCGCACAAGGTGGCGCCGGCGATTGCGGCTGGCTGTCCGTTCGTCTTGAAACCGGCATCACGTACACCGGTCGGCGCCCTGATCATCGGAGAGACGCTGGCCGAGACCGACCTGCCCGACGGCGCATTTTCGATTCTGCCGATGACGCGCGATGCCGCCGACGCACTGGTTGAGGACCATCGGCTTAAACTGCTGTCGTTCACCGGCTCCGACACCGTCGGCTGGGCACTCAAGGCCCGCGCAGGAAAGAAGAAGGTCGTGATGGAACTGGGCGGCAACGCCGCCTGCATCGTCGACGAGACCTGGGATGATCTGGAGGATGCCGTGCAGCGCATGCTGATCGGCGCGTTCTACCAGTCTGGTCAGAGCTGTATCGGTGTCCAGCGAATCCTGATTCACAGCAGCGTCTATGAGTCGTTCCGAGACCGCTTTGTCGAGGCGACCAAATCCCTCAAGGTGGGTGACCCCAAGGACCGCGATACCTTTATTGGCCCGATGATCTCCGAAGGGGAAGCCAAACGGTTACATGACTGGATTCAAGAAGCCCAGGCCGGCGGCGGCACGCTGCTCTGTGGTGGCGATCGCGACGGGGCCATGCTCCAGGCGACGTTGATGGAAAACGTCGGCGGAGACCAGAAGCTGGTGACCGAAGAGGCGTTCGGGCCAGCCGCCGTGCTGTCCAGCTTCGAGGACTTCGACGAGGCCCTGGCCTCCGTGAACAACAGCCGTTTCGGTCTTCAGGCCGGAATCTTCACCCGCGATCTCTACCGCATGCAGCAGGCCTGGGACACACTGGAGGTCGGCGGCGTGATCATTGGCGATGTACCGTCGTGGCGCACCGATCAGATGCCCTACGGTGGCGTCAAGGATAGCGGGCTCGGCCGTGAAGGCCTGCGCTTCGCCATCGAGGACATGTCGGAGATCCGCCTACTGGCCATTCGCACCCCCTGATACGGCCGTGAATCCGTTGCGTCAGCGGGGGGCTTTGCGTATAGTCCGCCGCCGGTTGGGGCGCTGTCCTGACCACTGGTTCGGGGTGTAGCTCAGCCTGGTAGAGCACTGCCTTCGGGAGGCAGGGGTCGTAGGTTCAAATCCTGTCACCCCGACCAAATCATTCCGGTCCGGCCCGAACGCTGGACCGAAAAAAGGCGACCGCTCAGGTCGCCTTTTTTATGGCCGCGCTGGGTCAGCTAATACGCTCGACCGAAAAACGCGCAAGCGCGGCGAGGGTGTCGCGCTCCGAAGAGGCTGGCAGGGCGTCCAGCGCCTGGACTGCCTGCGATGCGTAGTCATCGGCCAGTTGTGTGGTTTGTTCGATCGCGCCGACAGCGCGGATGTCGTCGATGATCGCCGGCAGTTCGTCCGCCGTGGCCTCGGTAATCGCGCGGCGAACACGGCGGCGGGCACTATCGTTGCCTTGCTGCAGTACCCGTAGCAGCGGCAGCGTGGGCTTGCCCTCGGCCAGATCGTCTCCGACATGCTTGCCGAGGTCCGATTCGCTGCCCTGATAGTCCAGGGCATCGTCGACAAGCTGAAACGCCATGCCCAACGCCTGACCATACGCCGCTGTCGCCTGTGCCTGTGCCTCAGGCGCTTCGCTGAGCAGCGCCGGGAGCAGCGTCGCCGCCCGGAACAGCCGCGCGGTTTTGCGATCGATGACGTCAAGGTATTGCGCTTCGGAGATGTCCGGGTTGCCGATATTCATCAGCTGCAGGACCTCGCCCTCGGCGATGGCGTTGGTCGTGCGCGCCAGAAGATCCATGATCGGCATGCACTGCAGCCGGACCATTAGCTCGAATGCGCGCGAATAGAGGAAATCGCCGGTGAGGACGCTGGCTGCATTGCCGAAGCTGGCGTTGGCGGTTTCTCGACCGCGACGGAGCGTGGACTCATCGACCACATCGTCGTGTAGCAAGGTCGCGGTGTGAATGAACTCGATGATTGCCGCCGCCACCGGAACACGCGAGTCATCGAAGGCGAGCGCCTGTGCGGAGAACGCGACCAGGGCAGGGCGCATGCGCTTGCCGCCGCCGGCGATGATGTGGTGGCCGATCTGGTTGATCAGTATGACGTCGGACTGCAGTTCATCCCGGATCAGTTGATCGATTGCGGCCATGTCGGAGGCAATCGGAGACAGCAGTTCGGCAAGTTTCATTCGAAAGGTTCGGCGGGCGAATGCGCGGATGCTAGCGACAGCGTGAGCCGAGAACAACCAGGGGGCTATCTAAGCGTTTGATTTTAAGTCAAACTTGGTGCCGTAACTGCAAAGCGGACAAAACTGTTTGTCCGCCGCCGCTTTCAGAGCGGGCAGAAGTACGGGATAGCAGACTTTTCGTTGACCGAAAACCCGTCTCGACGTAGAATTCGCGCCCTTGAATTTTGGCTGCGGCGTCTTGTGCCGTAGTTTCGTTCCGGAGAATTTCAGATGTACGCGGTCATTAAGACAGGTGGCAAGCAGTATCGTGTGGCCGAGGGCGACGTCATTCGCGTCGAAACCCTGGCAGCCGAGGCTGGCGACACGATTACGTTCGACGAAGTGCTGATGGTCGGTGAGGGTGAATCCGTCAAGATCGGCACGCCGTTCGTTGATGGTTCATCGGTGACGGCCGAGGTGGCTGGCGAAGGCCGCGGCAATAAGATCCGCGTCATCAAGTTCAAGCGTCGCCAGGGTTACAAGCGAACCCAGGGCCACCGCCAGAACTACACCGAACTCAAGATCACCGGCATCGCCGGCTAAGGAGCACACTCATGGCACATAAAAAGGCAGGCGGTAGTACTCGCAACGGCCGCGATTCCGAGTCCAAACGACTGGGCGTCAAGGCCTTCGGTGGGGAAGTGGTTTCCGCGGGCAGCATCATCGTGCGCCAGCGTGGCACCCGTTTCCGTGCCGGCGACAACGCAGGCGTTGGCAAGGATCACACCGTGTTCGCGAAGGTGGACGGCCGTGTGGTGTTTGAAGTCAAGGGCGCGGAGAAGCGCAAGTTCGTGCGCATCGAGCCGGTCGAGTTGGCATAGCCGCCGACGCGACTTGAAAAAGGCCTCGTCGGCATGCCGGCGGGGCCTTTTTCGTATCTGCGCGCAGGCGGGTCATCCCGACGCGCCATTTCACGGTAGCGGAGTCATCCATGAAGTTTGTTGATGAGGCAGCCATCACCGTCGAAGCCGGCGATGGCGGCAACGGTTGTGTGGGATTCCGCCGTGAGAAATACGTGCCCTTCGGCGGGCCGGACGGCGGGGATGGTGGCGATGGTGGCCATGTCTACGCCGTGGGTAACGAGGAGATCAACACGCTGGCCGACTTCCGGTTCACCCGGCGGTTTGCGGCCAAGCGCGGCGAGAATGGTCGCGGTGCCAATTGCACCGGCGCGCGGGGCGATGACTGCGTTATCCAGATGCCGCTCGGCACGGTGATCCAGGATATGGAAACCGGCGAGACCATTGGTGAACTCACCAACCACGGCCAGAAGGTGATGGTGGCCCATGGCGGCTGGCATGGCATTGGCAACGCACGCTACAAGAGCAGTACCAATCGCGCGCCACGCCAGTTCACGCCTGGCAAGCCGGGCGATCGGCGAAAGCTGCGCCTGGAACTCAAGCTGCTCGCGGACGTCGGCCTTGCCGGCATGCCGAACGCCGGCAAATCAAGCCTGATCAGTGCTGTCTCGGCGGCCAAGCCCAAGGTCGCGGATTATCCGTTCACCACCTTGCATCCCAACCTGGGCGTCGTGCGCGTCGGCCCCGCCGAGAGCTTCGTCATGGTGGATGTCCCTGGCTTGATCGAAGGGGCCGCGGACGGGGTTGGGCTGGGGCATCAGTTCCTGCGGCATTTGCAGCGCACGCGTCTGATTCTGCACCTGGTCGAACCCGAGAACGCGATTGGCGAGTCCGCCGCGGAACGCGTGCGCAAGATCGATGCGGAACTGGAGCAGTACGGGGAGGCCGTTGCGGCCATTCCTCGATGGCTGGTGCTGACGAAGACCGACATTCTCGGCGAAGAACTGGCGGCCGAAGAGCTGTCGGAACTCGTTGAATCCCTTACATGGACCGGGCCGGTCTATGCGGTCTCCAGCCATTCCGGCGATGGCACCAAGACACTGATGCGTGACATCTACGAGCACCTGAAGACGATGGACGCAGACGAGATCGAGGGCGACGACGAGGCCGTCGGATGAACGAGTCCCGGCGTCTGGTCGTCAAGATCGGGAGCTCGTTGATCACACGGGGGGGGCGTGGCCTCGATCACGCGGCCATCGCACGCTGGTCAGAGCAGGTCGCGAGCGCCGTTGGCGCAGGCACGCAAATCGTGATCGTGTCTTCCGGTGCCGTGGCCGAAGGCATGGCGCGTATGGGGTGGTCCGAGCGACCCGATTCGCTGGATCGTCTGCAGGCCGCTGCCGCCATCGGGCAGATGGGGCTGACCGAGGCCTGGGGTGACGCATTCAGCAAGCATGGCCTGCACACCGCGCAGGTGCTGCTAACGCATGACGACGTCGCCGATCGCCGTCGGTACCTCAACGCGCGATCGACCCTGCTGTCGCTGATCGACCTGGGGGTTGTTCCGGTCGTCAACGAGAACGACACCGTGGCGACGGACGAGATCCGCTTCGGCGACAACGATCGTCTGGGGGCGGTGGTCGCGCAGCTCGTCGACGCCGATGGCTTGATCATCCTCACCGACCAACCGGGCTTGATGACCGCCGATCCGACCACACACGCGGATGCGGAGCTGGTGGAAGCCGGTGCGGCGGGTGATCCCGCGCTCCGTGCCTATGCCGGGGCCAGCTCGGGCCGGCTGGGTCGCGGCGGCATGGTCACTAAACTCGACGCGGCGGCGCTGGCGGCCAAGAGCGGTGCCTGGACCTTGCTGCTCGATGGTTCTGGTGACGACGCGCTGGCCTGCGCGATCGACGGAACCGCCCGGGGCACACGCCTGACGCCCAGCGGCGCTGCACTCAAAGGTCGCAAACGCTGGATTGCCGGACGGCTGCGGATTGCAGGCACGATTGCAGTCGATGCCGGCGCTGCGCGGGCGCTGTGCAAGCGGGGCAGCAGTCTGTTGCCCGTGGGCGTCGTCCGGGTGAGCGGCCAGTTCCGGCGTGGTGATCTGGTGGAGATAGTCGCCTCGGACGGCGCCCAGCGTCTCGCCACCGGCATCACCAACTACGCCAGTGAGGATGCGATCCGGATTCTCGGCTGCGCCAGCAGTGAACTGGTCGACCGGCTGGGTTACGTGGGCGACGCCGAGCTGATCCACCGGGACAACATGGCCTTGAACGACTGAGGCGCACAAAAAAGCCGGCTTTTAAGCCGGCTTTTTGCCAAATCCGCTTGATGAAGCCGGATTAAAGCGCTTGGATGCGCTTGCTCAGGCGGCTCTTGTGACGTGCAGCCTTGTTGGCATGCAGCAATCCTTTGCGCGCCATTCGGTCGATGACCGGAACGGCAGCTGTGTAGGCGGCCTGTGCGGCGTCCTTGTCACCGCTTTCGATCGCGTTGACCACCTTCTTGATGGATGTACGCGTCATGGAACGCTGGCTCATGTTGCGTTCGCGAGCCACCTTGGCCTGCTTGGCGCGCTTGCGTGCTTGTGCGGAATTCGCCACGTAGATCCTCTTCGAAAACGGGGTTGGCGGATGATTGAAGGCCGCGTATTTTATGGTGTTCCCGCGTAAAGTCAATCACCAACGCCAATGCTCGGTGATTCGGCTAACCTAGCGCGCTTTCCGCCCTCCGGGTCGCAGTTTGAGCACGATAGTTCGATCCACCTCGATTGTTGGCGGCATGACACTGGTGTCCCGCGTTCTGGGCCTGGCGAGAGAGGTTCTGTTCGCGACGCTGTTCGGGCCTGGTGTGGGCATGGACGCGTTTCTCGTCGCGTTCAAGATTCCGAATTTCTTACGGCGGTTGTTTGCCGAAGGGGCCTTCGCGCAGGCCTTTGTGCCGGTGCTGTCCGCAACGCGTTCGGCGGACGGCGATCTGGAGGTGAAGCGGCTGATCGCGGTTTCAGCCGGCACCCTGGGCGTCGTGCTCGTCGTGCTGACCGCATTGGGCGTCGCTTTCGCGCCGGCGGTCATTGCCGTATTCGCGGTCGGCTTTGTTGATGATCCGGTCAAGTTCGAGGCAGCCTCGGACATGCTGCGGTGGACGTTTCCGTATCTGCTGCTGATTTCGTTGTCCGCGCTTTTCGCCGGTGTGTTGAACACCTACAACCGTTTTGCGATCCCAGCCTTCTCACCCGTCTGGCTTAACGTTTGTCTGATCACCGCGGCGGTGGTCTTTGCGCCCTCGACCCACGCGCTCGCCGTCGCGGTGCTGGTCGCGGGTGTCGTCCAATTGGGTTTTCATCTGCCGAGTGTCAGTCGGCTGGGCGTCTTGACCTGGCCCCGCGTGAACTTTTCCGACCCCCAGGTGCGGCGAATTCTGCGGATGATGGGGCCGATTTTGTTCGGGTCGTCGGTGGCGCAGATCAATCTGCTGCTCGATACGATTCTGGCGTCGTTGTTGGTCACCGGCAGTATCAGTTGGTTGTATTTCTCCGATCGATTGATGGAGTTTCCGCTGGGCGTGTTTTCGATCGCGCTCGCGACCGTCATTCTGCCGCGCCTGTCCGGCCAGCATGCCGGCGGTCGCAAACAGGAGTTCGCCGCGACCGTCGACTGGGCGCTGCGCTTCCTGTTCCTGCTGGGGATGCCGGCCGCTGTGGGCTTGCTCGTTCTGGCTGGGCCGCTTGTGACCACACTGTTCCAGTACAACGCGTTTTCGGCTGTCGATGTCGAGATGACACGACGCAGCCTGATGGCCTACGCGCTGGGGTTCTTCGGCTTCAGCCTCGTCAAGATTCTCACGCCGGCCTTTTACTCACGGGAGGACGCACGCACGCCTGTCCGCTGTGGCGTGATCGCGCTCAGTCTGACCATGGTGCTCAACATCGCGCTTGTCGGTGCCTTCACCCTGCTCGGCATCGAAGGCGTCCACGCAGGTCTGGCGCTGGGTACATCGTTGGGTGCGTTCATTAACGCGGCATTGCTGTACCGCGCGCTGAAACGCGGCATCGGCCTCACGGTCTCTCGCGGACTGGTTCGAATCATCGTGTCGACCTGCGTGGCGGCGGCGACGATGGGCGCCGTGCTGATTCTTGCAGGTGGTCCGGTGGACGAGTGGATCGCGGCCGACCTATGGACCCGCGTCACCTGGCTGCTGGCAGCAGTGGGTGGGGGCGGCCTGATCTACGCACTGGTCATCTTGGTGCTGGGTCTTCGCCCCCGCGACTTCCGGCTTGCGGATGTCGTCGACACCGCCGGCGAAACCGGGCCCGGCTCGGTATAATTCGTCGCAAATGCAGCTGATCCGAGGACTCCACAACTTGCGGCCTGCCCATCGCCCCTCCGTCGTCGCGATTGGCAACTTTGACGGCCTCCACCGCGGGCATCGTGCGATTCTGCAGCAGCTGAGCGATTGCGCGGGAAGCGCCAAGACCACGCTGGTGACATTCGAGCCCACCCCGCGTGAATATTTCGACGCTGCCTCGGCGCCACCACGCCTGAACCGATTGTCCGAAACAGTGGCTATGTTGAGCGAAGGCCAACTTGTCGATCAGTTGCTGTGCCTTCGCTTCGACGCAGTGCTGGCATCGACGTCTCCAGATGATTTTGTGCGCCGAGTGGTTGTGGACGGGCTCGGCTGCCGAACAGTCATTGTCGGCGAGGATTTTCGGTACGGAGCAGAACGGGCGGGCGATGTGCGGTCCCTGACGCAGGCGGGGGAGCGAGGCGGTTTTGATGTCGACGTCGCCCGCACCGTGGTCGATGACGGTGAACGCGTTAGCAGCACCCGTGTGCGCGAGTCGCTGGCCGCCGGCGAGTTACGACAGGCGAATCGCTTGCTGGGGCAACGCTATCGCGTTACGGGCCGGGTCCAGGCCGGGCAGCAGGCGGGACGGACGATCGGGTTCCCAACAGCGAATCTGCGCTTGCGTCGCAAGGCTGCGTTGCGCCACGGTGTCTACGCGGTGCGCGTTACGACAGGCAATGCCGTCGCAGTTCCCGGCGTCGCGAACTACGGGACACGACCAACCGTTAGCGGGCAGGGCGCCTTGCTGGAAGTCCATTGCCTGGAAGGAGTGCATGATTTGTATGGCGACCGACTTTGGGTCGAGTTCGTCGATTTCATCCGGCCGGAGCGGCGTTTCGACGGCTTGCCGGCTCTCAAACAACAAATTGAACGTGACGTTGCCGATGCGTGGCAGCGTCTGGAGAATTGATTCGATGGCGTTTCGCGCGACAAATGTTCACTGGCTGTGGTTGTCTGCCGCCATCATCCTGTTAGACCAGGTCACCAAACAGCTGGTCTTCCGCTCCTTGCTGAAATATGAGCGGATCGAGCTGCTGCCCATTCTCAACCTGACGCATCTGCATAACACCGGCGCAGCGTTTTCGATGTTTGCCGAGTTTCCGCCGTGGGTGTTCATCGTGCTCGGCGTGGCGGTATCGGTCTGGATTCTCTGGTGGCTGCGCAATCACCCTCGGGACGAGCATCTGCTGGCGGTTGCGCTATGTCTGGTCCTGGGTGGGGCCCTGGGCAACGTCATTGATCGCGCGGCACGCGGTTACGTCGTCGACTTCATTGATTTCCACTGGCAGACATGGCACTACCCGGCCTTCAATGTTGCGGACATCGCCATTACCCTGGGCGCCTTGATGCTCGTGCTGGACATGTTGTTATCCAGTCGTCGGGCGTCGTCGTCCCCTAACGCCTGACAGGCATTCCATGGATATTTTGCTCGCCAACCCCCGTGGCTTTTGCGCCGGTGTTGATCGCGCCATCGAAATCGTGGAACGCGCGCTACAGCAGCTCGGCGCACCGATTTATGTGCGACATGAAGTCGTCCACAACCGCTTCGTGGTGGACCGCCTTCGTGACGAGGGCGCGATCTTCGTCGATGAAGTCGACGAAATCCCCTCCGGCGCCACCTGCATATTCTCGGCGCATGGCGTGTCGCAACAGGTCCGGAAGGACGCTGACAGCCGTGGCCTGACCGTGTTCGACGCCACCTGTCCGCTGGTGACCAAGGTACATATCGAGGTCACCCGCTACTCCCGGCAGGGGCTGGACGTCGTGCTGATCGGTCACGCCGGCCATCCGGAGGTCGAAGGCACCATGGGGCAGTTCGATGCCGCTGGTGGCGGGCGCATTCACCTGGTTGAAACACCGGAAGATGTCGACGCGCTCACGCCGCGAGACCCGCAACGCCTGGCCTACGTCACGCAGACCACGCTGTCGGTGGACGATACCGCACGCGTCATCGACGCGTTGAGAGCGAGGTTTCCGGCTGTACAGGGACCGCGCAAGGACGACATCTGCTATGCCACGCAGAACCGTCAGGATGCGGTGCGGGACCTGGCGCGTCGCGCCGACGTGGTGCTGGTGGTCGGATCCATCAACAGCTCCAATTCCAACCGTCTGCGTGAACTCGCCGAACAATGTGGGACGCAGGCATGGTTGATCGACGGACCTGACGACATACAGGCCGCGTGGCTGGAGAACTGTCGCAGCGTTGGCGTGACGGCGGGTGCCTCCGCACCGGAAGTGCTCGTTCGCCGCGTGATCGACCGCTTGAAGGAGCATGGCGGTGTGGCAGCGGAGGAGCTCAAGGGGCGGGAGGAGACGATTACGTTTTCGCTGCCCTCCGCGCTGCGTGTCGGCTAGCTAGTCCAACAGCCTTTGTCTTCCGCTGCGAGTGCGTCGCTAAAATCCTTGTTGTTCGCCCACGTGCGGCCGTCAGACGCCAAGAGATAAATGGAGCAATCCGAATCTTTCGACTGCCTGCCGACCGGCTCCGCGACCAATGTGAAGCCGGTTGTCGAGGCGTCCACCATCGAGATCTTGAACAAGGATTGGTCTTGGAGCGTGCTGGACACCTGGCCCGCGGAATCGATGAAAAAGGGAGACGCCGCGCCGGTGAGCGTCTGGACCGATGTCGCATATTGACCACGATGAGTCAGCGCGTAGGCTTCCTGCTGGCCTTGTAACTGCTGCAGGTAAGCACGCACGACGGAGCGGTTCGACTTGAGGACGTAGCCTTGATATGCAGGCAGCGCAACCGCCGCCAGAATCGCGGCAATCACGACTGTGTATATTAATTCGAAGAGAGTAAAACCGCGTTCTCGAGGCGGTGAGGTCTGTAAGCGTATGCCGCCGGATTCTTCGTGTCTCATTTGTCCTGCGCGCATCCCTGACCAATCATCATGATAGCGCTGTCCCGGAGTTCGAGCGACAAAGCGCCGAGGGTCGCCATTGTTGGCGGCGGCCTTGTTGGCTTGTGGAGCGCCATCGAATTGCGTCGCAAGGGCGCTGGTGTTGACGTATACGATGCCGGGCATATGGCTGGCAGGGCATCATGGGCAGGCGGCGGCATACTTTGTCCGCTGTGGCCCTGGGACTATTCCGACCGAATCACGACGTTGTCGTTGCGCGGCGCCCAGCTTTGGCGTGATGAATTGAGCGATGCTGGGTGCGAAGGGCAGGCAGGGTTGCTCAAGTCCGGCATGAGAGTGCTGGACCAGCATGCGCCAGCGGAGCAGTGGGGGCATCGCAGCGGAATGGATGTGCGGGCTCAGGCAGATGGATCGGTCTTGCTGCCAGATGTATGGCAGGTCAGAACGCCGCGGGCGGCTAGAGCCGTTGCGGATATCGCGGTCTCGAAAGGGGTGCACATCTATCCCGAACATGCAGCGCAGGTCGAGCTGCGGGGCGATCATGCGACCCTGCAAATATCGGAAGGTAGGCTCCCGGAGTACGACCATGTCGTGGTCTGCGCTGGGGCCTGGGCGGCTGCAGTGCTGGGTGACCTGGCTGACATCATCGATGTCGAGCCCGTGCGGGGGCAGATGATTGCTTTCGCGGCGCCGCCCGGCGAGTTTCACGAGATTACGCTCGGCGGCGGCGCTTATGTCATCCCACGTAGCGACGGGCTGGTGCTATGCGGCAGCACGATGGAGTACGTCGGATTTGATTCGAGTACAACGGAGGCGGGGCGGGTGGCCCTGCAGCAGTTGGCTGTGCGTATCCAGCCGACTCTCACGAATTATCCAGTCGTCGAACATTGGGCCGGGCTGCGTCCGGGGTCGTCCACGGGAGAGCCACGGATCGGGCAGTTGAGCGACAACCTCTGGATCAACGCAGGACACCATCGAAATGGTGTTGCGATGGCGCCCGCAGCGGCCGCCGAGTTGGCTCAGGCGATGAGTGGCGTGCTCACCAGCTAGTCTTGTCGCTGCCCTGGGTGCGGTACCGCTGCACAT
The DNA here is from genome assembly GCA_023146115.1 of Abyssibacter sp. Lineage (GTDB taxonomy): Bacteria > Pseudomonadota > Gammaproteobacteria > Nevskiales > OUC007 > Abyssibacter. Next base: position 36,188 of record JAGLCS010000065.1, on the reverse strand, counting down.
CCGGACGGCCGTCCGGCGTCGCAGTCGTGCGTTTTACGACCAGCGACAATGCTCCGTCTGCGGCCTGAGATCCGGTCGGCGATGCTATTAACTCGTAGCAGATTGCATTGGTACACCCAGTACTGCTGGGTGTGCTGATCGCCATCGAATAGCTCCGGCCGGTAGGGCTACCGTCAGAAATATCGGAACACTGCAGTTGATCCTTCTCATCCACGTCATAACCCAGCGCTCCCATGCTGGTCGCGTAACGATGGTTGCGGACAAAGAACTTCTCCATCCGCTGCTGGACCTCAACGAGGCAGTGCTTGCCCTGTGCCCGAGCGCTTTTGGCTAGATAGGACTGATAGCTGGGATACGCAATGGTCGCCAGGATGCCGACGATGGCAACCACGATGACCATCTCGATAAGCGTGAGTCCGCGCGCGCTCAGTTGCATACAAAGGTTTCCTGCCAACTGATCTCGCCGCTTCGTGCAGATTTAGAGACCAAGCTCCGACGGCGCTCAATAGCGCCTGTCGACGTTTGGGTCAAAACCGTCAGTCCCCGACTATCTCGCCCGCTTCCGAGATGTAGGCTGGGCGACGCACCTAGGCCGGCCCCAAGGTCCACGGACGCTATGACTTCGTTGAGGCTTTCACCGTCGAAGTTTGCGACCTGTGTACCGAAAGCGGGCAGGTCGGGCGATGGCGTACCCGTCTTGAAATTCAGGCCATAAAGACGACTTTCTCCTTCCCCCCCACACAGGTCAGCACTTGGAGTGAACGGTGTGGCGAACACGACGTCCCCGAGAAGCGAGAGCTGTGTGACCGAGCGCTCGGCGGAGGCACCGACGGCTAGCTCGAGTTTCCACCCTTTGGCATCGGCGACTTTCTGCTGCAGCGTTACGTAGTCGTTGACGTCCGTGACTCCTTCGACAACCCCTGTTGTCGCCACACGAGCAGAGGAGACGTCAATTAAGTTTGTCACGTCGAGTCGTGGCTCCGACTCACTGCCGGTTAGTAGAAGGGGATCGGCATCCAGCACACCGAACAACACCTGCTTGTCCGTGCTGCTCTTGTCCTGTGGGCCGAAGAATCTGCCGGTTCCTCCGAGGACGTACCGATTACCTTGGTTGTCGATCGTCACCGAAGGGGTGGCAACGACGGGTTCATCCGACTTTAGCAGGACCTCGGGAGTCTTAAAGCCACTCGCATCTTTGCCGATCTTGTAGAGACTGCCGGTTGGGTCGGCTTCGGATCCGCCAACGGTGCCGAAATAAACAGCATCTGCTTTGAAGTCGAGATCCCAATCGACCGTGACGGGGTCGCCCGTAAACGCATTAGAGTCTCCGAGGTCATACGGAGCAAAGTTGTTCACAAACTTCAGCGACTTGAGGTCGTAGGCGAAGAACTTGGCGGTGTCGTTGGTCGTGCCCCTTGTGACATCGGTTGGACCAGACCCGAATACCAAATACCAATCCTCTGTCGCCAGATTTCCGGATTTGTTCCCGGTCTTGGAGTTGGCGACGATAGTAGGGAAGCTGGTCGCAAAGCCGAGCGATGGATGGGTGATTTCGGCCAACACGGTTGGTGGCACTTCGGGGTCGGTGATGTCGATGACGACATAGCCGGAGCGAGTGACGATCTGGTCTACTGAACCAAAATCGGCGTACCGGTTCTTGTTTCTGTTGTTGGGCAGTTCTAACTCTCCTCCGCCAAACCGGAATCCAGCGACCAGTACGGTCCCCCAACCGTTAGGATGTGTGGAATCGGCTGTAAAGATTCTCGCGTCAAAGATACGAGGCTTTCCGTCAAGATACGGCACGTGGGCGTAGTCTGGGTCGCCGAGCCAGCGCAGGTGCGGTAGTAAGTTAAATGGGACGTAGGCCCATAATTCGCTGCCTAGCGGATGTTCTACCTTGCAGCCACCGCCTTTTGTTACAAACCTCTGACCCTGAGGGTCGTAGCAGCCGCCATTGATAGCGTGCAGCATGCCGTCGTTGGCTCCAACGTATATGACGTTCCTCCGCTGAGCGTATTGCCGTCGGAACGTGTCATAGGTTTCGTCGTTGTAGAGGAGGTCGAACGCTTCGGCTGGCGCGGCCGCGACGGTCGGTGTGCTGTTGACGATGTCGCCCAGCCGCATCACTTCCGCGGTGCCATCATTGTCGTAGTCGATCGTTCGATTGCGGGACAGGGAAGTGTTCGTCTCTTCACCGCGAATGTAGTTCACCAACGCCTGTGCCGCGTCGACCCCCGTTCCGCTGCTGTTTCGACGGAAATTCAGGATTCGAAAATTCTTATTGGTGATGTTGGATGCAACGAAATCAACCTGTTCGTTGTTGTCCACAAGGCCATCCAGGTCGTAGTCGAAAAAGGTGATGATGTGACGGCCGGTGTTTGCCGGTTGGCTGTAGATGCGCTGAGCCGTAACCGCCGAGACAGCGGAGAGCTGTTCTCTTGCGTTCCACAGCGTATTGAGATCGCCAATCTCCTGAATGGATGGCGTAACGGTGTTGGGGTCACCCTTGTATCGCCGGAATCGAACACGTCCCTGCTTATCGTCAAAAAATAACTCGACAGCGGGGTCCGCCGTGAAACTTTCGAGTACGGCATCCCCATCGTCCTCCCGGAGATTGCCATCGCCGTCAATCCATAGGGCGTGAACGGTTCCAATCCACCGAACTTCGCGGCCATCGTTGTCGGTCCTCGACGGCTCGAACAGCGCCTGATAGACAGCACCTTCGCCTTCGCGGGCATTCGCGACAACTGCGGCGGCAGTACCTGATGCGGTGCTAGATATGATCTTGTCGAAAACGGATTGCAGCGCCGCTTCCAGAGCTGCCGGGTTATCGACAAAGAAATAATTGTCCGGCACTCCATCCGGGTTTGCGGCTCCATTGGCATCAAGCTGGTCCCATTCCGGCTGCTTGTCCGGGAATCCGAAACCAGCGTCTCCAACGGCGTCCGAGTCGTTGAAACCGCCATACTTGGACGCGTAGTACAGCGGTGGTTCCAGCAGCAATCCGTCGGTGTTGCCTAATGTATAGGTGACGCTTGTTGGACCATGCTGACCGCTTCCTGCCCCGGCTCCGCTGGCACTGGGGCGGCAGTCGTTGCAGCCGAGTACCCCAGTCGGGTCGGTGAAGTTGACCCCTTCGATCCCGGAGTGCGCGTGGAAGCCATCATTTGTTGTGCCACTAACGATGTAGCCAAACAGCTGCTTCGTTGAGGTGGACTCCGCGACAGTTTCTGTAGTGACCTTAATCTGAGTGGTGGTGATCTCGTAGGTGAGTAGTCCCCAAACATCCTGATCATGGTCACCACCTTGCTCGCTGTCTTCCCAACTGACGAAGAACTTACCCTTGCCGGTTCCGGACGATTCGGAATGAGGTTCAACGATCCTGAATCGAACCAGCGACCCTCCGCCGGGCTGGTTCGGATCGGAGAGATTGCGATAGGCGGGTAGCAGCGTTACCTGGCGTGTGGAATCGCCCGGCACAGGAATTTCCACCTTTGGAACAGCGGGGGACAGTGCGACGCCATAGGTCTTCACGGTTTGCACCGTTCCCTTACCTGGGCCCGATGACGGATAGCTCGGTCGAATGTCATTGGTGGCGGCGTAGTGAGCGGCACCAACCATCAAATAGGACCCCAGTTTTGTCGGCGCTTCCGGACAGATGCCGGCCGAGTCGCCCAAACTGGTCAATGTCTTGGCCGAGCACAACTCGTCATTGGTAGTGCCATTCCTGCCGATAAACACCTTCTTGCCTAGAAGGCCTTCCGCCTTGGCGACAACGTCGGTTAGTGCGCTGGCTGAGGTCGTGGCTCCGAGGTCCGAAATACCGGACATCTGGTCGTTGTCGTAATCGTTGACGCTGGCATTGAAGACAACAGTACTGAGGTCCGCGCAGTAGTTGTTCGCGTTGAGCGGGTCTACCCAACTCTCGGATTTTAGTGAGGACAGATAACCTGAGTCGTTCGCTGAAAATGCCGCGGTCGCGGATGCGCCGGCGTAGTAGCGCAGGACTTCAAGATACATCTCCGACAAGGGATTGCCCCAGCTCGCACAGTCACCTTCCTTGATTGTGGCAAGCTGAAAACCGCAGTCGTCTCGGTCGTTGTAGTACCGGTTGTTGTACTCGTATCCGTACATGCGTAATGCATTCAGGGTTTCGACGATGCTTCCACTTCCTGTGGATTTGAATGCGCCATTGTCGTCGACGGCGACTTCATCGTTGAATGAGCGGATGTTCTTGCGGACAAGACCGCCCGAGATGTTTTTTTCGTAGCTTCCCGTGAGCAGACCAAAGTGGATCAGATTGTCGTCGCCGTAGCGTTGAAGAAGTCCGATTGGCTTGACGGAACCATCCGGGTATTCCTTGCAGGTTTCCTCACCGATGAGGCCGCTGACACAGGCCTGCACGCGTACGACGTAGTCGCCATCTCCGCCTTGAACCTGAATTGCGCGATCGCTTCGCTTTGGGCTTCCTGAATAAGCTTGAATTCCAGAAATCGACGGGTTGTTGCCGTTATTTCCATTGGCGGAGCCGGGATCGTCCGTCCAGTTGCAGATGTCCCGTTCGCTGGTGTTCCAGAGCGAGAAATTGCGCTTGGCGATGCGCAAGATGGGGGGGCGGGTCGTCGTGTCTGAGAATTCGTTGTCCGGCGCCCACGTCATGCTGCACATCGTGAACCCGTTAACGCGGGCATCCGAGTGATTTAGCGTGACGTCTGAGCTATCCATCGGCGTGAGCTTCGGAAAGTCCGTCCCGTTGTAGTACTTAACGAAAGCGTGCCCATCCATCGGGATGTAGGCGCGTTCCAGTATGGTCGTGGAGTCGGTATCCGTTGAACGGTATCCGCCAAACAGCAGCCGTCTCACGGCATCCATTCTCGACGTCGTCGCCCAGTTTAGAAAGTTGCCGCTCCACGCACCGGGGACACCGTTGTCGCAATACTTGTCGTCTGTGACGCCTTTAGGCTCAAATCGCTTATCGCCGGAATCGTAGTCGTAGCATTTATAACTATCGAAGTAGCCGTAGTAGTCGATATCGTGCTTGTAGGTGGTTTCGATGATTCCATCGCCATCTAGGTCGCTGTAATCGTTGTAGGCCGCGTAATAGAGTTGGTGGTCGCGTGTCATGGTCAGCATGACTTGGGGGGTCGCCTGTTCGACGCTGGTCAATGGCGCACGCGTGTAGTCAGCCATGGTCGCGGATGACAATGGTTCTGGCTGAGCCCACACCGAGCCAAACGCTACGGAAACGATCGCGCCGAAAATGATGCGCAGCCAATGAAAGGGACGATGCATTTCAGTTCCGGATGACATAACGGTAGTCACAGGTTGTACAGGCCTTCGCCGTTATATTCTTGGTCTTGTCGGAGTTCTCGCCGTCTTGTTCCCAGGCACCCTTGGTCTCATTCCAAGCGGCCACGGGATCAACGCCTTGACTCACGACTTGATAGAAAATGTTACCGCCCGCAGCTGCGGCCGCTTTGCCGGTACCCTCGTAGCCTGCGACCATGGCGGCACCAGCACCGGGCGCAATGGCGGTCCGGAGTTTGTATACGCCAACGCTGGCTTTCTGAATGAATGCCGACTGGCCTGCGACTGAATACGACCCCGAATACACGACGTCTGCAGTTAGTCCGGCGGGGGAATAGTTCGCTTCCGTATTCCCTATGTAGAACCCATCCGGAAGATTGTCGGCGTCCTTATCGCGCACTGAGAGCGAGGCAGGCACGTCGTAATCGAACAACGAGTTGGGCACATCGCCCCCCATCGATACGGGCCACCCACGGTTGAATGTGTGGACATCCAGCAGCTCAGATGTCAATACACGAGGCGCTTCAGACGCATCGAAGACTTCCATTCTCGACACCTCGTTGCCGCTCATCCGCAGTTCCATGGATGTGCCTTTCATCGCGGTTACGGCAACCAACGTGAGCACGACGAGAAGGACCGCGGCGCTGATCAGGACGAAGCCGTGCTGCTGATCTTGTCTCATTACTCCCTCACACGGTTTCGGATTTGGATGTCGCGAACCAACAGTCGGCGCTGAAAGCGAGCGTTAGCGGCGGCCGGGGTGAATGAAAAGTCGCCCGGCATGGCATAGGTTGTCGTATCCGTGAAGTCGTCTAGCGCGCGCCCTCGAACCATGAGCCCAACTCGAATGATGATGACATCATCCCATTCATCGGCTGTGACTGCGGTTGCGTTCTTCCAGATGTCTGCTCCCGAATCTCCATCCAAGTCGATCCCGTAGGACAACTGCATCTGCTCGACACCTTCCACTAGTTGATAGGGCCAGAGCGCAGCTTTGCCGCTACGGGTATCGAGATCGAGCACAGAGAGCGTTGGCATAGTTGTGCCACCGACGTCGAAATCTGCCAAGTACAGAATTGCAAGTTCGAAGCGGTGGTTGAAGATACCTTCATCGTCACTCCCGCTAATTCGAGACTTCGCGTCGGCAACCGTGCTGCGATGGAACATGAAGCCTCCCGCACCCACCAGCGACCGGACATAAACAGCACCGTGCTCGTCTAGATCCGTATTCGTGTCGTCTTCAAGATCTGCAGTCGGCGCATAGTCGTCAGGGATCCCCGAGCGGATCACCAGCACATCGGTATTGGGTACATAGTTCGACGGGAGGCAATCGGTGGGTCCGGGCGCCGTGCTGTTGCCGTCATACCCAAACACGCCGGCCTGGGGGTCCATTGCCCAGGCAAAGTCGCAGTTCCCGCGAGCGCTGTAGTGATCATCGAGGTCGGCGTGAAGCACGACATCCTCGCCCTCGACCCCGCCCCAATAGTCAGCCATGTTGATGTAGCGGTTGAGATCACGCATGGCGAAGCGAGCGTTTTCCTGCAGTATCGAGGTGCTTTCTTGAATTCGGTAGCCCTGTTTCGCACTGATGAACACTTCGATGACACCGGCCAGCAAGATCACGGCAATGGTGATGGCGACCATCAGTTCGACCAGTGAGAGCCCGTGTTGTCGCGTTGGTCCAGTCATGGCTGGTGTAGCACCCGCATGCAGCGCAGCGCCTCGTTGTCATCGGGGTCGCAGTTGGTTTTCGTCACGTTCGGGTCGCGACTGGGGTTCCAGTAGATCGTGATCAGATACGGCGAGCCAGCGGTACACCCGCCTGCGTCGGCACAGACCACCGAGAACGACGCGTCCGGAAGTGTGGCTTTTGGAGTCGACGGGACTTTCGTCCCGCTCGCACTATCCGACAGGGCGGTGTACCAGTCCGCGAGGTCCCAGGCCGAAAGATCCGTTGGTGTGCAGATGTCGGTGGAGCAGTCGGTGCCAGGTGACGGAACACTGGCGCCTTCGGCAATGGCATAGCTGCCGGCGTCCACGCCTGCGGGGTTCGCCAGCATCCGCTCCGACAGCCCCCGCGCCAGATTCGCCGCCTGTGAGAACTGGTAGGCCAGATAATTTTGGCGAACCGCGGAGGATTGCATGCCGGCCATCCACAACAGGCCAACGCCGAGGACGACGATCGTGATCAGAACCTCGATCAGCGTGACTCCAACCTGCGATCGCATCCGTGCCCTCATGCCGTTACGACTTCTTGATGTAGGGCCGGCCGGCCGGGGAAATCACCAGACTTCTGACGTGCGCCGATTCACTGGGGTCGATAGTGATCGTGCCGTTCTTGGTGCCACGGCCGGTCGGGAGATACGACATGACATCCTTGATCTGAGAATTACCCGTCATCTCGCTGACCTGTGCCAATGGGACACGCACGTGGATGATCGTTTCACCCGAATCGATTTTGTCATTGGTTGTCACGTTGTCGACGAACACGACGATGCCGGCATCCCAGCCTATGGTTGTCTCCGTGCTGCAGCTCGCGCCGTCCGTTGATTTGCACGCCACGACAACGGTGTTGCGTTTGATCGCTTCGCTGCGGGCTAGCATGAACATCGAAAGCAACGCATTCGCATCGCTCGAGCTTCGGTTACTGGCGATCAGGCCACGAAACGACGGCACGGCCACAGCCAGCAGAATGCTGGCCACGGCGATCGCGACCAGCAACTCGATCAGTGTGAATCCCCGTCCCCTACTCATGTGTGTAGCTTACGATGGAACGGGTCGTTAATCACCGTCTCGCGGCCAGCGCTTGTTTGCGTCAGATGAACGGAGGTGTGGCGGGCGCGGGCGAGGATGCGATGGTTCCGCTTCGGGCTCGAACGTTGCTATACTTCGCCGCCGCTTTTCGAGACCTCCGTCGATGGAACGCGTCGAGGCGCATCGCGCGTTCGACAGCGCTTCGAGAGGCGGGATCGAGAGCACTAACACGCCGGCATAGCTCAGTTGGTAGAGCGGCGCATTCGTAATGCGTAGGTCGGGGGTTCAACTCCCTCTGCCGGCACCATCTCCTTCGTAGTGGTGCTCAGATGACCCAGATGCCAACAGTGACCCGCCAGGATTTCGATTCCGTCATGGTGCCGAATTACAACCCGGCCGCCGTGATTCCGGTTCGTGGGCAGGGTTCGCGCGTGTGGGATCAGGACAATCGCGAGTATGTGGATCTGGCGGGTGGTATCGCTGTCAGCGTGCTGGGGCATTGCCATCCCGCGATGGTGCAGGCGCTGCAGGCGCAGAGCGAGCGGCTGTGGCATCTGTCGAATGTGATGACCAACGAGCCCGCCATTCGTCTCGCGCAGAAGCTCGTGGCCGCGACGTTTGCGGATCGCGTGTACTTCTGCAATTCGGGTGCTGAAGCGAATGAGGCCGCATTCAAGCTTGCACGCCGTTATGCCTCCGACCATTTCGGGCCGGACAAGCACGAGATCATCTCGTTCCAGCAGGCCTTTCACGGTCGCACGCTGTTCACGGTCTCGGTGGGCGGGCAGCCCAAGTACACCGAGGGTTTCGGTCCTGTCCCTCAGGGCTTGCATCACATCCCGTACAACGACCTGGATGCGTTGAAAGCGGTGATTGGCGAGCGAACCTGCGCCGTGGTCATGGAGCCGATGCAGGGCGAGGGCGGGATCGTGCCGGCGAACGAAGCGTTCATTCAGGGCGTGCGTGCGCTGTGTGACGAACACAATGCGCTGCTGATCTTCGATGAGGTCCAGACGGGCATGGGCCGCACGGGGCATCTCTACGCCTATCAGGCCTACGACGTAGTGCCGGATATTCTCAGCTCGGCCAAGGGGCTGGGTGGCGGCTTCCCGGTCGGCGCCATGCTCACATCGGAGAAGGTTGCGGCCAGTTTTGTCGTCGGCACGCACGGCAGCACGTACGGGGGCAACCCGCTGGCCTGTTCCGTGGCCGAGGCGGTTCTGGACCAGGTCAACACGCCGACTCTGCTGGATGGGGTTCGCGAGCGTAGCGAATGGTTGCGCAGCCGCCTGGAGGCCATCGCAGCAGACACCGGTGCGTTCAAGGAGATCCGCGGCATGGGTCTGCTCATCGGCGCCGAAGTGGCGGAACCGTTTGCGGGCCAGGCCCGTGACTTCCTGAATGCAGCGCTCGAAGCTGGCGTCATGGTGCTGGTGGCCGGACCCAATGTGGTGCGCTTCGCGCCGGCATTGAACATTCCACAGGCCGATCTGGAGCTGGGGCTTCAGCGCTTCGCCGAAGGCGTCAAGAAAGTCGTGGGGCAGGCAGCCGCCGCCTAGGCTGAATCGCCGGGTCGAGTCAGGCCGCGCAACACATGTCGATGTGCGGGATGCCGTCTTCGTCGTAGGGTGCACCCAGGGTTCGAAAGCCGAGCGACTGGTAGAACGGTTCCAGATGCGCTTGTGCGCCCACCGACATCCCCGTTGCGGGCCACAGGCGCCGGCATTCCTGCATGCCCGCTTGCATGAGTCGGCGCCCTAGTCCTGTCCCGCGATATTCCGGGCTCACCACCACGCGGCCGATGCTGGGCGTGGCGAAGCGAACGCCGGGGGTGAGCAGCCTTAGGTAGGCGCAGAGCTTCTCGTCAGGGGTGTGCACGAACAGGTGCCGGGCGTCGAAGTCCAGACCATCAGCGTCGGGATACGGACAGGCCTGTTCGACCACGAATATCGAAGCCCGCAGGGCGAGCATCGAATACACCTCGGCACCGCTTAGCTCGGCGAAGCTCTTCCACTGCCATCCCAGCGTGTTCACGCCGTCTGCTGAAACGGGTAGATCGATCCGAGGCCGAGCACGACCGTAAGGCGGTCCAGGGCTTCGCGCACTTCGGTCACGAAGGCGGGATCAGCGAGATCGGCGAGCTGGAGGCGATCACGATAATGAGCATCCACCCAGGCTTTCAGCGCCTTGTGCAGTTCGGGCGTGAACCAGCTGTCGGGATTAACCGCCGCACGTTCATCGTCATTGAGTGGCACGCGCAGCCGCAAACAGGCCGGGCCGCCCCCATTGCGCATGCTCTGCCGAACATCAAACACCGTGACGGCGTCAATCGGCCCATCGTCTTCGATCATGGCGTTGATCCGCGCCCAGACGGCCGGGTTTTCCTCGCAGTCCTTGGCGACGATGAGCTGCGTTCGACCGTCCGGCAAGGTGACGATCTGTGAGTTGAACAGATAACTCTGGATGGCAGCGTCAAGACTGACTTCGGCCTGCGTGATGCGGACCGTGCGCAAGGGCTCGCCAAGCGCGTGCGCCAGGCTATCCACGACCGTTGCTTCTTGGGCAAACGCCATCTCGTGATAGAGCAGCATGTTGCGATGGCCTACTGCGATCACGTCGTTATGAAAGACACCGGCCGAAATCGCCTCGGGATGCTGGGCCGCGAACAGGGTTCGATCGCTGCGCAAGCGGTGCTGACGGGCGACCGCTTCGCTGGCTAGCCGGGTCTGGCGGGCCGGAAAGCGACCGGCGCCATCTGCCTTCAGATCCGCACCGTAAACAAACAGATTCACGCCACAGGTGTGATCGTCCACCGAAAAGCGGGTGTGATTAGCGGCGCCTTCGTCGGCGAGCTGGCTGCTGGCCGGTAGCGCCGGATGATGGGCAAAGTACCGTTCCGATCGAAACGTTGCCTTCAATGCGGCGGCCGTTGTCGCAGTTTCCAGCGAACGATGGGTCTGCGAGACCAGGTTGGCGGGCGTGATATGCACGCGGCTGTCCCAAGTGTCCGGCGAGGCAGACACCGTTGCCGCGTTTGCGGACCACATGGACGCGGCGGAGCCCGCTGCGGACAGCAGGCCAGGCGCGTCACGCAGCGCCTGCGCCAGCACCTTGGCGTCGGTGCCGCTAAAGCCGACCCGGCGTAGAAAGTCCAGATCTGGCCGAGCCTGCGGCGGTAGCACGCCCTGGTGAAGGCCAAGCGCGGCGAGTCCGGCCATCTTGTCCAGGCCCTGCAGCGCCGCCTCACGGGGGTTGGAGCTCTGTGCCTTGTTGGCCTGAGAGGCGAGGTTGCCGACCCCCAACCCGCCAAAATGGTGCGACGGGCCGACCAGGCCATCGAAGTTCGTTTCGACCAGCATGCTTACAGACTCATTCCGGCAGGCAGCGTAGCGGGTAGGGCGACGGCATCTCGCTCCATGCTCGCGACCGGGTAGGCGCAGTAGTCTGCAGCATAGTAGGCGCTCGGCCGCAGGTTGCCGCTATCGCCGGGGCCTCCGAACGGGGCGGCGCTGCTGGCGCCGGTGATGGCGCGATTCCGGTTGATGATGCCGGCCCGTACGGTCTGCAGAAAGGTCTCCCAACTCGCATCCGAATCCGAGATAAGCCCCGCCGACAAACCGAACCGCGTGTTGTTCGCCAGGGTCAGGGCGTCAGCAAAATCGGTGTAGCGGTAGACCGATAGCAATGGCCCGAAGACTTCTTCGTCCGGCACGTCGCTCGCCCCGGTTAAATCGATGATGCCGGGTGCGAGGAAGGCCTCCGAGAGCCCGCCAATGCGCTCGCCACGCTTGAGTACGATGCCGCCCCGGTTTTCGAGCATGTCCTGTGCGTCGAGCACGCGCTGGGCGGCCGCGGCGGAAATCAGCGGACCCATAAAGGGTGCCGGGTCTTCATCAGGCAGGCCGATACGCAGGCCTGCCGTGACGCTGATCAGTCGCTCCAGAAAGCGCTCGCCCCAGTCGCCAGCGGGGACCATGAGCCGTCGCGCGCAGGTGCAGCGCTGCCCCGCGGTGATAAAGGCGGATTGCACCGTCTCGAAGACGGCAGCATCCAGGTTCTCGACGGCTTCGACCACCAGCGGGTTGTTGCCGCCCATCTCCAGCGCCAGCATCTTGCCGGGCTGCTCGGCAAATTGTCGGTGCAACAGTTTGCCGGTGCGCTCGCTGCCGGTGAAGAAGAGCGCGTCAATGCCGGCGTGGCCGGCCAGCGACGCGCCCGTTTCCACACCGCCGCAGACCAGATTCAACACGCCTTCGGCCAGTCCCGCCTGCATCCATAATTCGGCGACTTGCATCGCAATCAATGGTGTCTGGTCACTGGGCTTGAACACGACGGTATTACCAGCCAGCAGCGCCGGCACGATATGACCGTTCGGCAGGTGGCCCGGAAAGTTGTACGGCCCGAACACGGCGGTGACGCCGTGCGGCCGGTGGCGCAGAACCGCGGTGCCGCCGGCCACGTCTTCGCTGCGCTCGCCGGCACGCTCTGCCTGGGCACGAACCGAGATGGCGATCTTGCCGGCCATCGCCGCGATTTCGGTCTTGGCCTCCCAGAGTGGCTTGCCGGTTTCCAGCGCGATGGTGCGCGTCAGCTGTTCGGTGTCGGTTCTGAGCAGTTCGGCAAAGCGCTCGCAGATCGCGATCCGATCGGTCAGTGGGCTGCGCTGCCATCGAAGCGCGGCATGGCGCGCCGCCCCCACGGCCGCGTCGACATTGGCGGGGCTGGCGCTACGGCCACCCCACAGGGTTTCACCGGTGGCCGGACCGGTGACGGTGATGGCTGCACCGTCTGCGGTCTGCCATTGGTTGTTGATCCACAGGCCAGTGTGGTCTTGATTCATACGTAGTCTCGGCGCGTTGGTCTTGGGGGAGCTTAGCTAAGCGTCAGGTATCGCAGGCGATCACCCGTTGAGACGCCTAGCGCGTCTGCGATATCCGGTGGCACCGTGATCTGCTCGCCGGCCTCGTCGATCGTAGCCATCGTCAGGGTGCAGCGAAATTGTGCCAGTTCGCGGTTGCTGACAAGCACCCGGGTCTGGTCCGTCGGCGTGCCGACTGTCAGTTCGGCCACTCGGCTGCGCTTGATGGCCTTGATGTCTTCGAACAGCACATCAACTGCCGCGCCGCCGTCGAAGATGTCGACATAACCCTGATAGCGGAACCCTTCGGCCTTAAGCATGCGTAGCGCCGGTTCGGTGTTCGGATGGACCCGCCCGATGGCACGCTGAGCGTCCTCGGGGAGCAGGGTGGTGTACACCGGATACCGCGGCATCAATTCGGCGATGAACGCCTTGGTGCTTACCGCGGTGAGGTGGTCAGCCCGCGCGTAGTCCATGTCGAAAAACTTGCGGCCCAGCGCGTCCCAGAACGGGGATTGCCCATTGTCATCGGACCAGCCTCGCATCTCGGCGATTACCCGATCATTGAATCGGTGGGCATGCTCCGCCATGAACAGGAATCGGGCCTTGGACAGCAGCGTCCCATTGCCTCCACCGCGGAAGTCCGGATTCAGAAACAGCGTGCATAGCTCGCTGCATCCGGTGTAATCGTTGGAGAGATAAAGGGTCGGTGTCTTGCGGTACACACCCAGCTCACGGGAAGCATGGACGATCGTGCCCACGCGGTAGTTGTAGAACGGCTCGCGCATGCCCACGGCCGACTCCAGACCGCAGCAGCCGCCCACGGCGCCGGTTTCCGCGTCTTCCAGCGAGAACAGATAAAGCTCGTCCAGCGGAGCGTCCAGGGTTTGTGTAAACGCTTCTTCAGACCGCCGGATCTTGTTGTGAAGCAGGTCGCGATCGGTGGTGAGCGAGGTGAATCCCGGGCCGGAGAGTTCGGCAATCTGGCAAAGGGCGTCAAAGTCATGCGCGTCGTCGCGCATCGCACGCAGCACCATCATCCGAGCGTCTCCTTCACCGGCCACGGCGTATCGTCACTGGCCAGGCGCATCAACAGTAGCGCGGACAGCTGCGCCCTGGGCACAAAGCTCGGGATATTCATGTATTCCTGATGACTGTGAATGTTGGCACCGACCACGCCCAGATTGTCGATGTTGGGGAGCCCCGCGGCGGCCAGGTTGTTACCGTCGCAGCAGCCGCCGGTGTCTTCCCAAGCGAAGTCCATGCCGAGCAGGTCACGGCACTCGCTGATGCTGCCGATCAGCGATTCCAGAGCGGCGGTCCTTAACTTCGGCGGGCGAGTAAATCCGCCATGCAAGCTGGTCTCGATACCATCGCGCGTGTTGATTTCTCTAATGATTTTCTGGAGCTCGTCGCTAACCCAGGCTTGATCGCTCGGCTGCTGAAGCCGCACGTTCAAGCGCAGAATCGCCAGATCGGGCACGATGTTGACCGGCCCGCCACCCGTGATCTGACCGACATTGACGGTCACTCCCTGACGTTGGCCGTTCAGTGAATCGATGGCGACAGTCGCGTCGGCCAAAGCGCGAATCGCGTTACGGCCGAGGTGGTGTTCACGGCCTGCATGCGCGGCCCGCCCCCGGACCAGCACCTGAAAGTTACCGCTACCCTTGCGGCCTGCGACCAGATTGCCATTCGGCAGGGAGGGCTCGTAGATCATGCCGATGTCGTGCTGTCGCGCTTCGTGTTCCAGCAGCGGGGAAGAGCCGATCGATCCGATCTCCTCGTCCGGGTTGAGCACGACGGTCCAGCCCATCGATTGGGCGTCCGGCAGCTGCTCCAGCGCCATCAAGGCCTGTCGCATCACCACCAAGCCGCCTTTGAGGTCTGCCACGCCGGGTCCGTGCAGGCGATCTGATCGCTGGTCCACTGCCTGAAAGGTCGAAGACTGCGGGAAAACCGTGTCCAGATGGCCGGCCAGCAGCACTCGCCGCGATGCGCCGGACCGTTTCCGCATCACCAATGTCGGTCCCATCGGGCGGTCGACAAACGTGCCGTCGTCTGCCAGTTGGCGCAGCGGCGGCGTGGCCATGGTTTCGACCGTGTCGGCCAGCGGACGAAACCAGGCGGCCAGTTGCTCGGCGACCTGAGCGACGCCTTGGGCGTTGAAGCTGCCGCTATTGATGCCGGCGAGCTGACGGGTTTTCGCGAGCATGTCATCCGTCTGGCCGGCGAGGGAGTCGAGGGCCTTACGGTGTTCGGTTCGGACGTTTTGCATGCAGGAAGTCTATCCGGAAACCGTCGTTCAGGACGGGCCGTCGCGGGTCGCAGGCACAAAAAAGCCCGGCACGAGGCCGGGCTTCTGGTGACTTCGTGCCTCGCGTTACTTGGAGGTCACGCTGAACTCGACGCGACGGTTGGCTTCGCGGCCATCCTCGGTGCCGTTGTCGGCGATCGGCTGCGATTCGCCATAGCCGATGGCCGTCAGGCGACCCGCATCAATGCCGTTCTCGACCAGGAACTCCTTGACCGACACCGCGCGCTCCTCTGAGAGGCGCACGTTATAGGCAGCCAGGCCCTTGCTGTCGGTGTGACCGGCAACCTGGACCGTCATCGACGGCTGACCAGCCAGCGTGTCGATCACATCCTGCAGCACGATCTCAGCATTCGGCGTCAGCGTGGCCGCGTTGAAGTCGAACTTCACGCCTTCCAGCGAGAAGGTCTGCTTGATCGCGCAGCCTTCGGAATCGACCACGATGCCGGCACCGGTGCCGGGGCAACGGTCAACCGAATCCGACACGCCATCTTCGTCGGCATCATCGGCACCGGCACAGCCTCGTGCGTTGACCTGTGCGCCTTCTTCGCTGTCCGGGCACTCGTCATACGCATCGAGAACACCGTCCAGATCGGAGTCCGCACTGCAGCCGGTGGCGTCCACAGGCACACCGTTCGGGGTGCGCGGGCATTGATCGATGGAGTTCACCACGCCGTCAAAGTCGTCATCGGCCTCGCAGCCCTCCAGCGTTACCGCCACGCCAGCCGGCGTGTTCGGGCAGCGATCCAGCGTGTCGTTCACGCCATCACGGTCAGCATCCCCGGCACCCTTGGAACTCAGCGGAACTTCAAGGCCAAGATTGAAGCGAACGTCCAGATAGCTGTCGTCAAAGACTTCCAGCAAGCGCACGTCGCCGCGTACCGCCGCGCCGTGGTCGTTGAGGAAATGACGTACACCAGCACCGATTTCAGCAGCGAAAAAACCTTCGCTGTCGTCTTCAATGTCTTCCTGAACCGCGCCGATACCGGCCAGCACATACGGGGTGACGCCGAACAAATCGATCATGTTCTCCCGACTAAAGCGGTAGATAACATCGACCATCAACGCCTTCTGGAAGTCGCGGTCATCCGCCGTCTCGGTCTTCAGCGAGTTGTAGAAGCCCGAAAATTCGAGATCGAGCTTGTTGCCCAGGTAGGGGAGGTCGGTGTTAATCAACGGGATCCCGTAGCCGAACATTCCACCAAAGCTTTCGTCGCTTTCTTCGGTGCGATCATCCGGCAGCACCATGATCCCACCGGCGTAGATGTACGGACGACCATCGGAATTCTGCGCGACTGCGGCTGACGCCGCGCCCAGAACCGCTAGCGCCAACAGCGCCTTGAAGCATTTCATCGATTAGTTCCCCTGAATACGTATTCGTGACCGGCACGCTGCAATCACAAGCCGTGCCAACCGCGCGAGGATACCGAATTCACCAGTTGACAGAAAGTTCACCTCGGCATCGCGGTGCAGGCGATTTCAGGCGTTGCCACAGCTGGGCCGCCTCAGTACAATGCGCGCCCTCGCAAACGCGATATTCCCCTGTAGCTCAGTTGGTAGAGCGGGTGACTGTTAATCACTAGGTCGGCGGTTCGAGCCCGTCCGGGGGAGCCATATAAAACAACGATTTAGCCTCGCTTCTTGCGGGGCTTTTTCGTTTCTGGTGGGTCGGAATTCGGTCATCGGCCAGGCGCCGGACCTCGCCGAATTGGGTTCGGGCCAGCTTGGCAGCGCCGACGGTTGCTTACCGCGGTAAGCCCTGACGCTGATGGTCGGGGGAGCGGGACCGCTTGAAAAAGTGGCGTCCCGAGCAGGAGTCGAACCTGCGACCTAGCGCTTAGGAGGCGCTTGCTCTATCCAACTGAGCTACCGGGACAGTGTCTGCTTGGTGGGGCGCTATTGTAGGCAAGCTGTCGCTTTATCGCAGGACCTGGCCCAGGAAGGTGTCGAGCCGCGAGCCGTTGGCCGGTTCGAAGAACGCCTCCGGCTGGGCGATTTGCTCGATGCGGCCGGACTCCATGAAGACAACGCGGTCTGCCACGGCGCGCGCAAACCCCATTTCATGGGTCACGACGAGCATGGTCATGCCGTCGCTGGCGAGCGCTTTCATCACGTCCAGCACGCCGCCGACCATTTCGGGATCGAGCGCGGAGGTGGGTTCGTCGAACAGCATCACTTCGGGTTGCATGGCGAGTGCGCGCGCGATGGCCACCCGCTGCTGCTGTCCGCCGGAAAGCTGCGCCGGGTAGCTGTCGCCACGATCGCCCAGCCCAACGCGGTCCAGCAGTTGCTGCGCTCGCTGGCGCACCGTTTCGACCGGTTCCGCGCAGACCTTCAGAGGGGCGAGGGTGATGTTGTCGATCACGCTCAAGTGCGGGAACAGATTGAACTGCTGAAACACCATGCCGGCTTTCTGCCGCAACGCATTGAGCTGCTTGCTGGCGGTATGGATGGATTCTCCGTCGATCAGGACATCGCCGTCGGTGACCGTTTCCAGCCGATTGACGGTGCGCAGCAAGGTTGATTTGCCCGAGCCACTGGGGCCGACGATGCAGACGACTTCGCCTGCAGCGACGGTTAGCGAAACCTTATCAAGCGCGCGAACACCATTCCCGAACAGCTTGGAAACATTGCATATTTCTACGCTGGCGCTCATCCGTCAGCCCTCGCAAGCCGCAATTCGAAGCGCCGGATGACCAGCGACAGGCTGGCGGTGAGCACCAGGTACATTCCAGCAACCGTGAACCAGATTTCAAAGGGGCTGAACGTGGAGTTCACGACCTCGCGACCCGCCTTGGTCAGATCGGTGATCGCAATCACCGAGACCAGTGAGGAATCCTTGATGAGGTTGATCAGCTGGCCGGCCATGGGGGGCAGGGTGCGGCGCATGGCCTGCGGCAGGATGACGTGGCGCATGGCCTGGCCATAGCTCATGCCCAGGCTGCGTGCGGCCTCCATCTGACCTTTGGGGATGGACTCGATGCCGGCACGGACGATCTCGGCGATGTACGCGCCGGTGAACACGGCCAGCGCGGCAACGCCGGCGGTCATGCGCGACAGACTGAGTACCGTGCCGACAAAGAAGTAGAAGATGAAGATCTGCACCAGCAGCGGCGTGCCACGGATGATCTCGACATAGGTGGCTGCGAGATTTCTCGCGGCCGGGTTGGTGGACACGCGCCCAAGCCCGGCCAGCAGGCCGATCGGTACCGAGAACAGCAAGGCGAGGATCGATAGTTGCAGGGTAACCACCAGGCCCCAGGCCAGCGGCCCGATCCGCCAACCACTGCGGCTACCGATGACATCCCCGTCGAACACGTAGTCGCCGTCCTCGACAAGGATTTCGTCCAGGTCGGCGAAAGATTCGGCGGCAGCCGCGTCCTGCGTGCCGATGATCTGCACTCGCCCATCGGTGATCTCGACGATGCCGGTTAGCGTCGTGCGCAGGTCGGCATCTTCATAGGCGACGATGTAGTCCGGCACACGATCCCAGCGCCAGGTGTAATCCACCGTGCGGCTGGCCGCGTAGATCGATACGGCCAGGGCGAGGAGGATGAATCCGTAGACCCCGTGCCAGAACCAGCGTGACTTCATCAGTTGACGTCTTTCATCCAGCGAGTGGACTCGAACCATCGCTTGTAGAGCGCGTCGTAGGTGCCATCCCCTCGGATCTGGTTCAGGAAGTTGTTGAGCCAGTTGATGAAGTCCGGATCGCCCTTACGTACGGCCCAGCCCAGCGGTTCGTAGGTGAACGGCTCGTCCAGATGCGCGATGCCGTCGGGGTTCTGGCCGACAAAGATCGCGTTGTAGGGGAAATCGTATACAAAGGCGTCTGCGCGGTTGTTGCGAACCTCCAGCGCCGCTTCGGATTCGGACTCGAAGGTGAGGATCTTCGCCCGTGACAGGTAGCGTCGGGCCGCGATCTCACCAGTGGTGCCGAGCTTGGTGACGATGGTGTAGTCATCGCTATTCAGGTCGCGGTATGACTTGATCGTGCCCTCCAGCGCCGAGCGGATCAGCACCGATTGGCCGATCACCAGGTAGGGGTCGGTAAAGTTCACCTGCAAGTTGCGTTCGGGCGTGATGGTCATGCCGGACATCAGAATGTCGAACTTGTTGGTCAGCAGGGCGGGGATGATCCCGTCCCAGGCGGTGTTGACGATGGTCAGCTCCACGCCCATGGCTCGGGCCATCTGCTTGGCGATGTCGACGTCAAAGCCGATGACATCACCAGACTTGGTCCGCATTTCGAACGGCATGTAGCCGGTTTCCAGCCCGACCCGCAGTTCTCCGCGTTTCAGAATGGCGTTGAGTGTGGAGTCGTCCCACACGGCATTGGCATGGGAAACCGGGACAAGCAGCAGCAAGCCGAGGGCGAGCAGTAGTCGGCGCATGAAAGATCGTCAGGAAAATGGACGACTAGATGGTGGCCGCCCCGTCCGATTTGCGCAAACACGGCGCGTGCCAGGTGGCCGGACATCGCCGTGGCGGGGCTTATGGCCGATCGACTTGGCGGGCCACCACGAGTGGCTATGATGGCGGGATCGATCGCCGACACACGCTGGTCCCCCGTGTCTGACTCCTCAGGTTTTGTTCATCTAAGCGTCCACACCGAGTACTCGCTCGTGGACAGTGTCGTCCGTGTCAAGCCGCTGGTGAAGGCGGCTGCCGAGCGCGGCATGCCCGCCGTGGCGATGACGGACCACATGAACCTGTTCGCCGCAGTGAAGTTTGTCTCAGCGGCGGAATCGGTCGGCGTCAAGCCGATCCTCGGCTGCGATCTGGTGGTGCATGATCCGGTCTCCGATACCGATAACGCATTGCGGCTGCTGTGTGCGAACAACCAGGGCTACCGCAACCTGATGCAACTGGTCTCGCGCGGCTACGTGCAGGGCCAGGACCGCGGTTCGCCGGTTATCCGTCCGGAGTGGCTGGCGGATCATGCCGACGGGCTGATCGCGCTGTCCGGCGGGCATCGTGGCCTGATCAGCCGCGAAATTGCCGCGGGTCATGGCGAGCTGGCGCTGCAGGCCGCACGCGGGCTGCGCGAGGTGTTCGGCGACCGGCTGTTTCTGGAGTTGGAGCGCATCCATGCGCCGGACGAGACTGCGATTAACGACAATCTCGTTGATCTGGCGGGGATGCTGGACCTCGGCATTGTGGCCGGCAATGCAGTGCGGTTTCACGATGCCGACGATTTTCATACCCACGAGGTGCGCCTTTGCATTCGCCAGGGGCGGGTGATCAACGATCCGCGCCGGGTCAAGGATGTCACCGGCGAGCAATGGCTCAAGTCGGCCGAGGACATGCGTGACCTGTTCGCGGATCTGCCTGAGGCCTGCGACAACGCGGTGGAAATCGCCCGCCGCTGCAACGTGACGTTGTCGCTCGGTAAGTCCTATCTGCCTGACTTTCCGGTGCCTGAAGAGCACAACGTGGAGTCTTTCCTGCGCAAGGAGGCCAGCGACGGCCTGGCCCGGCGCCTCGCGGCGATCGAGGCCGATGGCGGCCAGCCGGACCACACCGTTTACCAGGCCCGGCTCGATCACGAACTCGACGTGATCATCTCGATGGGCTTTCCGGGCTACTTCCTGATCGTTGCGGACTTCATTCGCTGGGCGAAGCGCAACGACGTGCCGGTGGGGCCAGGGCGCGGCTCCGGCGCCGGATCGCTGGTCGCCTACGTGCTGGACATTACCAACGTTGATCCAATCCCTTACAACCTGTTGTTCGAGCGATTCCTGAACCCCGAACGCGTGTCCATGCCGGATTTCGATATCGATTTCTGCATGGAAGGCCGCGACCGGGTCATTGACTACGTTGCCGAGCGCTATGGGCGCGAGAAGGTCTCGCAGATCATCACCTTCGGTCGCATGGCGGCCAAAGCCGTGGTGCGCGATGTCGGCCGGGTGCTCGGGCATCCCTACGGCTTTGTCGACGGCATCGCCAAGCTCATTCCGGCGGCAGTCGACATGACGCTGACCAAGGCGCTCGACGAATCCGAAGAGCTCAAGAAGCGGCGTGATGATGAGGACGAGGTCCGCTACCTGCTCGACACCGCCCTACGGCTGGAAGGGCTGGCGCGCAATGTCGGCAAGCACGCCGGGGGTGTGGTGATCGCGCCCAGCCGGATTGACGACTTCACCCCGCTGTTCATGGAGCCGGGTGGTGGCGGCGCGGTGACCCAGTTCGACTGGAAGGATGTGGAAGCCGCGGGGCTGGTCAAGTTCGACTTCCTTGGCCTGCGCACGCTGACGATTCTGGATCGCGCGGTGAAGGTACTGGCGACGATGGATACGCCCATCGACCTGGATACCCTGCCGCTGGACGACGGCAAGACCTTCGAATTGCTGCGCGCCGCGGACACGGCGGCCGTGTTCCAGCTGGAATCCACCGGCATGCGGCGCCTGATGAAGGAGCTCAAGCCCGACCGTTTCGAAGACATCGTCGCCCTGGTGGCGCTGTTCCGGCCGGGGCCGCTGGAAACCGGCATGGCCGCCGACTATGTCGCGCGCAAGAACGATCCGGCGCAGGTGCGTTACATGCACCCGCTGATGGAAAACGCGCTCAAGGACACCTACGGCGTCATTGTCTATCAGGAGCAGGTCATGGCCGTGGCCCGCGAACTGGCGGGCTATAGCCTCGGGGCTGCCGACCAGCTCCGCCGCGCCATGGGCAAGAAGGACATGAAGAAGATGG
Source organism: Abyssibacter sp. (assembly GCA_023146115.1). Taxonomy (GTDB): domain Bacteria; phylum Pseudomonadota; class Gammaproteobacteria; order Nevskiales; family OUC007; genus Abyssibacter. The sequence continues at coordinate 14,256 of JAGLCS010000065.1, read as the reverse complement.
CCGATCACCGGCCGATCTTCGTTGCCGGCGCCGTCGAGCGTGGCGTCGATGAGGATCTGGCGGGCCGCATCTTTGATCTCATCGCCGAATTCGCGAAGTACGGCTTCAACAAGTCGCACTCGGTGGCCTACGCGCTGCTCGCCTATCAAACGGCCTATCTGAAAGCGCATTACCCGGCCGCCTTCATGTGCGCCGTGCTCACGGCCGACATGGATCACACCGAAAAGGTGGTCCCGCTGATCGAGGAATGCCGCCGGCTGGAGCTGGAGGTCGTGCCGCCAGATGTGAACGCATCCGCCTACGAGTTCACCGCCAGCGCAGACGGTGAGTCAATCCGCTACGGGCTTGGCGCGGTGAAGGGCGTCGGCCAGGGCGCCATCGAAGGCATTCTCGAAGCCCGCAAAGTCGGTGGGCGGTTCTCCGATCTGGTTGATTTCTGCGTGCGCATCGATGTCAAGCGGGCGAACCGACGGACATTGGAGGCGCTGGTTCGGGCGGGCGCGCTGGATGCCCTGGGCGTTAATCGGCCCAGTCTGCTGGCCGCGCTGCCGAATGCGCTGGCCGCAGCCGATCAGCACCACACGGCACGGGCGGCAGGGCAGAACGATTTGTTCGGTGGCGGCGGAAATACCGCCAGTCATGTGCCGGCCATCGACATGCCGGAACTGCGCGACTGGGACGACGGCGAGCGCCTCCAGGGCGAAAAGGAGACCCTGGGCCTGTACCTCACCGGGCATCCCATCGAGGGGTACCGCACCCTGTTGAGCGGCCTCATCAACGGCACCATCGCCCAGGCGAAGGAGCGTGCCGACCCGCAGGCCAGGCGCCGTGGCGGCGAGCAGCTACGCATCGCCGGGCTGGTCGTGGATGTGATTCAGCGGGCAGGACGCGCCATCGTGCGCCTGGATGACGGCACCGGGCAGCTGGAATGCACGCTGTTCTCGGAAAAGGCGGAACAGTTTCGGCATCTGCTGCATGAGGATCGGCTGCTCATCGCTGTTGGCAACCTCAGCTTCGACAGCTACAGCGAGGATTTCCGGATGAATCCCAAGGAGCTGATGGACCTTGACGAGGCGATGAGCCGTTTCGGCCGAGGGCTACGGCTCACCTGGAAAACCAGTCCACAGGAGCAATTCGATCAGCTGGAAGCTTGTCTGGCGGCGAACCGCGTGGAAGAGGGCGCGCGCATCCGCGTCGACTATCTCAATGGTCGCGCGCAGGCAGAGCTGAGCTTCGGCCCGGACTGGCAGGTTGCGGTCTCAGAACAACTCGTCCGTCAGCTGACAGAACTATGCGGTGAAAACGGCGTCCAGGTCCGGTATCGTCAAGCGCTTACACCGTCAGCCCAGGGAGTCGGCGCGGACGGATAGGGGGGAATCTGTGTACGGCGGTCAACACTGCCAGGCACTGTCCTAAACAACACTGATCCCGCGGTACACGGGCGCATGAATCTCAAATACCTGGATTTCGAACAACCCATTGCGGAGCTTGCCGAGAAAATCGAAGAGCTACGCAATGTCGCCGATGGCTCGACGGTCAATCTCACGGAAGAGATCGCCCGGCTCGAGTCCAAAAGCCAGACGCTGACCAAGCAGATCTTTTCCAATCTGACGGCTTGGCAGGTCGCCCAATTGGCCCGGCATCCGCAGCGGCCCTATACGCTCGATTACGTCGAGGCCTTGTTCACCGACTTCGAAGAGCTGCACGGAGATCGCAGTTTCTCGGATGATCCGGCCATTGTGGCCGGCATTGCGCGGTTTGAAGACCGTCCGGTGATGTTGATCGGCCACCAAAAAGGCCGAGATACCAAGGAAAAACTGCATCGCAATTTTGGGATGCCCCGGCCCGAGGGTTATCGCAAGGCATTGCGTCTACTGCAGACGGCCGAGCGATTCAAACTACCGGTGATCACGTTGATCGACACGCCCGGCGCCTATCCCGGCATCGGCGCGGAAGAGCGGAATCAGAGCGAGGCCATCGCCCGGAATCTGTTTGTACTGTCGCGACTGCGGGTGCCTGTGGTATCCCTCGTGATTGGCGAAGGAGGCTCCGGTGGTGCGTTGGCCATCGGCGTTGGCGACCATCTCGCCATGCTCCAGCACAGCATTTATTCGGTGATTAGCCCCGAGGGCTGCGCGTCCATCCTGTGGAAGAGCGCCGAGCGCGCCAAGGACGCGGCGGATGCGATGGGCGTGACCGCCGAGCGCCTGCTGGAGTTGAAGCTGATCGACGCGGTGGTGCGCGAGCCTCTGGGCGGGGCACACCGCGACACCGAGGCCCTGATGGGCGTGGTGCGCGATCACCTCCGGACTGTGCTGAGCCTGCTCGGCCAGAAGCCGATTCATGAGCTGATCGAGGCGCGTTATGCGCGGTTGATGGGCTATGGACAGTTCCGGAATTCCGCCTGAGGCGAGCTTCGCCGAGGCGCCGAGCCGTCGCTGGCTGGTCGCGTTTTCCGGCGGCCTGGATTCCACGGTGTTGTTGCATTGGGCGGCGCAGTTTGCGGCGACCGATGCGGCGATTAGCCTGCGCGCGCTGCACGTCCACCACGGGCTGAATGCCGCCGCCGACGACTGGGCGGCCCACTGCGCCCGGATCGCTGATTCGCTGGCAGTGCCGCTCACGGTCCGCCGCGTACAGGTCGACCTTAATGGCGGAAGCGGCTTGGAGGCGGCGGCCCGCACCGCTCGTTTTGCGGCCATTCGCGAGGTGATGCAACCGGCGGAGACCGTGTTGTTCGCGCACCACCAAGACGATCAGGCCGAAACCTTGTTACTGAATCTGGCGCGCGGATCCGGGCCGGACGGCTTGTCAGCCATGCCCAGGCAGCGTGACCTCGGCGCCGGCTGGCTCTACCGGCCTTTGCTGGGCCTGAGCCGGGCGAGGCTGGAAGCCGAAGCGCATGCGATGCGCTGGAGCTGGATCGATGATCCCAGCAACCGCGACGAATCGCTGGACCGCAATTTTCTCCGGCATCGCGTCATCCCTCTGTTGCGTGAACGGTGGCCGGGTTTTTCGGACAAGGCCGCAGACGCCGCGCGGCGGATCGCGGAGATCACGACGCAGATTCGTGAGGACGACGGACCCCTACTGGATTCACTGACACGCGAAGGCGGATTGTCCGTCTCTGCGCTATCGCAGTTGGAGCCGGCGGTGACCGCACGCGTGCTGCGATTGGCCATGCGACGAGCGGGCCTGCCATTGCCCGGTCAGGCCGTGCTCGGTCAGGTGCTGCGTGTGATCCAGTCGGGCCGCAACGATGCCGAGCACTGCGTGCAGTGGGGTCGCGCCGAGGTTCGTCGGTATCGCGACCGCTTGTTCATTCTGCTCCGGCTGCCCGAGGTCGCCAGTGACTGGACGACGCAATGGAGCGGCGAACTGGCCCTGCAGTTGCCGTCGGGTTCCGGAGAGCTGCTGTCCGGTGCATCGGGTTCGTGGACCGTGCGATTGGCTCAACCGACGGATGTGATTCGCCAGCCCGGTCGGCCGGGCAAGCGCCTGGCCAAATGGTGTCAGGAGCGGGGAATTCCGCCCTGGCTGCGGCCCCGTCTGCCGGTCGTCTTGCGCGACGAGTGGATTTGCAGCATCGGAGCGACCTGTATTGATGAGCAGATTGCACCGAGTAACCTTCAATGGAATCATCAACTTGTGGGCGTTCCTCGCGTTTGAGCCGATTGTCCGCCGCCCGCTCATTCGGCTAACATCCGCGCTTCCCTGATCCAGCGAATTCCCCATGTCCAAGGAGCCGATGACCTGCTTTGTCTTTGTGACGGGTGGGGTGGTGTCTTCACTCGGCAAGGGCATGGCGGCAGCATCACTCGCGTCGATTCTCGAGTCGCGCGGCCTGTCCGTACGGATGATCAAACTTGATCCGTACCTGAACGTCGATGCCGGCACCATGAGCCCGTTTCAGCATGGCGAGGTCTATGTCACCGACGACGGGGCCGAAACCGACCTCGATCTCGGGCACTACGAGCGCTTTACGCATAGCAAGACCTCGCGGCTGTCGAATTTCACCACCGGCCAGATCTACAACAACGTGATCCGCAAGGAGCGTCGAGGCGATTTCCTCGGCGGCACGGTTCAGGTCATTCCCCACATTACCGATGAGATCAAGAACCTCGTGCGGCAAGGCGCGCAAGGCGCCGATATCTGCATGGTCGAAATCGGCGGCACGGTGGGTGATATCGAGTCCCTGCCGTTTCTGGAAGCGATTCGTCAGCTCGGTGTTGAACTGGGCCCGCATCGCGCCTGCTTCATGCACCTCACGCTGGTGCCCTACATCGCGTCCAGCGGTGAGGTAAAGACCAAGCCAACACAGCATTCGGTCAAGGAGTTGCGGTCGATCGGGATTCAGCCCGACGTGCTGATCTGCCGTTGCGATCGCCCGTTGCCGGAAACCGAGCGCCGCAAGATTGCGTTGTTCACCAACGTCCACGAGCGTGCGGTGATCGCGGCGATCGACGTGGACAACATCATGAAGATCCCATTCGGCCTGCATGAGCAGGGGCTGGATGAGCTGGTTGTTCGGCGTTTTGCGCTGGATGTGAAGCCGGCGGACCTGTCCGAATGGGAACGTGTCGTCCGCATGAAGGACGAACAGGATTTGGAGGTTCAGGTCGCCATGGTCGGCAAGTATGTCGATCTGGCAGATGCCTACAAATCACTGAATGAATCCCTGGATCACGCGGGGCTGCATACGCGGACACGGGTGCGGATTCACTATGTCGACTCCGAGCGCCTGGAAACCGAAGGCGTTCACTTGCTGAAGGATTTCGACGCAATCCTGGTGCCCGGTGGCTTCGGAGAACGCGGCACGGAAGGCAAGATCGCGGCGGTGCGTTACGCCCGCGAGAACCAGGTGCCGTATCTCGGTATCTGCCTCGGCATGCAGGTCGCGGTGATCGAGTATGCGCGTCATGTCGTGGGCCTGGACGGTGCGAACAGCACCGAGTTCCACCGCACGACCGAACACCCGGTGATCGCCCTGGTGACCGAGTGGCACAAGGACGGCAGCACGATCGAGCAACGGTCAGAGGATTCCGACATGGGCGGAACGATGCGCCTCGGTGCACAGAGCGCCAGCGTCCGGTCCGGTACGCTCGCCCATCGTCTATACCAGAGCGACACCATCGCCGAGCGTCATCGGCATCGCTACGAGTTCAACAACCGTTATCGCGACGCCATCGAGGCTGCGGGCCTATGCGTCTCTGCCGTCGCCGATTTCGACGATCTGGTGGAGATCGTGGAACTGCCGGATCATCCGTGGTTCCTGGCCTGTCAGTTCCATCCGGAGTTCTGTTCCACACCGCGTGATGGGCACCCGCTGTTCATTGGGTTCATCGAAGCTGCGCGCGCGCAGCGAATGCAGGCGGCCGCATGAAGCTTTGCAACGTTGAGGTTGGCCCCGACCAACCGCTGTTCCTGCTCGCAGGCCCCGATACACTGGAGGCCGAAGGCATGTGCCTGGACGTGGCCGGGCACCTGAAGGAGCTCTCCGAGGAACTGGGTTTTCTCTACGTCTTCAAGGGCTCGTTCGACAAGGCCAACCGGTCGTCGCATACAAGTTACCGCGGACCCGGCGTTGAAGAGGGGCTACGGATTCTCAGTGAAGTCCAGGCGCAGATTGGCGTGCCGGTGGTCACCGACGTACACGAGGACACGCCCATCGAAGAGGTGGCTGCGGTCGTCGATGTGATCCAGACGCCGGCCTTTCTCTGTCGCCAGACCAACTTTATCCAACGCGTGGCCGCGGCCGGCAAGCCGGTCAATCTCAAGAAGGGTCAGTTCATGTCGCCCTGGGAGATGGGCAACGTCGTGGCCAAGACCAAGACCACCGGCAACGAGCAAATCATGCTTTGTGAGCGTGGTTTCTCGTTCGGTTACAACAACCTTGTCTCCGATATGCGCGGCCTCGCGGCGATGCGCGAGACGGGTTGCCCGGTGGTGTTCGACTGCACGCATTCCGTGCAGCTGCCAGGCGGGCAGGGGTCCGCCTCGGGCGGCCAGCGCGAGTTCATTCCGGTGCTGGCGCGCGCGGCCGTGGGCGCCGGTGTTGCCGGTTTGTTCATGGAAACCCATCCCAAGCCGGACGAGGCGCTCTGCGATGGACCCAATTCATGGCCATTGCACCAAGCCAGGGATTTGCTGGAATCGCTGATCGCGCTGGACCGTGTGGTGAAGTCGCGGCCTTATGCAGAAGATCAGCTCTAGCAACTGGCCTGCGCAGCCATGCGCGACATAAGAATTCACACGAAGTAGACGGATCAAATGACTGAAATCAAGAAGATTGTAGGTCGCCAGGTGATTGACTCCCGCGGGAATCCCACTGTCGAGGCCGATGTGCATCTGGCCTCCGGTGTCATCGGGCGCGCGATGGTGCCTTCCGGTGCCTCCACTGGCGCTCGCGAAGCGGTGGAGCTTCGCGACGGCGACCCGTCGCGCTATCTCGGCAAGGGCGTGACCCAGGCGGTTGGTCACGTCAACGGCGAAATCTCCAAGCTGTTGGTGGGTAAGGATGTCTTCGATCAGGCCGGCCTCGACCAGGCGATGATCGAAGCCGACGGCACCGAGAACAAGTCGCGCCTGGGCGCCAACGCGCTGCTCGCGGTGTCGATGGCGGCAGCACATGCCGGTGCGAAGGAAAAGGGCGAGCCGCTTTATCGGTACATCGGTGGTGATTCGGCAACCGGCATGCCGGTTCCGATGATGAATGTCATCAATGGCGGTGAGCACGCCGACAACAACGTCGACATTCAGGAATTCATGCTGATGCCGGTGGGCGCCAGCTCGATTGCCGAAGCGATTCGTTACGGCTGCGAAATCTTCCACGCGCTCAAGAAAGTGCTGTCCAGCCGCGGCATGAACACCGCGGTCGGCGACGAAGGCGGTTTCGCACCGAATCTGCCTTCGAACGAGGCGGCGTTGGAGGCCCTGGCTGAAGCTGTGGACAAGGCAGGTTATTCGCTGGGCACCGACATTCTGCTCGGCCTCGACGTGGCGTCGAGCGAGTTTTATGCCGATGGCGTCTACAACCTGTCGGGCGAGGGCCGGAAATTTTCGTCCGATGAGTTCGCCGGTTACCTGGATGATCTGGTCTCGCGTTATCCCATCGTCACGATCGAAGACGGCATGGCCGAAGACGATTGGGACGGCTGGGACGCACTGACGAAAACACTCGGCAAGCGCGTCCAGTTGGTGGGCGACGACTTGTTCGTGACCAATCCCAAGATTTTGCAGGAGGGGATTGATCGCAGTATCGCCAATGCGATTCTGATCAAGGTCAACCAGATCGGCACGCTGACCGAGACGCTGCAGGCCATCGACATGGCCACGGCTGCGGGTTACGCCTCTGTCGTGTCGCATCGCTCCGGCGAGACCGAAGACGCGACGATCGCGGACCTGTCGGTGGCCACGACCGCCACCCAGATCAAGACCGGCTCGCTGTCCCGATCCGACCGTATGGCGAAGTACAACCAGCTGCTTCGCATCGAGGAAGAATTGGGTTCACGTGCCACCTATCCGGGCATGAGCGCATTTTTGTACAAAAATGGTTAAAGTTCCGCCATGGTCAAGGCGGCGCTCATCTCCGGACTCCTCATTCTGGGGTACTTTCAGTACCGCCTGTGGTTTGCTGACGGCAGCATTCCGGACGTACGTGGCCAGCAAGCCGAGATAGCAGCGATGTCCGAACAGAACGCTCATCTGCGTGCGCGTAACGCCGCGTTGCAGGCTGAGGTCGACGATCTGAAGTCCGGGGTTGCAGCGATGGAGGGCCGGGCCCGCACGGATCTCGGCATGGTGCGGCAAGGCGAGACGTTTTACCTGCTGGTTTCGAGATAGTGTTGTGGGCTGTGGTCCCGGCTGCCGGCCGGGGCGCCCGCATGGATGCCGGCCAACCCAAGCAGTATCTTCCGCTCGGTCGCCGCACGGTTATTGAGCACGCGCTCACGCCGTTGCTGGACTATCCCGAACTTGAAACGCTGGTCGTCGTCCTCGGCCCGGACGATCGATCGTTTCATGATATGGAAGTTGCCAGCCATCCCATCTTGAAAACCACCACAGGCGGCGCGAGCCGGGCTGATTCGGTACTGGCCGGACTACGCGCTCTGCGCGAGGCGGCCGATGACGATCTGGTGCTGGTGCACGATGCGGCTCGGCCTTGTTTGCGTGTTGATGATCTTGATCGACTGATCCGTGCAGCGCGTCGCAGCCGTGATGGCGCGCTGCTGGCGGTGCCGGCGAAAGACACCTTGAAGCGGGTGGTCGACGGCCGGGTCGGCGCCACGCTCGCCCGCGACGATGTGTGGCAAGCACAAACTCCACAGGTGTTTCCCGTCGCAGCGCTGCGTCAGGCGCTGGAGCAGGGCGACCGGGCGCTGATCACGGATGAGTCATCGGCGATGGAAGCAGCGGGATTCCGACCCCGATGTGTCGAGGGCCATGGTGACAATCTCAAGGTCACCTACCTGGATGATCTGCCGCTCGCTGAAGCGTCGCTGCGCGCCCAGGGGCGTTTGTGATTCGCGTCGGCCACGGATACGACGTGCACCGTTTCGGTGTCGGCAATCATGTCTGGCTGGGCGGCGTGCGGATTGAACACGATCAGGGCTTGATCGCGCACTCGGACGGCGATGTCCTGATCCACGCCCTATCCGATGCCTTGCTCGGTGCGGCGGCGTTGGGTGACATCGGCGGCCTGTTTCCCGATACCAGCGATGAGTGGGTTGGGCTGGCCGGCCACCGCATGCTCCAGCTTGTCCGAGCGCGTCTTCAGGCGTCAGGCTTTGCGCCGGTGCAGTGCGATGGAACCATCGTGGCCCAGGCGCCCCGCATCGCTCCGCATGTCCCGGCGATGTGTGCCTGCATCGCCGACGGACTTGGCATTGGGCTTGGCCAGGTCAACGTCAAGGCAACCACCACCGAACGGCTCGGGCCGATCGGGCGCAAAGAAGGGATCGCGGCGTATGCCGTCGCGACGATACAACCGCTTTGATCGGACTCGACCCGCCCTGGTGCGTCGCCAAAGCCCACGGCGCGGCGTTGGCGACCGGCCATCTCAAGCGGACGCCTGAAGATTTTCAGGTCGACGAAGAGCTCGCGTTTGAGCCTGCGGGCGAAGGCGAGCATCTGATGGTCCAGCTGCGCAAGCGGGACCGGACCACCGACCAGATCGCACGCCAGCTCGCACGGCTGGCCGGGGCGCGCAGCCGCAACATCGGCTACTGCGGCATGAAGGATCGATACGCGGTGACATCGCAATGGTTCAGCTTGCCGTGGCCGATCAAACGCGAGCTGCCGGATTGCGCGGCGTGGTCTGATCAGCTCGACAATGCCGAGTGCCTGCAGCTGGTTCGCCACGATCGAAAGCTGCGGCGGGGCGCACATGCCAGCAATCGGTTCCGTATCGCGATTGAGTTGGTGACGCCGGTTGACGCGGGGCTCCTGCAGCGCCGGATCGACGAAATCGGTGAACAAGGCGTGCCCAATGCGTTCGGACCACAGCGCTTTGGTCGGCAGGGGCGCAACCTCGACGAGTTCGAATCCCGTGAGCGGCCGGCAGGCATCATCCTGTCAGCGGCCCGGTCTGCGTTGTTCAATCGGGTCTTGAATGCCCGGGTCCGTGACGGCACCTGGAACCGCCTGATCGACGGTGAATGGTGCATGTTGAATCGCAGTAACAGCGGGTTTGTTGCAGAAGCGATTGATGCTGAACTGGCTGCAAGAGCCGGGGAGGGCGATGTGCACCCCAGCGGCCCGCTGCCTGGGCGTGCTGCCGATGGCCCCGTTGGCGAGGCGCAGGCTCGAGAAGTCGACGCATTGTCCGAGGCCGGAGCGTGGATCGACAAGCTGGCCACGCTGCGCGTTGATGGTGCGCGGCGACCGCTACGTGTCATCCCCGACGGGCTGTGCATCCTGCAGCATGACACCGGCTCTCTCACGCTCTCATTCGGATTACCCCCAGGCAGCTTCGCGACTGCCGTAGTGGCAGAATGCATCGACACCGACGAATATTTGCACCAATCCAGTTCAAGCTCGTAGACTGCTTGGATGAGCACAAAAGCGGCAGAAGTCGCTCGCGAGACGACTGAAGCAGCCACTGCTCGGAACCGGCGGGCTGGTCGTAATACTCGTGAGGCGATTCTCGACACGGCCGAGGAGCTGTTGCAAAGGCGCGGCTACAACGCGTTTTCGTACCACCACATCGCCGTTCAGCTCGGGATTCGCAACGCGGCGATCCATTATCACTTTCCAGCCAAGGAAGACCTCGGGATCGAGTTGGTCTCGCGCTTCCGCATTCGCCTGGCCGAATGGATCGAAGTGCTGGAAGAGCGCGAGTCCGATCCTTGGGCGCTGCTCAATGCCTATTTCGAGTTTTATCTCGACTACCTCAATGAGGGCGGGCGCAAGATCTGCTTCAGCGGAATGCTGGGCGCCGAGTTCCAGGCGATACCGGACGGGATGCGTGAAGAAGCCCGTCAATGCATGGAGCAAATCCTGCACTGGTTGGTGAGCGTGTTGCAGCGGGGCGAAGCAGACGGCCGGCTTCGCTTTGAAGGCCCGCCGGAAGCCAAGGCCGTGCAACTCGGGGGCGCCTTGCAGGGCGGCTTGCAGATTGCTCGCGTCGCCGGACCGGAACGCTTCCGGCAGCTGATCGAGCAGCTCAGGCTGGAACTGCGGCCAAGCGACGGCTGAGCATTCGTCGACCCGGCGCTACCGGGTCTTTCTGAGCAGGACCACGGTCGCTCCCGATCCACCCTCCTGCGGCTTGGCGGACGCGTAACCCAGCACATCTTTGCGGCGCGTCAACCAGCGCGCGACCGCGGGTTTGATCACCGGCCCCGCTGCCGTTGATCGAAGCCCCTTGCCGTGAATGATTTTCACGCAGCGGTATCCGCGATCCAGCGCATGGGCCAGAAATGCATGCAATGCCGCGCGCGCCTGCTCGCGGTTCAGACCATGCAGGTCGATGCTGGCCTGCAATGTGAACGCGCCGCGGCGCAGCTTGCGAAAATCGCTGTCCGATAGTCCGGCAACACGGTAGCTCAGGCCCTCGGCGGATTCCTCGTGCGCTTCGGGGTCGCCCTCCAGGGATTCGCGCAGTACCGCTTGCTGATCCAGCTCGGTCTGGCGCGGCGTGGTGTCGGGCGCGACGCGATGCGGGCGCTCTCGCGCCGTTTGCGGCAAGGGCTGGACGCCGCCATAAGCCGATTCCAGCAGGCTGCGGTCGTCGTCGTCCGAATCCTGTGTCCGGTTGGCACTCATGGTGCGATAAGATACCGGCGTTGGCCGACGCTCTGCACGGCCTGAATCGAACACCATGCATATCCTCGTTTCCAATGACGACGGCTGTCAGGCTCCAGGCCTGATTTGCCTCGCCGAACGTTTACGTCAATTCGCCGACGTCACTGTCGTGGCGCCTGATCGTAATCGTAGCGGCGCCAGCAACTCGCTGACCTTGATGCGGCCTTTGCGCGTGCATTCGCATGCCGACGGCACGCGTTGCGTCGACGGCACTCCAACCGATTGCGTGCATCTGGCGCTGACCGGATTGCTGGATGATCCGCCCGATATGGTGGTCTCCGGCATTAACGCTGGCGCCAATCTGGGCGACGACGTGCTGTATTCCGGCACCGTGGCCGCAGCCATGGAGGGCCGTTTTCTGGGTTATCCGTCCATCGCCGTGTCTTCGACGGCGGTGGAACCCAAGCATTACGCCGCGGCGGCCGAGGTGGTCGTGCGCCTGATCGACACCATGCGCGAAGTCCCGTTCGCCGACAGCACGATTCTCAACGTCAATGTGCCCGACAGGCCCTTTGACGAACTCGAAGGCGTGCTCAATACGCGCTTGGGCAATCGCCACAAGGCCGAACCCGTGATCCGGGACCATGATCCCAAGGGACGGGAGATTTTCTGGATCGGGCCGACCGGACCGGAGCTCGATGCCGGGCCAGGGACCGATTTCGACGCAATTTCGCGCGGCTATGCCGCCGTCACCCCGATTCAGGTTGACCTGACGCGCCACGAAGCCATCGAGCCGCTAGGCCGCTGGCTGCCGTCGCTGCACACCTGAGTCATGGTCGGACTACGACACCCCCATGCGCGGGGACTGGGCATGACCTCGGAGCGCAACCGCAAACGCCTGGCGGACCGTTTATACGAAGAAGGCATTCGCGACGAACGCGTGCTGCGGGCGATTGGCGCGGTGCAGCGCCACCGGTTTGTTGATGAAGCCTTGGCCAACATGGCCTATCGCGATACGGCGTTGCCGATCGGCCATGGTCAGACCATTTCACAGCCACTGATCGTGGCCCGGATGACCGAGGCATTGCTGGAGCCTGGACCCTTCGACCGCGTGCTGGAGGTCGGTACCGGCAGCGGCTACCAGGCAGCAGTGCTGGCCGAGCTGATCGACGAGGTGCTGACCGTCGAGCGCATCCGGCCGCTATACCAGCGCGCCGGGCGGCTTCTGCGCGAGCTGGGTTATCACAACGTCCGACTGCGGCAGTCCGATGGGTCCTGGGGATGGCCGCAGCTCGGCCCGTTCGAGCGCATTGTGGTCACGGCCGGCGGAGCGCAGGTTCCCGAGGCCCTGCGCGAACAGTTGGCGCCGGGCGGGGTGCTGGTCATGCCGGTGGGTCCGTCAGGCCGCCAGGAGCTGGTCCGGTTCTCACGGCAGGGTCAGGAGTGGACCGAAGAGTCGCTAGGTCTGGTGAGTTTCGTGCCTCTGGTCTCGGAGAGAGACTGATTCAACAATCGGCCGCACTGGCGGCCACCATGCCTGTGCGCAGGTGCAAGGGGAGTTTAGAACGACATGTTTCGCCGCCTGTATGACTGGACCATGCTCAAGGCACGACACCGTCACGCGCGAGGCTGGCTGTTCGGTTTCGCGGTGTCGGAGGCCGTCTTCTTCCCGATTCCGGTGGACGTGCTGCTCGCGCCCATGGTCATGGCCGCTCGAGATCGCTGGTGGCGTCTGGCGCTGTTGACCACCTTCGGCTCCGTCGTCGGTGCATTGGTTGGCTATCCGCTGGGTTATTTTCTGATCGAAACCCTGACGCCGCTGCTGCATGATGTGGGGTATTGGGACGCCTACCAGCACGCACAGGACTGGTTTGCAAAATACGGGTTCTGGGCGCTGCTGGTTGCAGGGTTTACGCCGATACCCTTTAAAGTGTTCACCATTGCAGCCGGCGCGGCGGCCATGCCGCTGTTGCCATTCGTGGCCGCTTGCGCGGTGGGCCGGGCGGGGCGGTTTATCTTGGTGGCCGGGCTCGTAGCACTGGCCGGGCCAACGTTTGAACAGAGGTTCTTGCGATATATCGACGGAATTGGATGGGCGTGCCTGGCATTGATCGGTATCGGTTTGCTGTTCTGGCGGTTTGCCTAACGCTGGTACTCGGCGGCTGCGCTTCGGCCGTCCGCTGGGAGAACACGGCAGATGGGGTGCAGGGGCAGACCTATACGGTCCGTCGCGGTGACACCCTTTATTCGATCGCGTTTCGGCATCAATTGGATTACCGCAGCCTTGCGCGCTGGAACGGAATCGGTGGCAGCTATCTGATCAAACCGGGTCAGACGTTGCGGCTGTACCCCAGCGGGAATACGCAGCAGCCCGACACCACGGTGGCACGATCACCGAGCCCGACAACACGCACGCCACCGCCTGCACGCAGCCCGACGCGCAGCACGCCGACACCGCCTTCGCGGCCTGCGAGTCCCCCGGCAAAGCCTGCGATCGCCAAGGGACAGTGGTTGTGGCCGGTGCGCGGCGACATCCTGCGCGCGTATTCCGAGCGCTCCAAGGGCATCGACATCGGCGGACAGGTTGGGGAGTCGATCCGGGCATCGGCAGGTGGCACGGTGGTCTATGCGGGTAGCGCGTTGAAGGGTTACGGCCAACTGGTGATCATCAAGCACAGCGAGGCCGAGCTGTCGGCCTACGGCCACAACCGCAAGTTGCTGGTGAAGGAAGGGCAGCGGGTCGAGCAAGGCGATGTGCTCGCGGAGATGGGCCTGGGCCCATCGCGGCAGCCATTGCTGCATTTCGAGATCCGCCATAACGGCCAGCCGGTCAATCCATTGGGCCTGTTACCGCGCGCCTAACACCCGGGCTGGCAAAAGGAACGCGACTTCCGCGCCCAGTTCGATACAATCCCCGGCCCTGTACACCGCGCACTGCGGTGTCAATCCGACTACGAATAGACGAAGCCCGGCCGTGAAGGATCACTTCCAGCGCATCGAGCGCCTCCCCCC
>JAGLCS010000064.1 GCA_023146115.1 Abyssibacter sp. | reverse complement strand
GAGGACATCATCGATTTCGGCATGGGCAATCCGGATCGCCCAACGCCGCAGCATATTGTCGACAAGCTGACGGAGGCCGCGCAGCGTGGCGACACGCATCGCTATTCGGTATCGCGGGGCATCCCCCGTTTGCGTCAGGCGATTTGCGACTGGTATCTGCGTCGTTTTGATGTCGAGCTCGATCCGGAATCCGAGGCCATTGTCACCATTGGATCCAAGGAAGGGCTCGCGCATCTGGCCCTGGCCTGCCTGGGCCCCGGTGACATCGTGCTCGTGCCGAATCCCGCGTACCCCATCCACCCCTACGGTGTGGTGATTGCTGGTGCCGACGTGCGTCACGTGCATTTGTCGAATGACACGGAGGAGTTTTTCACCGAGCTCGAAAAGGCGCTGCGCGAGTCCTGGCCTGCGCCAAAGATGATGCTGCTGAACTTCCCGGCAAACCCCACGGCGATGTGCGTGGACCTCGCGTTCTTCGAGCGCGTGGTCGCGATCGCACGGGAGTTCGATTTGTGGATTGTTCAGGATCTGGCCTACGCCGAGCTGTGCTACGACGGATACGAGGCGCCGTCCATCCTCCAGGTCCCCGGCGCAAAGGACGTGGCGGTGGAGTCGTACTCGCTGTCCAAGACGTACAACATGCCGGGCTGGCGCGTCGGATTCATGTGCGGCAATCCGCAGTTGATCGCGGCGCTGGGCCGCATGAAATCCTACCTGGACTACGGCATGTTCACGCCCATCCAGGTGGCGGCGATCGCCGCTCTCAATGGACCACAGGACTGCGTGGCCGAAATACGCGAAACCTATCGATCGCGGCGGGATGTGCTTTGTGATGGCCTTGCCAGCGCCGGCTGGGTTGTCGATCGACCCAAGGCGACCATGTTCGTCTGGGGGCAGATTCCCGAGGCCTATCGCCATCTCGGTTCGCTGGAGTTCTCCAAGCTGCTGCTCACCGAGGCCAAGGTCGCGGTCTCGCCTGGCATCGGTTTCGGGCACCACGGCGACGAGCATGTCCGGTTTGGCCTGATCGAGAACGAACATCGAACACGACAAGCCGTCCGCGGCGTCAGGAAATTGCTCCGCGACGGAACAGGATCCATTTAATGAACGAGTTGAAACTGGGCCTGCTGGGTCTGGGTACGGTGGGCGGCGGCGTGTTGACGCTGCTGGAGCGCAACGGGGATGCGATCGCCAATCGTGCCGGACTGCGCATTCGCGTCGTGGCTGCCGCCGTCCGCGATGCCGCGAAGGCGCGTCCCGGCGCGGAGGATGTGCGGCTCACGACGAGTATCGATGAGGTGATCGACGATCCGGATGTCGACGTCGTATTGGAACTGATGGGCGGCACCGATGCTGCGAAGACGGCGGTGGAGCGTGCGATTCGAGCGGGCAAGCCCGTCGTGACCGCGAACAAGGCGCTGATTGCATTGCATGGACAAACCCTGTTCGAGCAGGCCAAGGCGCAGGGGACGACGGTCTCGTATGAAGCGGCCGTGGCCGGTGGCATTCCGCTGATCAAGGCGTTACGCGAAGGGCTGACCGCCAACAAGATTCATAGTATCGCGGGCATCATCAACGGCACCTGCAATTACATCCTCACCGAGATGTCGCAGACCGGCGCCGCTTTCGACACGGTGCTGGCAGATGCCCAGCGGCTAGGTTACGCCGAGGCAGATCCGACCTTTGATGTTGGCGGGATCGATGCTGCACACAAGCTGACCATTCTGGCGTCGATCGCCTTCGGAATTCCGCTGTCCTTCGATCAGGTGACCACCGATGGGATCGGCTCCGTCACCGCGGAGGATCTGACTTACGCCAGGGAATTGGGCTACCGCATCAAGCCGCTGGCGATCGCACGCCGGCAATCCAAGGGCGTGGAACTGCGTGTACACCCGACTCTGGTGCCGGAGAAGGACCTGCTCGCAAACGTCAATGGCGTGCTCAACGCCGTGGTCGTGCGCGCCGATGCCGCATCGCCCACGGGCTATTTCGGTCCGGGCGCGGGCGCAGAGGCCACCGCCTCGGCCGTTCTGGCCGATGTGGTCGATCTGGCGCGCAACAGCACTGGCGTGAAAATGCCTGCGCTGGGGCAGTCTGAAGCGCTGCCAAACCCACCGAGGCCGTTGTCGATTGACGATGCCGTGTCGGCGCATTATCTGCGCCTGCGCGTGGCGGATACGCCGGGTGTCCTCAACGCGATTTCCGGCGCCTTGGCCGAACATGCCATCAGCATCGAGGCCATCGTGCAGAAGGAGTTGCCGTCACCGGTGAGTACCACGACGGTCATTATCCTGACGCAGCCCGTCCCGGAGCGCGTCGCCGCGGCAGCCTGCGCCCAGATCGAGGCCTTATCTGCCGTTTCAGACACCGTCCACCGCATCCGCGTGGAGCATTTTGATGAGTAAGAGCATTCCCCTGGGCCTGATCGACCGTTATCGCGATCGGCTCCCCGTTGCCGACGACACCCCGGCTGTCACACTGGGCGAAGGCAACACCCCGCTGATTCCACTTCAGCGTCTGGGTCATCCCTGTCAGGTCTACGTGAAGTTCGAGGGGCTGAATCCCACCGGTAGTTTCAAGGACCGTGGCATGACCATGGCAGTGACCCGGGCGGCCGAGCTGGGGGCCAAGGCCGTGATCTGCGCATCCACCGGAAACACCTCCGCTGCGGCGGCGGCATATGCGGCCCGCGCCGGCATGCAGGCCTTCGTGTTGATTCCCGAAGGCAAGATCGCCCGCGGCAAGCTGGCGCAGGCCGTGATGCACGGTGCCAAAATTCTGCAGATTCGGGGCAACTTTGACGACGGCATGTCGCTGGTGAAGGCGGTGGCCGAACAGCTGCCGGTCACGCTGGTCAACTCGGTCAATCCTTATCGTTTGCAGGGTCAGAAGACGGCCGCGTTCGAAATCGTGGAAGCGCTGGGCCAGGCTCCGGATGTCCATTGCCTGCCGGTTGGCAACGCGGGCAACATCACCGCGCACTGGATTGGTTACAGCGAGGCCGCCGGGCAGGCGACTGCGGCCACGAGCTTTCGCGACGAACGGAGCAAGCACGCGCCAGCCGCGATGACCGACCGGCGTCCCGTGATGGTGGGGTATCAAGCCACGGGATCGGCACCATTCATGCGCGGCGCCCCTGTGGCGCAGCCGGATACCGTGGCCACGGCAATTCGGATCGGCAATCCGCAGAGCTGGGATGCAGCGCATGTGGTTCAGCGCGAATCCGCCGGCTGGTTCGACGAACTGACCGACGAGGAGATTCTCGCCACCCAGGCTCGGCTCGCGCGCGAAGAAGGCGTGTTCTGCGAGCCCGCGTCCGCGGCATCGCTGGCCGGCGCCCTGCGTGATATCGAGTCAGGCCGGATCGCAGCCGGGAGCACAGTCGTATGCACGCTCACCGGACATGGACTCAAAGACCCGGACATCGCCGCCGAACATGTGGCCGGTGCCAGCCAGACGATTGACGCCACGTTAGGCGCCGTCGAGCAGGCGCTGGGCGCATCACTGGACGCTTGAACGGATCACTCTGGCAGGCCAGGCCTGTCGTCAGCGATGAGCACCTGCCGCGGAATCTGCACCCGGTGGTGCGGCGCGTGTACGCCACGCGCGGGATGCAGCGGGCGCAGGAAGCCGATCTCCAGCTAAAGTATTTATTGCGGCCGTCCAGCCTGAAGGGGCTGGATGCTGCGGCCGGCCATGTGGCTGACGCCATTACCGCCGGGCACCGGATTGCCATCGCGGGTGATTTCGACGCGGACGGCGCCACGGCCAGCGCGCTTTGTGTGCGGGCATTACTTGCATTGGGAGCTGCCGACGTCCGGAGTTTCGTGCCTGACCGGTTTCGCTACGGCTACGGCTTGTCACCGCAGCTTGTCGCGGACATGGCGGAGTTCGCGCCCCAGCTTCTCATTACCGTGGATAACGGCATTTCCAGCCATGCCGGGGTCGATGCGGCGCGGGCGCAGGGCATGCGGGTGGTGGTCACCGATCATCATCTGGCCCCGGTGTCGCTGCCGGCTGCGGATGCCATCGTCAATCCCAATCAGCCCGGCTGCGCCTTTCCCAGCAAGGCGCTATGCGGTGTCGGCGTGGCGTTTTATCTGCTTTCCGCCGTTCGCAGGGCGTTGCAGGACCGCGGACGCACGGACGACTTGCCGAATCTTGCGACCTATCTGGATCTGGTCGCGCTGGGTACCGTGGCTGATGTCGTGACGCTGGACTACAACAACCGGATCCTCATCGAACAGGGCCTGCGCCGGGTGCGTGCGGGTCGCGCGGCGCCGGGCATCCTCGCGTTGCTGGACCTGGCCGGGCGGGACTATACGCGCGCCACTGCCCAGGATCTCGCGTTCGCCGTGGGACCGCGACTGAATGCGGCGGGTCGGCTCGATGACATGAGCGTCGGCATTCGTTGTTTGCTGTCGGACGACCCTCACGAAGCGAGGACACTGGCCGCCCAGCTGGACGCGCTAAACCGAGAACGTCGGCAGATTCAGGATGGGATGCATGCCGATGCGCTGGCCGAGCTGGAGTCGGTTGGCCGCGATTCCGATCAGGTGGGCCTGGTCGTCATGCAGGCAGACTGGCATGAAGGTGTCGTGGGCCTGGTCGCCTCCAAGGTCAAGGAGGCGCGTCACCGGCCCGTCGTCGCCTTCGCACCGGCGGCATCGGAAGCCGGGACGCTCAAGGGTTCGGCGCGGTCGATACCCGGGTTTCACATGCGTGACGCGCTCGCGGAGATCGACAGCCTGACGCCGGGTCTGATCGGAAAGTTCGGTGGCCATGCGATGGCGGCGGGGCTCAGTCTTGCAATCGACCGGCTCGAGGCGTTCCGCCTGGCTTTTGATGCCGTAGCACGGCGCCACCTGAGCGATGAGCAACTGGCGGATATCCGGCTGACAGACGGGTCGTTATCGGCCGCGGAACTGGACCTGGAGACGGCGACGGCGCTGGAAGCCGCAGGTCCGTGGGGGCAGGGTTTCGAAGCGCCATTGTTTGAAGGGCAGTTCCAGGTGCTCGATCAACGCATTGTCGGTGAGCGGCACGTCAAGGCGAAGCTGGCCGCTGCGCCTGGCATGGAGATCGGCGCGATCGCGTTCAATCAGGAGCCGATCGAAGCGCAGTCGGTGAGGGCGTTGTACCGCTTGGAGGCCAATGAGTTTCGCGGATACGTTAACGCCCAGCTGGTCATCGAGGAGTGGCGGGCTGACTAGGCGCAGCAGGTTGAGCCGGTTGATGGGCTGCTCTTAGCTGTCGTTTGCCAATTGGTGGCTTTGCTCGAAGTGGAATTGCAGCGGGACAGGTCGGCCAACGACAAAGCCCTGGATGTAGTCGACGCCGAGTTCCATCAGCGGTTCCTGTGCGGCGGGGTTGTCCACCTTGCCGGCAATGACCTTGGCCTTGAGTTCGCGTAGCACGCGGATCACCGACTCAAGCGCGACACGGTCCACCCGTTCACCGGCGGCGCGATGCGATAGCGACTGATCGAGTTTGACGAAGTCGAAGCGCAGCGCTTTCAACAACTCCGCGCCGTCTAGGCCGGAGTGGAAGTTATCCAGCACGAAGCGGCAGCCGATGGGCCGAAGCGCCGAGAGCAGTTCATGGGTTTCGACCCGGTGGCGGATCGCTGCGCTCTCGTCGATCTCGAAGCAGATGCGGCTGGCGGGAAGCGCAGCTCCATCGAGCTCCTGGAGCACGAAATCGAGGAACTTCGGATCCCTCAGTGACGCGGTGGACAGGTTCAGCGCGTAGAACTGATTACCGTCAACCACGCCCTGTTCTGCGACATGTTCCAGCAGATGATGCAATACGTAGCGGTCGATCTCGGATGCCATGCCTGCTCGGGCGGCAGCGGGCATAAATGCTGATGGGGATGCCCAGAACCCCTCCTCATCTTCCAGCGAAACGTGGACCTCCACGCCGGACGGCAGGCCGTGCGCCAGCGGTGAGATCTCCTGCGAAAGCAGATGGAATAGCTGTTGGTCCAATCCGGTGCGTAGCCGTTCGATCCATAACGCGTCGGAACTGTTGGCGGTGGCGGATCGGTCTTCGACTCGATAGCGACGGATGACGTTGCCGCCGACGGCTTTGGCGGATTGTACGGCGCTTTCTGCGCGGCGCAGCAATTCCATGGACGTGCCAGCACCGGGATCGACCTTGACCAGGCCCATACTGAATTCGACGCTGACGTTCTGGCCTTCCCAGCGGAAGGGCGAACGTGTCACCGCGCGCCGGATGGCATCGGCCTGAGCCTCGGCCGCGTCCAGGGTCGCATCGCGCAGCAGCACAATCAGCTTGTCGCCGCCCAGCCGATACACGCGTCCGGCGCGGCCGACTTCGTCGGTGTAGACATGGGCGAGATGCCGCAGCAGCTCCGATCCGGCATTTTCACCGTGAATGGCATTGATACGCCGCATTTGATCGATGTCGACCAGAATGATGGCGTGGCGTCCGCCATCGGAGGCCTGTTGCTCGATCAATCCAGAGATATCGTCGTCGAACGCCGAGCGGGAGAACAGTCCGGTCAGAGCATCGCGCGACAAATCCGCGGCGGGCTTCACGTCGTCGGTGCCGGTCTGCAGATTTTCGTGAATCGCCACCACAGCGCCGATGATTTCGCTGCCCCGACCGCGTACGGGTGCAACTGTCAGCGCCGCATGGCTTTGGCCGCCGGCGGCGTCGCGTACCACCATATCGGTCAGACGCAGGCGCTGTCCGCCGACGAGCGCGCGTTCAACGACGTCGTCTTCATACGCGGCGCCATTGAGATGCGATAGCTGCAGAACCCGGGTGGCCTGCCATCCCTTGACCTCCTGATTGGATCGGCCGATCAGGGTTTCCGCCACCGGGTTGATGTAGTCGACCTGGCCCTGACGATTCGTGGTGATCACACCGTCGGCGATGCACTTGAGCGTCATTTCCGCGCGCTCTCGGGTGGCCGTCAGGTTCTCGACGGCCGTCTTTCGCTCGCCAACCTCCAGCACCAGCTGGGTATTGACCGCCTGTGCCTGTTGCGCGATCTCGGCGACCAGGCGCGATCGCTGGTTCAGCCACGCGGCGAGCTCGCCAACCTCGTTGCGGGCGGCTTCGTCCAGCGTGACATTCAGCGCGTCATCCACGCTGTCCGACTGTTGCAGGGCTGCGATCATGCGCCGGATGGGCGTAAGAACGCGCAGGCGGATCAGGCCGATCAGCAGAATCATGGCGATGATGACCAGGCCCACGGTGACGACCATGGTCTGCGTCACGATGTAGTTGGCCCCGGCAATTTCTTCGCTGGCGTTTTCGATGACGATCAAGCGCCAACCGGTCTCGCCCACGGTGCCGAATCGGGCAAAGCTGTTTTCGCCGAGGGCGGATTCGGGCGGCAGGGTGACGCGTGACCACTCGCCAGCTTGCTGTCCGCGAGTCCACAGAACGGCCAGCAGCGATTCGGCTTCGGCTCGGCCCAGGTCCCGGGTGGCATCGCGCAACGCCGATACGGTTTCGGCCTGATACCGATCCAGATCGATCGACCGCCGGACCCGCCGCTCTTCAGCGCGGTGTAGGGCCAGGGCGAGCGGTGCCAGGCCAGCCATGCCTTGTCCCAGCTCGGCCAGATTGTCGGCGTTGGATGCCTGCGCCTGCAGCTGGTCGCTCACCGCCAGCAGGCGCCCGCTGGCGTCGGAGAGCAGGGCATAGCCGCGCTCGGTTTGGAGTGACTGCTGCAAGGCGGTTTGCAAGCCACTCACCGAATAGTCGACGGAGACCGCTCCGAGATAGCGTCCGTCCTGACGCACCGGCACCGCGCAGGTGACGACAGCCTGGTTGAGCAGCAGATCGGTGCGACGGCCTGTCCACGCGCATTGGCCGGCGGGCGCGTATTGCGCCAGCGTGTACCAGAGTTCGCCCTGGTAAGGAATGCGCGCGCTGTCATTGAAATCGTCACGGCGGGTGATGCCGTCGGGCGTCATCTGCCACTGAAAGGCGGCGCGTTCGCGGTTTCGCGCGAAGCTGTTGGGAGCAGGCCACAGCGCCAGCCCGATGATAAGTCCATCGGAGGATCGGGCGGCGGACTCCAGGAGTCCCACGCCAAGACGGCTGATTGTCGTCTCGTCGCGTATGGACTGCTCCAGCGCGATCGCCAGTGGGCGGGCGAGAGCCGGCGCGTCCCGCAAAGAGCGTGACAATGACGATTCGGTGGCCGAAGTCCGGGCTACGGCGGCTTCCTCCGCTTCGGAGATCAGCTGGGAGCGGACGAGTTGATCACTGAGCCAGACCGCGGCGGCGACCAGCAACAACAGCAGCACAAAGGCCACTGCGATCAACTGGAATTGCAATCCGCTCCACCATGGGTGGCGCGAACGCGTCCGGGTCGAGTCGTGTGTCACATTCGCCAACGAGGCCCCACAATTCGGCAAACTGGCAGAATGACCGAGTGTAGGTGGCTAACGCCCAGATTCCAACAAACTTGAGTCGCGGCGAGCCGTTAGATGACGCGCTAGCTCAGGATTTCAGCCGCAGTTTCAGTTGCGTCTATAAGTTGTTGAATGTCTTGAAAGGAGTTGTAGCAAGCCATTGAGGCACGCACCGTGCCGGGAATTCCGAATCGCGTCATCGTCGGCATGGCGCAATGGTGGCCGGTGCGTACGGCCACACCGGATTGATCGATGAGTGTCGCCAGATCCTGCGGATGCACACCATCGATGACAAAGGACACGATGGGCGCCTTGACCGGGGCGGTGCCGATGAACCGCAAGCCATGGATGCTTCCTAGCCCCGCGACCGTCGCCGCCAGCAAGGCCTGTTCGTGTTTGAGCAACGCGGCGTGATCCAGGCCGTCGAACCAGTCCAGCGCGGCGGCCATGCCGATCGCTCCGGCGATGTTCGGCGTGCCGGCTTCAAACTTGTAGGGCACCTCGTTCCAGGTGCTGCCTTCCAGCGTCACGGTCTCGATCATCTCGCCGCCGCCGTGCCAGGGCTGCAGACGCTCCAGCCACGACCTGCGTGCAATCAGTGCGCCGATGCCCGTCGGCCCATAAGCCTTGTGCCCGGACATGGCCACAAAATCGGCGTCCCAGGCCTGCACATCCATGCGTTGGTGCACGGTCGCCTGCGCAGCATCGACGAGGACGGCCGCGCCGACCGCATGCGCGGCATCGGCGATCTCGCGAACCGGATGCATGGTGCCGAGCGCGTTGGAGCATGCGGCGACCGACACGAGGCGGACCCCCTGAAGCAGCGCATCCAGATCACTCAGGTCCAGCGTTCCATCGTCGCGCAGCGGGATCCAGCGCAGCGTCGCGCCAGACCGCTCGCAGGCGAGCTGCCAGGGCACGATATTCGAGTGGTGTTCCAACTCGCTAATCAGCACCGCGTCGCCGGCTTTGAGCTCCGACTGGGCGAAACACTGGGCGACGAGATTAATGGCTTCGGTCGTGCCGCGTGTCCAGATGACTTCGCTGCGATCACGGGCATTGACGAACTCGGCGAGACGGTCCCGCGCGGACTCGTATTGTTCGGTCGCGCGTTCGGCCAAGGTATGCAGGCCGCGGTGCACGTTGGCGTTGTCGTGCTGGTAGTAGCGGACGAGGGCGTCGAGCACGACCTGTGGCTTCTGCGTGGTCGCGGCGTTGTCGAGATAGGCAAGGCGGCGGCCCCGTACCTGCTGATCGAGAATCGGGAACGCCCGGCGGATGGCGTCCACATCGAACAAGGTGCTGGTCGCTGCTTCGGCGGCGCTCATGCGAAATTCTCCATCGCTGCGGCGCCGGGGAGGCGAGTTTCCAGGTGGCGCTTGACGGTGGCGCGAAACGCCGCCGGAATCTGCCGCAATGCCGGACGCACGAAGCTTTGCGTTAACAATGCGCGCGCCTCGTCGCGTGAGAGCCCACGCGAGCGCAGGTAGAATTCCGCGTCATCATCAAGCCGGCCGATGGTCGAACCGTGGGCGCAGGCGACGTCGTCGGCGTAGATTTCCAGCTCCGGCTTCACGTTCGCCTCGGCGCCCGGCGTCAGCAACAGGCTCGCCAGTTGCTGTTCCGAATCGGTGCCGTCCGCGCCCTTGGCCACATGGACGAGAGCATCCAGCACCACCCGGCCGCGATCCTGGGCAAGCGCGCGGCCCTGGGTCCGGCTCACGCAGTTCGGTGCGCGGTGGTCGATGCGAATCTGGTGATCCACGTGGGATTTTCCGATCGCATAGAGCATGGAATTGACCTGCGCGCTGGCGCGTTCTCCGTCCAGCGTGACATGCAGGTCCAGCCGGCCGGGGCGGGCGCCCAGCTCCAGCAGATTGGCGACCAGCTCACCGCCATCGGCAACGGTCGCGTGCAAACGGTCGACCGCCTTGTGGGTTTGGGCGGTGTCCTGCAGGCGGGTGAAATTCAAAGCGGCATCGGCTGCGAGCTCGATGCTCCAGCCCTGCGTCGAGAGTGCCGCGGCCTCATGCGATAAGGACTGGTCGAGCAATGTGGCCGACGCGCCTTGTTCCAGCACGATCTGGTGGCGCACGTGATGCATGCCGCCACCGGCGCCATCGCTGGTCAGATTCAAGATTTCCAGCGGCCGGGGCAGCGCCACGCCAGCAGGTACGTGCAGATACAGGCCGTGACGCGCCAGCGCGATGTTCAGGCCCGACATGGCGTCGACCGGTGCCTGCGCGGGCGCCGTCAGCTTTTCCGGATTCAGCTCAACCCCGGCGGGCAGTTCACCAAGATTCGAGCGCGCGGCGTCGAAAATACCGTTGATGTAAACCACCCGGTCGGTGTCTGGCAGCAGCGCGACGTCGGGCACGGCGTCCTCGCTGACGGTCGCCGTCGTCCATGGGGTTTCGTCCAGATCCGACAGGTCGGTGTACTTCCAGGCTTCCTGACGCTTGGTTGGAAACCCTTCGTGCTGCAGCTTGGCGAGGGCCTGCGCACGCCAGTCGCGTTCGCGGCTGGGCCAGGCACCGGACTCGAAGACGTTCTCAAGCGTGTCTAGGGCAACCGAGTTCACGCTGCCTCACCCGTGACCCAGCCATAGCCACGTTCTTCGAGTTCGCGGGCCAGTTCTTCGCCACCGGATCGCACGATGCGGCCGCCTGCAAGTACATGCACATGATCAGGCTGCACGTAGTCGAGCAGACGCTGATAGTGGGTGATCAGTACAAAGGAGCGCTCGGCGCTGCGCAAGGCGTTAATGCCGTTGCTGACCAGCTTCAGCGCATCGATGTCCAGGCCGGAATCGGTCTCGTCGAGAATCGACAACTTCGGCTTGAGCAGTTGCATCTGGACGATTTCGTTGCGCTTTTTCTCACCGCCGGAAAAGCCTTCGTTGACACCGCGATGGATCATGTCAGTCGGCAGTTCCAGCGCCTCCATGGCCTTGCGGATATCCGCCAGAAAGCCCATGGCGTCGATCTCGGGTTCGCCACGCGCCACGCGCCAGGCATTGACGGCGGCCTTCATGAAGTAGGCATTCGAAACGCCGGGGATCTCCACCGGATACTGAAAGCCCAGGAACAGGCCGGCGACGGCGCGCTCTTCAGGCTCCATCTCCAGCAAATCCTTGCCATTGAAGTGCACCGAACCTTCGGTGATCACGTAACCCGGCCGACCGGACAACACGCCACCCAAGGTGGATTTGCCCGAGCCGTTCGGACCCATGACGGCGTGAATCTCGCCGGCACCAATGGTCAGGTCGATGCCCTTGAGAATCGCCTTGTCGTCGACGCTGGCATGTAAGTTCTTGATTTCAAGCATGGATGAAACCGTTGTAAAGATGAATGAGGTGAATGGCTTAGCCGACGGCGCCTTCCAGCGTGACGGCCAGCAACTTGCCGGCTTCGACGGCGAATTCCATGGGCAGCTCGCGGAAGACGTCCTTGCAGAAGCCGTTGACGATCATCGACACGGCGTCTTCCTCCGACATGCCGCGTGAACGGCAGTAGAAGAGCTGGTCCTCGCCGATGCGCGAGGTGGTCGCTTCGTGTTCAAGAATCGCCGATGGATGCCGGACTTCGGTGTACGGAAACGTGTGAGCGCCGCAGTTCGGGCCGATGAGCAGCGAATCGCATTGCGTGTGATTGCGTGCGCCTTCGGCCTTGGGGCTGATGCGCACCAGCCCGCGATAGGACTGATCCGA
>JAGLCS010000063.1 GCA_023146115.1 Abyssibacter sp. | reverse complement strand
ATGTGGGCATTGCGCCCGCGGCAGTCGCCGCGCTTGGTCACAAAGTTGTAGATGCCGCCACGGCCGTCTTCGTCGCCGGGATACCAGTTCTGCACGGTCGAGTACTTGATCTTGGCGTTATCCAGCGCCACCAACTCCACCACGGCGGCATGCAACTGGTTCTCATCGCGCTGCGGTGCGGTGCAGCCCTCTAGGTACGACACCTCGCTGCCTTCCTCCGCGATGATCAGGGTGCGCTCAAACTGCCCGGTGTTCATTTCATTGATGCGGAAATAGGTCGACAACTCCATCGGGCATTTCACGCCCTTGGGGATGTAGACGAAGCTCCCGTCGGTGAACACGGCCGCATTCAACCCGGCGAAGAAGTTGTCGCGGGCGGGCACCACGGTGCCGAGGTACTTGCGGACCAGTTCGGGATGGGACTGCA
This sequence comes from Abyssibacter sp., assembly GCA_023146115.1. GTDB lineage: Bacteria > Pseudomonadota > Gammaproteobacteria > Nevskiales > OUC007 > Abyssibacter. The sequence continues at coordinate 6,211 of JAGLCS010000063.1, read as the reverse complement.
CCGCCTCGGAAATCGAGCAGAAAATCACCCCGGCATTGGCCAATTTTTCGCGGAAGGTCGTGTGCACCGACACGCTGTCGAATACGTAGTCCATCGCGACGCCGGCCAGCCGCTTCTGTTCTTCCAGCGGAATGCCCAGCTTTTCGTAGGTTTCCAGCAGCTTCGGGTCTACCTCGTCCAGCGACTTCGGCATGTCCGCCATGGACTTCGGCGCCGAGTAGTAGGAGATCGCCCGGTAGTCGATGTCGGGGATATTGAGATGCGCCCACTGCGGCTCAAGGCGGTCCTGCCAGACCTTGTAGGCATTCAATCGCCATTCCAGCAGCCACTCCGGCTCATTCTTCTTGGCCGAAATGAAGCGAATGACTTCTTCGTCCAGTCCCGGCGGGAGCGTGTCGGATTCCAGATCGGTGACAAAGCCCGCCTCGTATTTGCGGGTCTTGATCCAATCGCGGATTTCTTCAGTACTGGTCGCCATAACAGGTCAGCTTGTGCGTTGAATGGAGTCGGCCGGAATGCTGACCGACGTGGGCGGGGCGAAGCGGCGGGCCAGGGCGGCTATGCGGCCGGAGCCGGGCATCGCCAAATCGGCCAGCGACACCTGATTCAGCGCCATGCGCACGGCGCGGTTGATCAGATGCCAGTTGCCACGGGTGCCGCAGGATTGCTCGATGTCGCAACGATGGTCATGAATCGAGCATTCGGTTAGCGCGATCGGCCCTTCGATCGCCTCGATGATCTGGGTAACGGAGATGTCTGTCGCCGGACGTGCGAGCGCATAGCCGCCATGTGCGCCGCGTTCCGATTGCACGAGCCCGGCCCGTGCCAAGTCCTTGAGCACCTTGCGCGCGGCGTCGGCCGGCAGAGTCGTTGCCGCGGCGAGATCGGTGGCGCTGCGGCGCGTGTCGCTTTGCGCCAGCGTGGTCATGATGACCGTGCCGTAGTCGGTGAGCTTGGCGAGTCGGAGCATGGGCCGAGAACCTCTGCGCAGGTCGATGAATAAAAGAGGACCTAATTGGTCCTAATTATAGAGTTCTGGTGCCGCAGTCTCAACCGGAGGCTCATACGCACCCCGTATACTCCAGGCCATGAACAGTGCGAACGCATACCCGGCGGTCGTCTTTGACGTGCCGTCGCCCTACACCGAGGTTCGAACGGTGCAACCGGGCGACATTGACCGGCTGGGGCATACCAACAACGTGGTCTATCTCGGGTGGCTTGAGGCCGTGGCCTGGGCGCATTCGGTGCATCTGGGTCTGGGCTGGGAGCTGTACCAGCGCATCAACGCGGGGTTTGTCGCGCGGCGGCACACGCTGGACTACCTGCGCGCCACGTTTGTCGATGACGAGCTGCATGTGGCGACCTGGATCACCGACAATCCCGGCCGTGTGACCATGGAACGCGCGTATCAGATCGTGCGCGCCGCAGACGGCGCCACGGTGCTGCGCGGCACGACGCTATGGGCCTGTGTTGATCTGCAAACCGGACGGGCTCGCCGCATGCCGGCCGAGTTCGCCAATGGGTTTGTTGCTGTTGATCCGGGCTAGCGACCGGCCACTACCCGTGCGAGAAATCGCTCGAACAGTGCCTCGATAAGCGGTAACGAGTCGATCAGTCGGTGCGCGTCGTCCAGCAGGTGCAATTCGGCCGGGTGGGTTTGCGCAAAGCGCAGCGCTGAGGCAGGCGGGATGACCGTATCCTGCCAGCCGTGGACCACGGTACAAATTGGCGGGATGTCCGCTGGTTCCTCCTCGAATCCAGGGTAGTAAAGCGCCGGGGCCAGCAGGAACAGGCCGGCGGGCTTTAGCCCGGCGCAGGCCTGCGCGCTCACATACCCGCCCATGGATGAGCCTGCCAGCACCAGGCAATCCGACTGCGGATTCTGCTTGAGCAGCTGCCCGACGCGCGCATGCGGGTCTTTTGTATGGCTGTAGTCGGGACTGTCGACCGCGAAGCCCATACGCTTGGCAACGTCGGCCAGCGCCAGGATTTTCGTGCCCCAAGGGCCGCTCTCCATGCCATGGGCGAAGACGACGAGGCGGTGGGCGGGGTCGGAAAGAACGGTCATGGCTCGAATCTTTTGGGCTGATGCAGTCTAATCAGGCTGTCATGGCACGAACCAAGCCACAACGAAACCCCGAACGGCTCGACATCCGAATGAGCTTCACCGTGCGATACGGCGAAGAACCGGAGGACGAGCTGGTGGTCATGCGTGAGCGTCCGCTGAAGCTGGTCGGTAACGTGTTCCGCTATCGCGACAAGATCATGCAGGGTTTGGCGACCACGCTGGTGCGCGTTGCGTTGATACAACCGAAGATCGCGCGTCGTGTTGTCGGCGCCAGCCGTTCCGTGCGGCGCGCTCCACCCAAGAAACCCTGATCAAAAAACGCTCATGCGCTATCTGTTCTACCTGAACTGCGCCGTCATGGCGCTGGCCGCCGTGTTGGCGACCGTGTTGGCCGTGGTCTGCCTGATTTATGTCGTATACCTCGACCGGGAGCCGCAACTGGGCGAGGAGCTGGGATTTCTCGTCACCACGACCGTCATCTTCACGGTGACAACGGCAGGCGCTGCGCTGGCCGTGGTCGGGCAGTATCGCAAGCGTCCATGGCACTGGGCGGGGCTGGCCTTATGGCTGGCCTCGATCGGACTGGTCGTCCGCCTGTTTTCACCCAGCTGAGGTCGGTGTGGATCAGGTGCTGATACACCGAGCAAGACAGTGGCGCGCCTTACCGGCGGTGATGGCGGCACTGGTGTGGTGCTGGCTGGCGCTGCATGCGGCGGTTTGGGGCGGCGTGGTGCTGTTGCCGATCGGCTTGGCGCTGGTGGCCGCTTCGATCATGGCCTGGTTGCATCCCGGCGATGCACGTCCACATCAGATGATGGCCTCGTTCGCCGTGGTCGGCGTGCTACTGCTGCCAATTCTCGGTTTCGCGGCGGGCTGGGGCGGCTGGCTGCTGCTGGTGCTCGCCGTGGTGATTTTCGTGACATCCGGCTGGCTGGCCATTGTCGAGCAGGCTCCGGTGGCCGGGATCCCCCTGGCGGAGCCCGAGCCGCGGCTCGCCGCAAAAGTGGCTTTGGATAATGCGCTGCTCGGCTATTTCGTCGCCACCGCGCAGATTCCGGGGCCGCGCAACGCCCAGCGCATCGCACAGGAGATGCTGGAAGCCGATACGGTCATGCAGGCGCAGGGCTGGGTCATGAACCCCGCGCAGTATCACGCCGCGCCGGAGACGCCGCAGGAGGTGACGACGCGCCAACGGCAGGTCTTCGGCCATCCCTTCACGCATCTGCGGTGGACCAGCGCATTCCGGGCGCATGACGAGTTGCCCGGCGCATCGCGCTACGGCGCCCATTTGGCGCCTCGGCATATGGACGCGTGGATGCTGCGCCATGAGGACGGCCCGCGTCCCTGGCTGATCGCGATACACGGCTACCGGATGGGGACGCCAGCCATCGACCTGTCCCTGTTCTCTCCCGATTGGCTGCATCATCAGCTCGGCCTCAATGTGTTGATGCCCGTGCTGCCGCTGCACGGTCCGCGCCGCATCGGACGCCGCAGTGGCGACGGGTATCTGGGCGGGGAGTTTCTCGACCTTGTTCACGCACAGTCACAGGCCTTGTTCGATCTGCGCGCCTGCGTGCGCTGGCTGACCGAGGCGCAGTCGGCGGAGCAGATCGCCGTGCTGGGCTACAGCCTTGGCGGCTACAACGCTTCGCTGCTGGCCACTTACGAGGCCGATCTGGATTGCGTCATTGCCGGGATTCCGCTGGCTGATGCCGTCGATGTGTTGTGGCGGCATTTCCCCGTGCTACCGAGGCGGTCCGTGGAGTCGCTCGGTGTCAGTGACGCCATGCTCCGCCGCGTCATGCACCCGCTGTCGCCGCTGGCTCGGGCATCGATGGTGCGGCCGGATCGCTGCGCCGTGTTTGGTGCCCTGGCGGATCAGCTGGTGCCGCCCGCTCAGGTGGCGCGCCTGGCCCGGCATTGGGGGCTTGAGGCGCCGGTCTGGTACCACGGATCGCACCTGAGCGTTCGCCGTGAGCCGGTCGCCCGCTACGTGGTCGAGCGGGCGTTGCTGAACGCGGGGATGATTGACCGCGAAAACACCGCGCCAAGACCTTTGATCCGCTAGACTTTCCTGAAATTCGTCGGAACCCGACATGAGCAAAATCGTGATATCCGGGACGGGCCTGTACACGCCGCCCGAGTCGATCAGCAACGAAGAACTGGTCGAATGCTTCAACACCTGGGCCACCGCGTTCAATACCGAACACGCCGAGGCCATCGCCGCCGGACGCGTTGAACCGAAGCCTCTGTCGAACGCCGAGTTCATCGTCAAGGCCTCGGGCATTCGCAGTCGCCACGTGCTCGACAAAGGCGGGATTCTCGATCCGGAGATCATGCGACCGCAGCTACCTACGCGGAGCAATGATGAACCGTCGCAGATGTGCGAGATGGCCGTCGCTGCCGCGACCCAGGCGCTGGAAGAGGCCGGTCGCAGGCCTGCGGATGTGGACGCCGTGTTGTGTGCTGCATCGAACATGCAACGCTCGTACCCGGCGGTGGCGGTGGAGGTGCAGCAATACCTTGGCTGCGGCGGATATGCCTACGACATGAATGTCGCCTGCGCCTCGGCAGCCTTCGGCATGCAGGCGGCGGTGGACGCGCTGTCGTCCGGCAATGCCAACTGCGTGCTGATGGTGAACCCAGAGATCTGCTCCGGGCATCTGAACTTCCGCGACCGAGACAGCCACTTCATCTTTGGCGATGCCTGTACGGCTGTCGTGCTGGAGCGCGCGGAGGATGCGAAAGCGGGCGGCTTCGAGGTGATCGGCACACGCTTGAAGACGCAGTTTTCGAGCAACATCCGCAACAACGCCGGGTTTCTCAATCGCTCCGAAGCCACGCCGCGCTCCGATGAGGATCGGCTGTTCATTCAGGAAGGTCGCAAGGTCTTCAAGGATGTCGTGCCGATGGTCGTTGCCCTGATCACCGAACAGCTGGCGGACGAGGGGCTGGAAGCCTCGGCGGTTCGCCGCTTTTGGCTGCATCAGGCCAATCTGAACATGAATCAGCTGATCAGCAAGCGGCTGCTCGGACGCGAACCCAGTGAAGAGGAGGCCCCGGTGGTGCTGGACGAATACGCCAATACCAGCTCCGCGGGTTCCGTGATCGCGTTCCACAAACACAAGTCCGGCCTCGCGCCCGGTGACATCGCCGTGCTCTGCGCCTTTGGCGCCGGCTATTCGGCGGGGTCCGTCATTCTTCGCCAGCGATAGCCGCCGCGGCCATCCTGGCGACTACGCCTGATTTTTATGCGAAATACCACCACCCAAGTCAAATACCTGCGTGACTACGAGTCACCCACCTTTCATGTCGACCGGACCGAGCTGCATTTCGACATCGGCGATGGCGCGACGGTCGTCACGGCAGAACTCACGCTCAGCCGCAGCCAGCCTGGCCAGCCCACCACGCTGACCCTGGATGGCGACGACCTGACCTTGCTCGACCTGGCGGTCGACGGAGCCAGCTGGGCCGACTACGACGTCGGCGAATCCGGGCTCGTCGTGCACAAGCTGCCCGATCGTTGCGTGCTACGGACCCGCGTGCGGATTCATCCAGAGCAGAACACTGCGCTGGAAGGCCTGTACCGATGTGAGCCCTACCTGGTGACCCAATGCGAGGCCACGGGCTTCCGGCGGATCACGTACTACCCGGACCGTCCCGACGTGTTGTCGCGCTTTCGCGTCACCATCGATGCCGACCACGCCCGCTATCCGACGCTGCTGTCCAACGGCAATTGCGTCGCGAGTGAGGAGCTTGACGATGGCCGCCATCGGGCGGTCTGGGACGACCCCTATCCGAAGCCCTGCTACCTGTTTGCCCTGGTTGCCGGCGAATTCGAAGAGCTGCATGGGGACTACACCACGCAATCCGGCCGACGTGTGTCGTTGGAGTTGTACGCCGACAAGGGGCAAGGCAAGCGACTCGGGTTCGCGCTGGAGTCGCTGATTGAATCCATGCGCTGGGACGAGATCCACTACGGCCGGGAGTACGACCTTGATCGCTATCTCATCGTCGCGGCCGGCGCCTTCAATATGGGGGCCATGGAAAACAAGGGTCTGAACATTTTCAACACCAGCTGCCTGCTGGCGGACCCGGATACGGCTACCGACACCGGCTACCGCGTCGTGCGTGACGTGATCG
>JAGLCS010000062.1 GCA_023146115.1 Abyssibacter sp. | reverse complement strand
CGCCGCGCCCAGACGGTTGCAGCACGACACGGCATCGACATTTCCAGCTACCGGGGCCGGCAGGTCGAAGACGCGGATTTTAACCAGTTTACTCATATCATCGCGCTTGATGACTTCAACCTGCTGGACCTGCGCAAGCTCCAGCCGGTCGATGCGACGGCCGAGCTGAGCTTGCTGCTGGATCACGTGCCCGGTCGTGCCGGTGAGCCGGTTGCCGATCCCTATTACGGGGATTCCTCGGGATTCGACACGACTTGGCGCGACGTGACCGAAGGCGCGCAGGGGCTGGCGGCGGCGCTGCTGGCCAGGGGCTGAAAACCGGTATTTTTCCTGCGGCGCGGCGCTGATCTTGAGGTGGCAACTTGGCGGCGGGAATGGATCAGTGTTTCCTTAACTTATGTTCTGGTCTGTGGGGGCACGCTCGTTCACATTGCCCGAACGCCAACAGAGGGAGGCAGGGATGCTGGATGTCAATGTTCTGATGCGCGCATTGCAGGACTCGGCAGATAGCGTCGTGATCACCGAAGTTGGTGCGTCGGGTTGTCGGCCCATTGTCTTTGTGAACCCTGCGTTCGAGCGCATGACGGGCTATAGCGCGGACGAGGTGGTTGGCGAGGATTGCCGCCTGCTGAATGCGGGGTTGGAGCGCCAGCCCGAACTGGACCAATTGCGCGATGCGTTGGTGGACGGCGCGCATTGTCGGGTGACGGTGGAGAACCGCAGAAAGAACGGCACCCGCTTCTGGAATGAGTTGAGTATTTCGCCGGTTCGCAATGCCGATGGCGAGATGACGCATTTTCTTGGGATTCAGAACGATGTGACCGAGCAGGTGCTGGCTCAGCGTGAACTGGAACGGCGCGTCCATGCCGTGGATTCCCGCCACGACGAGATGCGCTCCAAGCTTTACACCGACCCCTTGACCGAAGTCGCCAACCGGCGTGCCTTCAACGAGGCCCTGACCGCCCTGTGGGCATCGGATGACGCGGCGGATCGGCCGTTTGCTCTGCTACGCATCGATATCGATTTTTTCGAAGCGTTCAACGATGCCTACGGCGAGACCGATGGGGATCGTTGCCTGCAGGACATCGCCCGCGCAATCGCCCACGCGGTCTCGGACGAGCGCGCTACTGTCGCGCGCTACATGAACGATGAATTTGCCGTGGTGATTCCGGGCTGCGATCAGGCGCGTGTCGAGGCGGTGGGAGAACAGATTCGAGTGGCCGTGGAGCTGCTGAACATCCAGCGGGACGATGTTCCTAGCCGACGCGTGACGGTCAGTGTGGGAGGGACGGTGGTCGAGGCGTATGACACGCCGGCACCTACGATCGATCAGGTACAGAGATACGTTGATGCATCGCTTTTCGTGGCCCGCGGGGGGCGGGATATTTTTCTGGGGACGGGGAACTCCGTCGACATTCGACCCATCGCGGCGCAGCGTCTGCAGCCGCCACCGCAGGGGGCTTCCACCAGCTCGCAACAAGACGCTGTCCGGAACTAGCCGCCGCGTTCTGCGGTCGGTTCTGAGGCACGGTGGTCGTTGGCTGGACGCGCGAATCGTTTCGCGGCAGTCGCAAGCGGTGAAGTTCAGCCGAGTCCAGACATACTGCGCATTCGACCTTGTCTTTCGTCAGGCGGTCGCGATCGCGTTGACCCCGTCACCTACTGGTTTCAACGCACGGGATCGGCATGACGGATAGTTGTCTTGTTCAATCTTATGATCGGATCGTCAGTCTCTCGCATGCGGAGAAGGCGTTTCTGCATTCGCTGGAAGAGCAGCCGACCGATTTCAACGCCGGCGACGTGATCGCCGCGCAGGCGAGTCACTGCGATCAGCTATTCGTGGTGTCGCAGGGCTGGTGCATCAGTGAAATCGCGGATGACACGGGGCAATGCCAGATCATCGATGTGCATTTGCCCGGCGACATCATCGGCACGCGAGAGGTGGCGTTCGCCCGTCGGCTATCGACGCTGCGAGCCGTGACGCCAACCACGGTCTGCCCGTTTCCCCGCCGCCGTCTCAACACGATGTTCCGGGACGCCCCTCGCCTGTCCGGCGTCTTCGTGCTGATCGCGATGCAGCGCGAGGCGATTCTCTCGGAGCGTATTTTCGATCTGGGGCGGCGTGATGCCCTGGCACGCGTCTGCCATTTCCTGCTCGAAATTCAGGAGCGGCTCAAGGATTCCTGCACCGTCGACGGCCATGAAATCCAGCTGCCGCTCACCCAGCAACACCTGGCGGATACGCTTGGCCTGACGTCGGTGCATATCTCTCGGGTCATCCGGCGTCTGCGCGAGATGGGCGTGGTCGACATCAAGCGCGGCCAGGCTTTGATACTTGATCCCAAGCGTTTGCGTGTGTTGGCGCGCAAGAACGAGGAGTACCTCGAGCTCGATACCAGCTGGATCGAGGGCACCAGTGCCCTGACCGTTTCGGAGGCGATGCTGGATGGTTTTCCGGATGCGCCGGTGGCCGAGCAGCCGCCGGGGGAGTAGCGCAGCGACGGCGGAGCGCGTCCCCCGATCCGATCGCAGACCGCTACAACCACGATTTGACGAAAAAGCTCGGGCCCTGCCTCGGGCTTTTTTGTGCTTGTCGCAATGGCCGTGTCGGGTTCAAACGCTGCTATGACGTGGAATCGGGATGGCCGAACACAACATAGGTTCTGTGGCGTGTGAACGACTGTCGCGTCGGAGAGACAGCCGGAAATCCCTGAAAAACAAAGCACTTGCCGGACGCCGGCAGGGCTGGTGTAGCCCCTCAGCGACAGTTTTTCCCATTTCCTGGGTGCAATGCAGCATAAGTCTCAGGGGGCGATGATTAAGTCATTGATAATGATGAATTAAATGGACTTGGCACCGCGGTTGCCATGTAAGAGCCAAGTCAGCTTTGCGGCTGACTAGCGGGAATATGGCAATCGGCTCTCGATTGAAGGGGAGGGACCTGAGTTGAATGTTTGCCCTCATAGGAGAGTGTCGTGCGAATTAGTATTTTTGGAATGGGTTATGTCGGGGCGGTCTGCTCCGCGTGTTTCGCGGAAGACGGTCACGAAGTGATTGGTGTGGATGTCTCCGAAGCCAAGGTCGACCAGATCAACAGCGGCGAGTCGCCCATTGTTGAGCCGGGCCTGGCCGATCTGATCAAGGCGCAGGTTGAATCTGGCCGACTGCGGGCGACCACGGACGCCGAGGCAGCTGTCAGGGACACCGATCTGTCCATGATTTGTGTCGGCACGCCAAGTCAGCGCAACGGTGATCTGGACATGCGCTATGTGCGCTCTGTATCCGAGCACATCGGTCGCGCGCTCAAGCATAAGAACGGGCCGCATACGGTGGTGGTACGCAGCACGGTGCTGCCGGGCACGACGCGCCAGATCGTCATTCCGACCATCGAGGCCGAAAGCGGCAAGCGCGCCGGCGAAGGCTTCGGAATCGGCGTGAACCCGGAGTTCCTGCGTGAAAGCACGGCGATCAAGGACTACCGCGAGCCGCCGATGACGGTGATCGGCGAGCTGGACACCTGGTCGGGTGATCAGCTCTACAAGCTGTACGAATCGCTGCCCGCCCCGATCATCCGCAAGCCCATCGAAGTGGCCGAGATGATCAAGTACACCTGCAACACCTGGCATGCCGCCAAGGTCACGTTCGCGAACGAGATCGGCAACATCGCCAAGAGCATGGGCATCGATGGTCGCGATGTGATGGAAGTGGTCTGCCAGGACCGCAAGCTGAACATCTCCGACTACTACATGAAGCCGGGCTTTGCCTTTGGTGGCTCCTGTCTGCCCAAGGACGTGCGGGCACTGACACATCGCGCCGGCCGCCTGGATGTCGAGCATCCGATGATCGCCGGCATCATGCGCAGCAACCAGCAGCAGGTCGATCGGGCGATGGACATCATCGAATCCTTCGGCGAGCGCCGCGTCGGCATGCTGGGTCTGAGCTTCAAGGCCGATACCGATGATCTTCGCGAATCGCCCATGGTCACCTTGGCCGAATCGCTGATTGGCAAGGGCTTCGAGCTGGCGATCTACGATCGCAATGTCGACTACGCCCGTATGCACGGCGCCAATCGCGATTACATCAACAAGAAGATCCCGCACATCTCCTCGCTGCTGCGCCCCGACATCGACGAGGTGATCGGCGGCTCCAATCTCATGGTGCTCGGCAATCGCGATCGGATGATCGTCGACGCCTACGAGAATTTGCCGCAGGAGAAGAAGGCCGTCGATCTGGTCGGCCTGATGACGCATACCTCCACCCACGCCCGCCAGGGCATCTGCTGGTAACAGCAGCCTGACGCGGGCCGGCCTTGATGCCGGCCCGCGTTCAGCTCCGGGGAAATCCGATGAGTTTCAAGGACATCCTGGGATGGTCCACGTACATCGCGGCGTTGATGCTGCTGGCGGGGGCACTTCCACAGACGCACTTCGATCCGGCCAGCTCCGAGTTCATTCTGATACTCGGTGCGGTGGGTTTGTGGCGCTATTCGCTAGGGATCTACCATTTTCTCAGGGCGATGTGGTTTACCCATATCGCCTATCCGCGGGCACGGCGTCGTATCCAGGCCATGGGCGATGCGGCCATGCCCAGTCATGTGTACCTGTTGGTCACGAGCTTTCGCATCGAGCCGAGAACAACCGCGCAGGTGTACATGGCGACATTCCGCGAGGCGGTGAACTGCGGTCTGCCGGCCACGGTGGTGGCATCGATCGTCGAGTACGGCGATGAATCGCTAATCCGCGACCTGCATCGCAAGGTTGACCCCGAGGGTGTCAGCGAACTGCGGATTGTGCGTATTCCCGGCACCGGCAAACGCGACGGTCTGGCTCATGGATTTCGGGCGATCTCGCGTTGTGCGCCACCACCGGATGCCGTGGCGGCGGTGATTGATGGCGACACCGTGATCGACCCCGGCATCGTTCGCAAGACGGCGCCCTACTTCAAGCTCTACCCGAATGTCGGCGCGCTGACGACCAACGAATTCTGCAGCGTTGAGGGCTCGAGGACGATGCAGGAATGGCACCGGCTGCGGTTCGCCCAGCGGCACATGTACATGTGCTCCATGGCGTTGTCGAAGCGGGTGCTGACGCTCACCGGACGCATGTCGATGTTCCGGGCCTCGATCATCACCTCGCCCGAATTCATCGAAGACGTGCAGGCCGACGCGCTGGACCACTGGCGGCTGGGCCGGTTCGCCTTCCTGACCGGTGACGACAAGTCCAGCTGGTACAGCCTGATTCGCCACGGCTACGACACCTATTACACGCCCGACGCGGCGATCCACACCGTGGAACATCCGCCGGACAAGTCGTTCTGGCGCGCCAGCCGCAAGCTGATGTTCCGCTGGTACGGCAACTCGCTACGGCAGAACTCGCGTGCAACCAAGCTCGGGCCACGGCGGCTCGGGTGGTTCACCTACTACATGTTGTGGGATCAGCGGATCTCGATGTGGACCAGCCTGTTCGGGCTCGGCGTCTCGATCATCGGGGCGATGTACTACGGCTGGGCGATCTTCCTCGGTTACATGCTGTGGATCGGGCTTACCCGGTTGGCCGTGACCATCGTGCTGCGGTTCACCGGGCATGGCGTCGGGCCGATGTTCCCGATTCTTCTCTATTACTCACAAATCGTTGGTTCGCTGGTGAAGATCTACGTCTTCAACCGGCTGGATCAACAGTCCTGGACTCGTCAGGACACCAAGCTCGTCCGCGAGCTCGGACATTTCCAGGTGGCCTTCAACCGCTGGTCTTCTCGCGTCATGACGACGTCGGCCGCCAGCATTTTCCTGGCCTTTGTCTTCTTTGTCGTCTAACGGCAGTGCACCAAGGAACACGACCATGACCTCGAAAATCTCTCCCGACGTCGTTCACGAATCCGAGACACAGCGCCAGTACGTTCGCGTGCGGCTGCCTGCCGTGCTGCGGATCAGGCTGGAGGACGGCAGCGTCCGCAAGCACACCGTTCGCGATCTGTCGGTCGGCGGAATCTCTTTCGCGCCGGATGGGCAGAACTATGCATCGGGCCAGCGCTTGAGCGGTTCGGTGTCCGTCAGCCTGGAAGGGATCGGCATCACCATCCCGGTCAAGCTGATCGCGCTGCGTGATGAAGACGGCTATTGCTGCGCCGAGTTCGATGACCTTGACCGCACGGCTGTCGTCTCGCTGCGCCAGCTGATCACCGCCTATGTCAGTGGTGAGGTTGTGGATGCAGGCGATGTGCTGCACACCATGAACCGCGACAACTTCACCAAGCCTCGCAACGCCAAGACTGCGCGGGGCGAACCGCGCAGCCAGTTCCGAGCCTGGCTGGGTACGGCGGCCAGCTTCGCCATTGGTGTCATCGCCTTGGGTTATGTGGCCTCGGAGCTATACGGGCTCGCCTTTGTGACCAGCTCATCGGTCGCCACGGTGGAGGGCGCGAGCTTTCCGGTGACCATGCCGCGCGAAGGCACCTTCCGCAGCCTCGTGGAAGAGGGCAGCCGGGTCGAAAAGGGCGCACCACTGGGCACTTTCGAAACGCCGATGCTGGAGATTGTGCGCAGCGAGGCCATGGCGGCCAACCTGAGCACGCAGCGTCTCAACGACCTGCTCGAAGACACGATCAAGGGCACGGTGACCAGCCCCTGCAACTGCCGTGTGCAGCGGATGATGGTTGGAAACGGCCAGTTTGTCGGCAAAGGCCAGGAAGTATTCCAGCTGGTCGACATGGAGCGCGAACCCCTGGTGATTGCCCGCTTCGGCTACAAGCGCCTGGGTGATCTGAAACCGGGCCGCGAAGTGCGAGTCGCCGTTGCCGGCACCGACGGTTCCATTCCCGGCGAAATCCTGCGCATCGCCCATGGCAGCAGCGAAACCGCCTCCGGGTCGATTCTGGAAGTGGTCGTGAAGCCGAAGCGGGCGTTGCCGGTCGACTTTATCAATCGTCCTGCCGAGGTCTCGATGATGACGCCGAGCTTCATGCCGCGTCTGGGTGATTTCTCCACGGATGCGATCCCGGCAGCGGTCGCGAGTGAGAGCGATCCCGATGCGTAAATGGGCCTCCACACTCCTGCTTTGTCTGCCGTTGGCGGCGCATGCTGCCGTGCTCCCGGACATCGGCCGGGGCGTGCAGGCTCTGGAAGCCGGCCGCCTGGACCAGGCCGAGAAAAATCTGCTGCCTCTGGCCCAGCGCGGTTTCGTCGATGCCCAGCATTATCTGGCGCGCCTTTACAAACAGGTCGGAACAGAAGCGACCCGGGACGAGGCGATCCGCTGGTACGAGCAGTCGGTGTCCAAGTACCCGCTGGATGCCGATCCGCTGGGCCGTCTGCGCTTCGAGGCGACGCGTGATCCGCAGCATCTGCTCGGAGTCGAACAAATGCTGCTTCAGCAGCGCGAGTTCGGGAATCCGGATGCGCTGAAGCGTCTGGTGCGGCTTTACCGGGACTTTCCCGGCCTGGCCGACGACGACAAGATCGGCGATGTGCTGGGCGCTGCGCTGGCGACCGATGATCCTGACAACATCGCTGCCGTCATTGACTGGTATCGCAAGAACGACGGCGTTCGCGAGAACTTCGTCCAGTTGATCCAGCTTTGCGCGCGCCACTATCGCCGGGTCGACGACTGCCTGCCCGATCTGGCGCTCAACGCCCGGATGGGCCGTAACCCCGAACGGGTGACGGAGCTGGTCGATCAGGCGCTGGCCCGCTACCCCAGCGAGCGGGTGGATGCCGGCCTGCTGTACGACATGGCGTCACGCCTGCTGACGAACAACGTGCCGCAGCCGCCGATGCAGGCAGATGCGATCGAACTGCTCGAAGCCGCGAGCTCGCGCCATCTGCCCTCGCTGGCGCGCCTGGGCGAGATCCTCACCGACCGCCCTGACCTGATCGAGGACGCCAACCCGATCGAGATGCTGGAACAGGCACACGCTGCAGGGTCGGCCGATGCCGCGCTGACGCTGGGGCGCGCCTATATGAACGGCACCCTGGTCGAGATCGATCCGTCACGTGCCGAACAGTATCTATCCGAGGCTTCCGAAACCCTGCCGGCCGGCAAATTCTCGCTGGCACGGTTCTACATGCGCGGCTTTGCTGGCGACGACGAGTACGTGCGTGCGGCGCCGCTGCTGCTGGATGCTGCCCGCGCCGGGTATCAGCGGGCTGACCTGGATCTGGCGCGCTTTTACGCCGAGAACCGGGTGGTCCAGGCCAATCCGGCCTATGCCTTCGCGTTTGCGCGGATCGCGCAGCGCAATGAGGTCAGCGGCGTGGCCGAGTTCCTGAATCAACTGCAGCCGCGGCTGACCGACGACATGGTCGCCAAGGGTAATTCGGTGGCCGAGAAGGAATTTGAGGCGCGGCGCTATCGCAACGAACCGATGTTGGGTCTGGCCCTGAATCAGGAGTCCGGCGCGACCGCATCTGAATCCACATTGAAGGACGGAGAGACACAGTGAAAACAACAACATGGATGTTGTTGCTGGCTGCGACACTCAGCAGCACGCAAGCCTTTGCACAAATGGAAAACGAAACCGAGCTGAAGCTGCGTGCCGGTGGCTTCGCCGAAGGCGAGCGTGATCTGGGACTGGGTGGCGATGAGGAATCGTCCGAGTTCTTCGGCGAGATCCACGGTTCGTTGTTCACGCAGTACGCCCCAGGCTTTTCCACGAAGCTCCGGGTGCAGGCGTTCTATTCCACCGGCGAAGTATTCCTGAACACGGACGAAACCCCGCAGCCGTCGGATGAGTACATCGCCCTGCGCGAGGCCTGGATCGACATCGGCGCGATGACCTCGTTTCCGGGCGAAGTGTTGCGTCTGGGACGGCAGCGAATTCGTGACGATGACGCGCTTTGGTATGACGACGATGCGGTGGCCGCCCGATGGGCGTTCGACACGACCTTGCTGCAGGCCTCGCTGAGCGTGGCGCAGCAACTGGAAGGCTTTCGGACCGATGACGCCGGTGTCGACAAGGACCAGGAAGGCCGCTTCTACGTCTTCGGTGATATCGGCACGCAGTTCCGGCCGGGACATTTTGTCGAGCTGCGTTTGGCCAATGCCGGCGACGATGTCGATCTCGAAGAAGAGCAGATGCGGGACGAGCCCGAGCGGGATCGTGATCGCAGCCTGACCTGGGTCGGCCTCGCGGTGCATAGCGACTACTACAACGAGTCAGCGCTGGAGCAGGTGGCCTACTGGGCCGAGGTGATGGGCGTCATGGGTGACGAGGAATACGTCATCCAGCCAGACCCGGTGCTGGGCGGCCCGGTGACCTTTGACCAACGTGATGTGAACGGCGTCGCGGGTTCGTTCGCCATGCGGTTCCGGCCATCGCTGCAAACGCCGGCGCAGTTCGGGTTCATGTACTCGCTGGGTTCTGGCGGCGTGGACGGCAGCGGTGAATCGGAACGTTTCGAACAGACGGGGCTGCAGAGCAACCGCTCCCGGTTCACGGGCACTCGTAGCCAGATTCATCGATTCAGCGAGGCCGCGCAGTTCGAGCTGACGAATCTGCACGTGGGCACGGTGTTCCTGTCGTTCCCGGCCGAAGTGTTCGACATCAGCCTCGTCGCGCATCAGTTCCAGCGCGATGCCGAGGCCTTCAGCGTGGAATCTCGCGGCTTGCGGGTTGACCCCGAGCCGGGTGGTGACGATGACATTGGCCGCTCCTACGACATCGTCGTGGCGCGTTATTTCGAAGGCTTCGATCGGGTGATTCTGCGTGACTCCGGCCCCAGCGGCGTGCTGCGGCTGCGGGCTTCGCTGTTCGAGCCAGGCGACGCCTATGCATCGAACGCGGATTCCACATATCGCGCGATTCTGGAGATGAGTTGGAAACTGTGATGCCTTTAAGCCCCTCACGATTCCTGGTGCTCGCCACCCTGGTCCTGCTGCCGCTGGCCGGCGCGCAGGCGGCGGATTACGTCGTGCGTTCGGAAGATCCGAATGTGCTGTACGAGCCGAAACCGGAACTGCCGTCGCTCAAGCCGTTCACCCGAGCGGCGGTCATGGCGAAGATCGGTTCACGCCAGCCCGGCGAGGTGAGCAGCGCTCGCATGGTGCATCTGGACCCGATGAACGAGTTCGTCGGTGGCGATGGGCGCCTTGCGGTCTGGGCGGCGCGGCAGCGGCGGAATCCGCATGCCATCGTGCTGCGCAAGGGCTATCTCACGCCAGCCGACATCGCAACGGTGCTGGGACCGGAGGCCATGGAGGAAACGGCGCCCGGCATTTTTGTGGCGCGGCTGCCGATCCTGGTGTCCCGCGACGCCACATTCCATGTCGACGACTCGGTCCAGCAGTTGCGGCTGTCGGAGGACGCGGGCTCGTTCCTGGTCAACGATGGCCGGCTGTTCGTCACGGACTCGGCCGTGATCGGCTGGCGCGAATCCACCAACACGCCGGCGACCTATCGGTACGAGAAGGGCTACCGGCCGTTCATCCTGTCCTGGGGCGGCACCGAAACCTATGTCGTCAACAGCCGTTTCGAAAGCCTGGGCTACGACGAGAGCAAGTCCTATGGCTTCTCGATCTCCCAATACACGCCGGCGCAGGCCAAGATCTTCAAGCGGCCGCACCCGACCGGCTGGGTGATCGATTCGGAATTCGACGACATGTGGTTCGGCTTTTATTGCTACGAGGCCGACGATGTCGTGATCGCACGCAATACCTATCGCGAATCCATCATCTATGGCATCGACCCGCATGACCGCTCGAACCGGCTGATCATCGCCGAGAACCACGTGTCGGGCACGCGCAAGAAGCACGGCATCATCATCTCCCGTGAGGTGAATAACAGCTGGCTGTTCAACAACATCACGACCCGCAACAAGCTGTCCGGCATGGTGCTGGACCGCCAGAGCAGCCACAACGTCGTGGCCGACAATGAGTTCATCGACAACGGTTCCGACGGCCTGACGCTGTACGAAAGCCCCGACAACATCATCTGGGGCAACAAGGCAATTAGTAACGGTTCGCACGGCTTTCGCGTTCGCAACAGTGTCGGTGTGAAGCTGTACGACAACATTGCCATCAACAACGCCTACACCGGCATCAATGGCCACGCCAAGGTGCTGCCACCCGGCTCGCGTGATCTCGAACTCGATCCTTACCACGACGAGTTTTCCATGGTCATCGTCGGGGGGCGGCTGGTGCACAACGGTGGCGGCCCGATTGCGATAGAGCAGCCGCTGAGCATCGAGATGGCCGGCGTGGAGATGCTGGCGCCGACCAGCGAAACCGGGTTCGCCCTGGATGGCGTGCTGGGTGAACACCTGCACGAGGTTTTTGACGTGATGGTGCGGCAGAAAAAAGCCGTGGTCATCGAACTCGACAATGTAAAACGCAAGGTCGAGGGCTGATGCAATGACGCTGGGGACGCAGTCAATCCGGGCGCGTTGCGTGATGTGGGCGCTGGCAGCGGCCATGCCGCTGACCGCCAGCGCCGCCATCGCCAAGGATTTCAACGCGACGCATTTCGACAGCTACGTGGTGCGTGCCGTGAAGCCCGACGGCCTATCGATGGCCGAGCCGGCCCTGCCCGATATCACCGGCTTCACCAAGCAAGCCGCGCTGAACAAGATCGTGCGCCGCCATCCCGGCGAGATCACGCTCACGCGGATGGTCGATCTGATCGAGTTCGACGAGTTTGTCGGCAGTGATGGGCGGCTGGCGACCTGGGCCGAGCGTCAGCGGCAGAACCCGGTCGCGATCGTGCTGCAGGACGGTCTGTTCCGGCTTTCCGACGTGCTCGGCAAGGTGGAGCCCTATCACCTGGAGGCCACCGAGAGCGGTATTTACACCTTGCGTCTGCCGCTGCTGATCACGGCATCGGCCACGCTGCTCATCGATGGCTCGGTGCGGTCGCTGCGGCTGTCGCAACAGGCCGGGGCCTTTCTTGTGAACGACGGCCGTTTGTTCGTGGCCGACAGCGAGATCGTGGCCTGGGATGAGGCTGCCGGGAAGGCGGCAGGCTACCAGTCCAAAAAGAAGTTCCGACCCTTCATGATCTCCTGGGGTGGCTCGGAAACCTACCTGATCGACAGCCAGTTCAAGCACCTTGGTTACGGCGCCACCAAGTCGTACGGGATCAGCTTTTCGCAGTACAGCAAAAGCGTGGAACGGCATAAGACACGGTCTCGACCCACCGGCTGGATCGTCGGATCCACCTTCGATGGACTGCTCTATGGCTTCTACTGCTACGAGGCCGATGACGTGGCCATCGTCGGCAACGTCTACAAGGACAGCATCATCTATGGCATCGACCCGCATGACCGGTCGCTGCGGCTGATCATTGCCGAGAACACGGCGTTCGGCACCCGGGAGCGCCACGGCATCATCGTCTCGCGCGAGGTGAACGACAGCTGGATCTTCCGCAATGAGTCTTACGACAACCATGGCTCCGGGATCATGGTGGATCGCCAGAGCACCGGAAATATCGTTGCCTACAACAAGGTGCACGGCAACGGTTCGGACGGCATCACCATCTACGAATCGCCCGAGAATCTGCTCTATGCCAATCAGAGTATCGGCAACCAGGCGCATGGTTACCGGGTGCGCAACAGCGTGGGGGTCAAGCTCTACGAGAATCGGGCGATCGCCAACGCCTACACCGGCATCAACGGGCATGTCCGCACCCTGAACGACCCGACGCGCGACCTTGCCCTGGACCCCTACGACACCCGCATTTCCATGGTGGTTGTCGGTGGCCGGCTCATCCACAACGGTGGCGGGCCGATCTCCATCGACCAGCCGGTGAGCGTGGAACTGTACGACGTGGACATGTTCGCGCCGGCCAACGCCACCGGCGTGGAGATGTCGGGCGTGCTCGGCGAGCACCTGCCGGAGGTGCTGGACGTGATGATTCGCCAGCGTCAGGCCGTGGTGATCGAACCCGACAACATCCAGCGCCGGGTGGATGGCTGACATGGTCTTCTCGTCGAACATCTTCCTGTTTGTCTTCCTGCCGGCGTTTCTGGGGATCTACTTCCTGAGCCCGACACGCTGGCGCAACGCCTGGATCGTGCTGGGCAGCTATGCGTTCTACGCCTGGTGGCGGCTGGATTTTCTCGCCCTGTTCGTCGGTGTGACGCTGGTCAATTACGTCGTGGGGCGCCGCATCTTCGCGGCGCAGGCGGTCGAGGCGCATGCGTCGGCCCGTCGCTGGATGGTGGTCGGTGTGGTCGCCGATCTGGCGGTGCTCGGCTATTTCAAATACGCGAACTTCGGTGTCGACAGTTTCAACCTGATGCTCACATCGGCTGGCGTGGCACCGTTTCACCTGGCCGACATCGTGTTGCCGATCGGCATTTCGTTCTACACCTTCCAGGCGGTGAGCTACGTCATCGACGTGTATCGACGAGACACTCCGCCCGCCGACAACCTCGTCGACTTCGCCGCCTTCATCGCGCTGTTCCCACAGCTGATCGCCGGGCCGGTGCTGCGCTACAAGGATCTGGCGCCGCAGTTCAAGCATCGGCCACTGTCGGCGGATCTGTTCGGGGAGGGTGTCGCCCGCTTCATGCAGGGCTTCATCAAGAAGGTGCTGATCGCCGACTCGGTCGCGCCTCTGGTCGACGCCGGCTTCGCGCTGGAAGACCCGACCATGGCCGATGCCTGGCTCACCACGCTGGCCTACACGGTGCAGCTCTACTTCGACTTTTCCGGCTACACGGACATGGCGATCGGCCTCGGGCTGATGATGGGCTTTCGCTTCATCGAGAACTTCCGTCAGCCTTACGTTTCGCAGTCGATCACCGAATTCTGGCGGCGCTGGCACATCAGCCTGTCCACC
Organism: Abyssibacter sp.; assembly: GCA_023146115.1. Taxonomy (GTDB): domain Bacteria; phylum Pseudomonadota; class Gammaproteobacteria; order Nevskiales; family OUC007; genus Abyssibacter. The sequence continues at coordinate 9,461 of JAGLCS010000062.1, read as the reverse complement.
TGGCTCAAGGATTATCTGTACATCTCGCTAGGCGGCAACCGCCGCGGCAAGGTTCGCACCTACATCAACCTGTTGCTGACCATGGTCCTCGGTGGGCTCTGGCATGGCGCCAACTGGACCTTCGTGGTCTGGGGTGCCTGGCATGGTGCGATTCTGGCGGTCGAGCGGATGCTGGGTGTCAATGGCAGCCCCAAGGGTTTCAACCCTGCACGCTGGGCGGTGACCTTCCTGTTCGTGATGTTGGGCTGGGTGGCCTTCCGCGCCGAGACGCTGGGCGATGCCGGGCGGCTCTACGCCGTGATGTTCGGCGCTGGCGATCTGGCGCTGTCGCCGGCCTACGCGGCCGCCATCTCCCAGTTCAATCTGGCCCTGTTGGGCCTCGGGGTGGCGGTGCTGCTGCTTGGCGGGCTGCGTGATCGCCTCGCGGCCGCCGGTGCGGCGCATCCGGGGGGGCATCCGCTGGTGCTGCGCTGGGCCGGTGCATTGGCCCTGCCGATCTTCGTTGCCGCCGTGTTGAAGCTGTCTGCCGACAGCTACTCACCATTCCTGTACTTCCAGTTTTAGGAGGCTGCCCCATGCGATCACCCAATGCCTGGATTGCCGTTGTCTTCGTCGTGCCGTTCACCCTGCTGGTCGGCGCCTGGTCGGTGGTGTCCGCCGCCTCCTTCCAGCTCCCCGAGCAGGTGGGCTGGACCGATGGCGATGCGGCCGAGACTTTCGAGGGCCATTTCGATGAGGCGTTTCCGTTGCGGCAGGTCGGCCAGAACCTGTGGGCCGCGGCGCGCTACGAGCTGCTGGGCGAAGGGCGTGACGGGCTGATCGTCGGCAAGGACGGCTGGTTCTTCACCGAACAGGAGTTCCGCCCGTATCCGAATGAAGAGGCGAATCTTCAACAGCACCTGCAGTGGATCGTCGCCGTCCACCGGTATCTGGCCGACCGCGGCATCGATCTCGCCATTGCGTTGCTGCCCGCCAAGGCGCGCGTTTACGAGGAGTATCGTGGCGAGCATGCGCCCTCCGAAGCGCATGCCGATCTATACGCCCATGCGCGCTGGCAGCTACGCAGTTCGGGCGTGCTGGTGCCGGACCTGCTGGGCTCCATGCAGCAGTGCAAATCCGCAACCCAGGTGTATCTGAAAACCGACACGCACTGGACGCCAGACGGCGCCGAGTGTGTGGCGACCGCGTTGGCCGACGATCGACGCGCCCAGTTGGCGATCGCCGATGCCGAGGCCACCGAGTTTGAAACCTACCTGACGGATACGGTCGAGCATCGCGGCGACCTGATGAACTATCTGCCGCTGGCACCGGTGTTCGAATCGCTGCTGCCCGAGGCCGAACGTGTCGCACAGATCGAGACCGTCGCCAAGACATCGGGCTCGGCCAGCGCGTTGTTTGGAGGCTCCGACACCGTTCCGGTCGCGCTCGTGGGCACCAGCTACAGCGCCGACCCGCTCTGGCATTTCACGGGTGCATTGCAGCAGGCGCTGGCGCGTGACGTCGTCAATTACGCCGAGGAAGGACACGGCCCGTTCAAGCCCATGGCGCGGTTTCTCGCCGGCGACGTGCTCAAGACGGTCGAGCCTCGACTGGTCGTCTGGGAGATCCCCGAACGCTATCTGGTGCAGCCGGACGACAGCACCGAAATGCCCCCGCTACGCACCACTCAAGCACAACGCTACACGGAGATCCGAGTATGAACGTCACGACACTCCACGCCTCGCGCTTGCGCCCGGTTCTGTGGCTGCTCGGCCTCGCCGCGCTCGCCTCGATCAGCCCGCGGCTACAGGCCGGGGACGATGCCCTGTACGGCCCAGAGGCCCCGCCGGGATCGGCCTTTGTGCGCATTTTCAATGCGACGCCGGCATCGATCACCGGTGGCAGCATCGGCGGTGAGCCGGTGGAAACCCTGGATCAATATGAGGCCAGCAGCTACACGTTTCTGCCGGCCGGCGAGCACAGCATTTCGACGGGGGCGGAGTCGGTCACCGAATCGCTGGAAGCGGGTCGTTACTACACCGCGACCCTGGATAGCGGAGGACTGTCGCTGCACGCACTGGAGACGCCCGAAGACGATCTCAAGGCGCTGGTGGTGTTCTACAACCTGACCGGTAACGACGCCTTGCAGCTCAAGACGGCTGACGGGTCGGCGACCATCGCCGAGGCATCCGGAGGCGACTTCGCCACCCGCGAAGTTAACCCGCTGCGCGTTTCGATGGCGGTGTATGCAGGCGACCAGATGCTGGCCGACACCGACCCCGTCAACCTCGCCCGGGGACGGGCCTTCAGTCTGTTCGTCACGCCCGGTCGCGGCCAGCCGCGGTTGACCTGGGTCATCGATTAACACTCACGGCACATAAGAAAAAGGGATGCAGGCATGCTGAACAACCAATCGACCACCCAAGGGTGCTGGCCGCGCGGGCTGCTCGCCGCGGCGACGACCGCCCTCCTGGCAGCAGCAATGGGCGCAAGCGCTCAACAGGCGCCTGCGTTTCCTGAACTGCCCACTTATGAATTGCAGCCCTGCTGCGACCTCTGTCCGGCCGCCGCCAATCCGGCGACTTATACCGGGTACCTGGACGGTTTCCGGATGATGGTGCAGGGCAAGAATGGCTGGTTGTTCCGGACCGAGGACGACCTCAAGGACCGTTACGCGTTATTGCCGTCGACGTATCAGTCGGTCGCGATGCTGCAGCAGCGACTGGAAGCCCGTGGTGTGACCCTGGTCATGCTGCCGCTGCCGCCGCGTGGGTTGATGGCCTGGCAGAATCTGCCCGAGCAGCTGCGCCAGGGAGTCTCTCGGGACATGGCGCGGGTCGGTTACCAGGTGTTGCTGGAAGACCTGCGCAGCGCGGGTGTGGTGGTGCCGGAACTGGGTCAGTTGCTGTACGGAAACCAAGACCAGCCGTTCTACTTCAAGCGCGATCATCACTGGACACCATCAGGTGCCAAGCGCACGGCTGCGGTGACGGCCGAGACGCTGCGCGGCCTAGACGCCTACAAGAACATTCCAGGAAAGACGTTCACGACCCGCCAGCAGGGCGTTCTGCGTAAGTCCGGCACCTACGCCGAAGCTGTTGAGCGGATGTGTGGATTCGGCTACCCCGAGCAGGTGATTCCGCGATTCACCACGTCCACCGAGGGCAGCGGATCAGACCTGTTCGGTGATGCCGAGAAGCCGGAGATCGTGCTGGCCGGTACCAGCAATAGTGATCCGGCCTACAACTTCGCCGGCTTTCTTGCCGAGGCGCTGAACGTGGATGTGCTCAACATGTCCGTGACCGGCGGGGGCATCGACGCCGCGTTGCTGCAGTACTTCATGAGCGAAGACTTCCGCGATTCACCGCCCAAGATCCTGATCTGGGAAATGCCTGTCTACAGCAATTTCGACGAGGCCGATCTGTTCCGCCAGATCCTGCCGTCCGTGGATGACGGCTGCACGGACGACGACCCCGTGATGCAGGTGCAAACGCCGCTCAAGCCGGATTCACTCACCGAAACGCTGTTCAACGGTAACGGCAAGGTCGAGTCCATTCGTGGGGGGCAGCACCTGCTGGACGTGAAGCTGAACCGGCCCGACATCGACAAGCTGCATTTCTCGGTTTGGTACACCAACGGCAAGAACGACAATTTCACCATCGAGCGCTCGCGCCACATCGACACACAAGGTCGGTTCGTCATCACCCTGCGAGAGGGCGAGGACTTCACCGACGCCGTGTTCATGGGCCTGGATCTGGGCCCCGATCCCGACGCCGGTGAGCCGCCGCTGCCCGAGGGCACGGAGGCCACGGTGACGCTTTGCGAGCGCCGCGCCTAAACGAGGACACCATGACGTTTTCCCCCCTGATTTATCGCCGACCCGCCATCACCGCGACATGCGCTGGACTGTTGCTGGCGGCCGGCTGCGCCACCAACCCCGGCCAGCCCGACCAGGCGGTCTACAGCCCTTCGCCTGCACCAAACCCGGCGACGGCCACGTCGCGGCTCAAAGCGCCGACCGGGTTTTACGCTGCGGCCCGCACCGAGGATGATTTTGACGGCTGCCCGCAGACCAGCACGCCGCACACCGGTCCGCTGAACTTCCCGAGCAAGTACGAGGGTTCCGACTCCGCCCGGGACGATCTCAACGAGAATGCTGCGCAGCGCTATCGGACGCAGGTCGAACCCATTCGCGACCTGGAACGCGGGATCAATACGCTGGTCGAGGACTACCTCGAAACGGCCGATCCGGCCGCGGTGGATTGTGCGCTGGACTGGATGCTGGAATGGGCCCGAGCGGACGCGATGACCGGGCCGGTGACGACCCACACCGGAAAGTCGATGCGTAAATGGTCACTGGGTAGCATCGCATCGTCCTATCTACGGCTGAAACTGTCGGCCAGCGAACCGTTGTTGCCGTATCAGGGTCAGGCTGCCGAAGTTGAGGATTGGCTCGGTGAGCTGGCGTACCTGGTCATCGGTGACTGGAGCAATGTCCCCCAGCGCAAGTTCAACAACCATGAGTACTGGGCCGCCTGGGCGGTGATGAGCGTTGCCGTGGTCGTGGACGACCGGCAGCTGTTCGACTGGGCTGTTTCGCAGTACGACCGGGCCGCCAATCAGGTGACCGACGACGGCTATCTCAACAATGAGTTGCGTCGTGAGACGCGAGCCTTGTTCTACCACAACTATGCGTTGCCACCGCTGGCGATGATGGCGGCGTTTGGCCACGCCAATGGCTTGGCTCTGGAGCAGCGCGGCGACCATGCACTGACGCGCCTGGCCGAACGCGTGATGTCTGGCCTGGATCAACCGGAGGCGTTCCGGAACAAGGCCGGTGCCGAGCAGAAGCTCGACGATTTCAAGCCGTCGAAGTTCAGCTGGCTGGAGCCGTATTGCTCGATCGAATCCTGTCGTGGTGAATTCGCCCGCCGGCTTTCCGAATACCGCCCGCTCGACAACTACCGGGTTGGCGGCAACGTGACCGATTTGTTCAACCCGCGTGAATCTTCCTAATCCCCGTCGCGTAGGTGTCCGGGCCATGCCTGGGGGCGCTGCGCACTCAACCGACCGTTGGAGGTCTGAAATCATGGACGACTACCAAACCGAAACAACGAGTGCACGGACACCGGGTCGCGTCATCGTCCCGGTGATTCTGGCCGGTGGCTCCGGTACCCGCCTGTGGCCGCTGTCGCGCAAGCAGAAACCCAAGCAGTTTTTGGAGCTGACCAGCCAGCATTCGCTGTTTCAGGAAACCCTGTTGCGCAGCGCCGGCTTGAGCCGGGTGGCGGCACCGATGATTGTCGGTAGCGAGCCGCATCGATTCCTGATCAGCGAACAGTTGGAGGCGATCGGCATCGAGCCGGATTGCATTGTTCTCGAGCCCGAAGGCCGCGACACCGCGCCGGCCGTGGCCATCGCCGCGCAGCAGGTCGCCAACCGGCACGGGCCGGATGCCATCGCACTGGTGATGCCGGCTGATCATGCAGTGAACGACGTGGATGCGTTCCGCGCCGCTGTTGAGTCGGCCATGGATGTCGGTGAGACCGGCGAGATTGTCACCTTCGGAATCAAGCCGACACGGCCGGAAACCGGCTACGGCTACGTGCGGTGTCTGCCGACCAATGGCCGGGCGGCTCGCACCGTGGATGCCTTTGTTGAAAAACCCGACGTCGAGATTGCCGAGACCTATGTCGCGGATGACGCCACTTACTGGAACTCCGGCATGTTCCTGTTTCGCGCCGATCGCATGCTCGACGACCTGGAAACGCTGGAGCCCGATCTCATGCAGAACGCGCGCCGGGCCTTGATCAACGCCGAGGTCGACGGTGCCTTCCTGCGTCTGGATGCGCTGGCCTTCAAGGCCTGCCGTTCGGTATCCATCGACTATGCGGTCATGGAGCGGACCGACCGGATCGCGCTGATGCCTCTGGATGCGGGCTGGGACGATGTCGGCGCCTGGACGTACCTGGACCGGCTGCCGGCCGATGACGACCAGGGCAATCGCACGCGCGGTGACGTCCAGGTGCTGAACGCGCACGACAATATCGTGCATTCGACCAAGCGCCTGGTCGCCTTGTCTGGCGTGAGCGATTTGATCGTGGTCGAGACGGCCGACGCCGTGCTGATCGCCCACAAGCATGACGCGCAATCGGTTAAGCAACTGGTCAAGCAGCTGGAACAGCTGGAGCGGCCCGAGGTGGAGCATCGCCAGCGGGTCTACCGCCCTTGGGGCTTTTACGAGAGCGTGGCCTACGGGGCACGCTTCCAGACCAAGCGGATCTGCGTGAAGCCCGGTGCCAAGCTCAGCTTGCAGATGCACCATCACCGCGCCGAGCACTGGATCATCGTGCAGGGTACGGCCATCGTGACCCGAAATACGGAGTCCTTCATGCTCTCGGAGAACGAGTCCACCTACATCCCGATCGGTTCCACGCATCGCCTGGAGAACCCCGGCAATATTCCGCTGGAGTTGATCGAGGTGCAGTCGGGTACGTATCTCGGTGAAGACGATATCGTGCGCTTCGACGATGTCTACGGCCGCGCTGGCGGCGAGACACCGCCCACCGCGGAACCTGCCCAGGAGCCCGTCGAGGTCGAAGCCGCCGCTCAACAACCGGTGGCCGTAGCGCCGGCTTAACCGGAGAGCCGTATCGAGCCGAAGTGCCTCCGGCGGCGCTGCTATGCGTCGCCGGAGCGTCCGGGCATCGCCGCATGCGCCCGACAACCGGTCGCTCGGAACACTGCACAGTGTTTTCAAGGTGATATTCTTGTGAAATCACTGGGGAAAACCTGACCACAGGTCGGTGCATCATGTTGAATCAAACGACGATCCGTTCGGTGTTGCTGTTCTGTCTGGGCCTGGGGCTTTGTCAGCCGGCCTCGGCACAAGTGCTTCCGGACATCCCGTACGAAACGATTGACCAGGGCATCCGCACGGTGGCGCTCCAGTCGGCAGACTTGATAGAAACCGCCGGATATTCGGAATCGGCCCACGCGATACGTCAAGCCTGTAAGGACACCAGCTCGAGTTCTGTCAACTGTGCGATTTATTTGGCGGCCTACGGTGGCACGATTCTGATCCTGCGCGAGCACGAGATCGTCGGCACCTTTTACCGCACGATCGGTCAGGACGATATCGCTCGCGACTATGCGAATTGCGAAGAGGAGCCCGGTCTTATCGGCGACTCCACTGACCTTGGCAGCATGCATTGTTCGGAGCAGCTGGCGACCGACCCGCTATGGGCAGGTTCCCGCGCGGCGGTGTTGAACCTCGCGGATATCGCCGAGGCTGCCGGCTACAGCTCGGCCGCCCGGGACATGCGGGAAGACTGCCAGTATCCGGGCCCTGTGGGCGCTTGTGCGCTTGCGCCACAGCATCTGATTCTCGGCATCGCTACCGGGTCTGCCGCTGGAGAGAGCACGGGCGACACGACGCCGGTCTGCCAATCGACCGGTCTGATCACGCACTGCCCCACGCTGCGCCCGATTGATGTCACCAGTCTTGCAGACCTTGGTTTCGGTGGGCTGGATCAAACCGGCGATGGCATGTTTTCCGTGGCGGATCTCTCGCTGCTCTCCGGTAGTCGTCTGTCCCTGGACGGGCTGCTCGGCGGATTGCTCGCCGGTTCGGCGCAGCCGGAAGAGGGCCGAGCGGTCTGGCTGGCCCTGGAAGCCATCACGCTGGGACCGGCGGTTGCATCAGGAACCCCGCTTGCCGACGACTACTACGGCTTTTTACAAGCCCTCGCGGCAATGTCCGCACAGCCAGCAGCCCTCCGCACCTCGCGCCGCGCCGCTCGCCTGACCCCGTAGCGAAGTGAAGGACTCCGACGCGACGGCCGGCGTGGTCGCGTCGTATCTGCCGCTGGTTGTCGACCTGGATCATTCCCTGATCCGTACGGATGTTTTCGACGAAACCCTGATCGATGGTCTGCGGCGTCAGCCGCTACAGACGCTGGCCTGCCTCAACGCGCTTCGGCGTGGTCGCGCCGCGCTGAAATCGGCTTTGGCCGATGCCACAACGCTCGACGTGGGCCGGCTGCCACTTAATCGCGACGTCCTCGGTTTGATCGATGACGCCCGGCGGATGCAGCGGCCGGTGTTTCTCGTGTCATCGGCTGATCAGCGGCTGGTGGATGGCATCGCCGATCGCCTCGGCGGTCTCGCTGGTTGGCAGGGTTCGTCGGAGTCGCTCAACCTCAAGGGTGCGCGCAAGGCACAGTGGCTGGTGCAACGCTTTGGTGACGGCGGCTTTGAGTATGTCGGTGATTCACATTCGGATCTCCAGGTCTGGCGTCATGCCGGCGCCTTGACCACTGTCGGGCTGGGGCCGTGGATGCGGCGGGCCGCCAACGTGCTCGGCCGCAACCAATCGGTGTTGGTGCTGCATCTCTCGGCCCCTGCTGGCGGGCGTGCACGGCTTCGTCCCTGGGCACGGCTGCTGCGGCCACGCCAATGGCTTGCCGCCGAGGGCGCGCTGTTCCTGACGCTGTGCATCTGCCTGCAGGCCGTCGATGCAGTGGTCGCAGCGCTACCGTTGATCGTCGGCTACTGGTTGCTGGGCAACAGCGGTCGTATGGGGGGCGGCGTTTTCGGGGCGCAAGTTCATCGTGGTCGTCCCGCAGCAGCGTCGATCGGCGACACCAACACCAGTACCAACCCCTACGCCGACGGTCGGCTGCGGCTGCGCACGGGTGCGCTGCTGTTTCCGTTCGTCGCGGTCGTGGGCCTGGTCTTCGTGAGCCGTGCTGGTGATTGGGTTTTGGGTTCGCTGGCGGTCCTGCACGCCGGGTTGTGTGCGGTGTCGACCTACGCGGGCCCATCTCACCCCAGGCATCGCTGGCTGCTGGCCGCAGCACGGCTTGCGACGTCGATCCTCACGGGGGTGCTTTTGGCCGTTCAGTTCAGGGCGTGACCGGAGCACATGCGGTGAGCAGTTGACCTTGACTGACCCCATGGCCTTGCACGTAGTCGATGCCGAGATCGAACAATGCCTTGACCAGGATTTTGTTGTGCGCGTGCTCGGCGATCAGAGGGAGTTTCAGGGCTCGTCCCAACTGAATGATGGATTGGAGAATGGCTCTGTCCTGGTTGTCCTCCAGAAAATTTCTGACCAATGAGCCATCGACCTTCAGGTAGTCCAGTGGTAGCTGTTTTAGCCGCGAGAACGAGCAATAACCTGAACCGAAATCGTCCAGCGCGACCTGGCAGCCCAGCTGCCTGATCTGGTGGAGCGCCGCCGAGGCTTCGACCGGGTTCTTCATGGCGAAGGTTTCGGTGATCTCCACGGTGATGTAGCGGGCGTCGTCCAGGTTGGTCAGAAGAACGGCTAGCCAGTCTTGCAGGCAGGCTTCATTGGCCAAGGTATAACCGGACAGATTGATGTGCATCCGCTTCATATCGAGACCATCTAGGCGTTGAGTCCCCATCCACTGCATTAGGCGGGCGAGGTTTCGCACATCCAGCTGCCCGATCAGGCC
>JAGLCS010000061.1 GCA_023146115.1 Abyssibacter sp. | reverse complement strand
TGCCACGCGCAGGACCGACTGCGCCCGCGCCTTTGCCGCGGCCATGACGCTGAGCCGGCCGTAATCGGACGAACCCGGCGAAGCAATCAGGCGGTCCACGACCTCTTTCTGCAGCATGAAGTGCATGTCGCGCACCTCCGGCAGATCGAGCAGGCGGAAGATCAGTGGTGTCGAGATGTTGTAGGGCAGGTTGCCAACCAGTCGCAATGGTCGTGGTTGGATGGCATCCAGCGGCGCCTTGAGTACATCGGATTCGATGAGCGTGAATCGTTCATCGCCTGCATAAGTGTCTCGCAGGCGTTGCGCCAGATCCCGATCAATCTCGACGGCCGTGAGCAAGATGCCGGTTCGTAACAGCGGGTCGGTGAGCGCGCCCAGGCCCGGTCCGATTTCCACGACATGCTCGCCGGGCAGCGGTCGAATCGCGTCGATGATGCGCCCGATCATCGTTTTATCATGCAGAAAATGCTGACCGAAGCGTTTCCGGGCGCGGTGTTGGGTGGGGTGGTTCATGGCGCGCTCATAGCGCTGCCCGTCGGGGCAAGTTGTGCGGCCAGACGCATGGCGACCGACAGGCTGTGCGGATCGGCGGCACCGGTCCCGGCCTTGTCCAGAGCGGTGCCGTGGTCCACGGACGTTCGGACGATCGGAAGCCCCAAGGTCACATTCACCACGTCGCCGAAGTCCAGTGCCTTGACCACCGGCAAGCCCTGATCGTGATACATCGCGACGAACGCGTCGGTTTGTTCGCGCAGGCTGGCATTGAACAAGGTGTCGGCCGGATAGGGTCCTGTCACGTTCAGACCATCACGTTGGCAGGCCTCGATGGCCGGTTGGATTTCAGTCATGTCTTCGGTGCCCAGGTGACCGGCTTCGCCGGCGTGCGGATTGAGCCCCGCGACCCGAATGCGGGGTGCCGAAATGCGAAAGCGCGATCGCAGATCGCGATCCACGGTTCGTATCACTGCCTCAACCGTTGCTCGCGTGACCGCTTTGGGGACCGCGCTCAGCGGCAGGTGTGTGGTGGCCAGCGCAACGCGTAGTGTCGGCCCGGCCAGCATCATGACGGGAAGGTCATCGCCCAGTTGGCGTGCCACGGCTTCGGTGTGGCCGCTGAACGGAATGCCGGCTTCGTTAATGATGCTTTTCTGAATCGGACCGGTCACCAGGGCGCTGCATTGTCCGGCCGCAACCCAGTCCACGGCGAGCCTCAAGGCCGCGAGCACGTGCGCGGCCGTGGCTGTCTGCGGCTGCCCCGCGATGACAACGGCGCCGGCCTCGTGCGGGACGAATGGCAGAACGCCCTGCCGGGGCGGCGGCGCGTCCAGCGGGGAGCCTATCGCGTCACAATGAACCGCGAGATCCAGTTGATTGGCTCGCTGCGTCAGCACGGCCGGATCGGCAACCACAAACCAGCGGCAGCCAGGGTCAAAACCGGCTGCGGCCAACTGCAGCACAATGTCGGGACCGATGCCCGCCGGTTCCCCCGGGGTGATGACCAGCGGGCGGCTCATCCGGGCTCGCGGATCAGGATTCAGTCGCGGTACTGGCGTCGTTTTGGGTGATCGTGGGCTCGGCACGCAGTTCGACATAGGCCTCGGCACGCTGGCGACGCAGCCAGTCTTCGTACTCCTCGCCGACCTTGCGCTGGCGGATGGCCTGGCGCGCCTGGTTGCGTGCGATGTCTTCAGCGCTGTCACGTTGACGACGGTCGATCAACTGAACGATATGCCAACCGAACTGGGTTTCGAAAGGCTCGCTGATCTCATCGTTGTCCAGCGAATCCAGCCGCTCTTCAAATGCCGGCACGAATCCGCCCGGTGGCTGCCACCCCAGGTCGCCGCCCTGGTTGGCCGAGCCGCTGTCATCCGAGTACTCGCGGGCGACTTCCGCGAAGTCACGGCCGCCCTTAAGCTCCTCCAGCAGCTCGGCGGCCTGCTCGCGCGTGGCTGTCTCGTCACGGATGGCGTTGGGTTGGAGCAGAATGTGACGCGCGCGGGTTTCGGTAATCATTTGCGCGGCTTGGCCTCCGCGCTGATCGGCAAGCCGGATCAGGTTAAAGCCGCTGCCGGTTTCGATCACCTGGCTGACGGCGCCGACGCTCATGTCGTCCACCTCGTCGGCGAACACCGTCGGCAACGCGCCCGCGGTTCGCCAGCCCAGATCGCCGCCGTCGAGTGCGGTCGTGGCATCGGAACGCCCGATGGCCATCTGCGAGAAGCTTGCGCCATCTTCGACCGCCTGCCGAATCTGTTCGGCTTCGGCGCGGGCAGCGTCCTTCACGTCGTCAGTGCTGCCATCCGGAACGGAGACAAGGATGTGCTCGAGGCGATATTCGGTGGCCTGGTCGTTCTTGCGTGTTTTGGCCAGAAACGCATCGATCTCGCGGTCCGTGACATTGACGCGGGCATCGACTTCCCGCTGCCGCAGACTGGTGGCCAGCAATTCGTTGCGAACCTGCTCACGCACGAGCAGGAAGTCCACGCCTTCGGCCCGCAGGGCCCGCGCGAAGTCACGCAAGTCCATCCCGTTCTGCTGAGCGATTTGGAGCAGAGCCTTGTTCAGGTCGTCGTCGGTGACGCGGATGCCCCGCTGCTCGGCCCGTTGGGCTTGCAGTGTCTGCATGATCAATCGTTCGCGCATCTGCTCACGCAGCTCGGTTTCGGTCGGTGGCGTGTTACCCGATGCGCGAATCTGACGCTCGATCGATTCCACCGCCTGTTCCAGCTCGCTGTTGAGGATCACGTCCTCGTTTACCACGGCGACGACGTAGTCGACCAATTGGGCGGCTTGGGCGGAGGAGGTGAGCGCGATGGTGGTGACCACGGCGCGTAGCAGGTGTTTCATGGTGTTCGGCTCTAGACGCGTGGGCGCATTATAGGGGTTGACCTCGTCGGGCGTGACGCGGTTCGGTCAGTCAGGAAGGAATTCCCGGATTCCGGCTCCGATTTGCGACAGGCCGGTCAGTTCGAGTTGTAGATAAAGGCTGGTATTGAACTCGCCGCGCGTGTTGGCGATGTAGCGCCGCCAAGCAACCCGGCCGGTCCAGCAGCAGGCCTTGTATTCCGCGCCTAACAAGGCTTCGCGCGTGCTGGCATCGTCCAGGGCGTAGTTCCACCGGCCGACAACCGACCAGCTCTGGGTTAGAGGAAGCTGCACCACCAGATCGGTTTGCTCCAGCAGATCACGCCGGAATCGATAGCCCAGGTCGAATCGATAACCGGGCCGTGGTCTGAACTTCACCGAGGTATTCGCTCGGTTGAGCTGCGTCCGGGCGGGGTCCCACTGCGCACCTACGCCGAGGCGTAGCCAGTCGAATGGTAGCCAGCGCATTGTGCCGACGATGTCGGAATTATCGCGCCCGCTGGTGTTGGGCTCGTCTGGCAGCGTCACCTCGGAGGGCTGCAAGCGATAAATCTGGCCCAGCGCGGCCTCGAAGCGAGTTTTTCCGGTGCCCAATTCCAAAATACGGGTGGTGAATGCCGCGGTGATCTGGTTTGCGTCCGCCACCCGGTCGACACCGGAGAACCGGTTGCGCGAAAACAGCTGTACGAAACTGAAGTCGGGGTCATCGGTTTCGAACAGCGGAATGGCGTCCTGGTCCCGGTAGGGTGTGTACAGGTAGTAGACGCGCGGTTCGAGCGTCTGCACCAGACCCGGGCTGACAATCCTGTCAAAGCGCAATCCGGCATCCAGGCTCGCCGAGGGGAGTTGTCGTGTAATCGTCGTCGGCCGGCCGTCGTTGCGGTCGCGAAGATCGTAGGCGGTGTAGCGGTAGTCCACCTGACTGGCGACGAACCAGCCCACCGCGTCATGGCGCAGACGCACAAACGGGTTGAGGTCCAGCCGGGTGCCTTCCACGGCATTGTCGCGCTCGAAGTTCACATACTCGCTGGACAGGCCTACGCGCATCCGGTTCCAGTCGTTGGGCGACAAGGCGTTGAGTTGCAGCCGGGGCAGGCGGCGGTAGGGTTCATCCGCCGGTGCAACCGTGCGATCGATGGTCTGATAGTCCTCCACCGTCAGCGATGTCGAGAACCACGCAGGTGCCTGATAGGCGATGCGCGCCTCGCGCTCCAGATGCGAGATGGCCGCCAGATCGAGTGTCGTCCCCAGGTCTTCGAAATAGCCACGGTCGCTGACTTCGGTGAAATCCGCAGCGATCTCCCAGCGGTCGGACAATACGCCCTGATGTTCGAACCCGAACAGGGTGCGCCGGATCTGCAGGGTTTCGTCGTTGGGGAGATACTCGTAGCGTAGTTCGCCGCGACCTTGGTCTAGCAGGTAGCGGCCCTCGGCCTGGAGCTGGGCGCCGCGTCGCGCCATGTAGCGCGGCGTGATCAGCGCGTCGTACCAAGACGCCAGATTCCAATAGAACGGTGTCGAGACGTCGAAGCCGGTTTCGGCCGAGTCGCCGATGCTGGGCATCAGGAAACCCGTGCGCCGACGGTCGTCGATGGGAAAGTAGAAATACGGCGCATAGAGGACTGGCACGCCGAGGAAGTTCAGCCGGGCATGGGTTGCGGTCCCCAGGCCCTCTTGCGGGTCCAAGGTGATCTGCGAAGCTTTGAGCTTCCAGCCACGGTTGGGGCGTGAGCAGGTTGTGTACTGCACGCGGTCCATGGACACGCTGAGGTCATCGTTCAGATCAATGCGGTCCGCCTGGCCGCGCGCGCCCCGCGCGTACAGCGTGAAATCGGCGTTCTCGAACAGCGCGGTGGAGGTATTCAGATCAACGGAGGCGCGTTCGGCGCCGATGGCATACTCCGAGTTGGCGAATTCGGCGCCGCCATCGGTGCGTGCCTCGCCGGTTGCGCGATCGTATTCGACCATCGGAGCCCGAATGCGCTTGTCTTGATAGTGGAGCGTGACATCGCCTTCCAGCCGGGTCTTGCCGTCCGTTGTCGCATCGACATGGTCAGCGCTGAGTTGCACCGTTGGCTCGGTTCGCGCCTCGGGGGCCGAATCGGCAAAAATGGGGCAGCCGTCGGTCGCAGCACTAGCGCTTCCGGCAATTGCGAGCCAACTGGCAACAAAGAAAGTGGAGCGGGCCAATGAGACGGGACAAGCGCCGGAACAACGGGTCGCACAGTATACGGAGTGCATGGAGTGAGTGACGACAGCCAGGACCCGCGCCGGACCGATCTGGAAGCCTGGGTCAGGCGGATCCGGCCGAATCGAGCGTGGAGGTTCGCTCCGGCGTCGGCGGATGCGAGCTTCCGCCGCTATTTTCGCGCGCGTAGCGATCAGCAGCGGTACATCGTCATGGATGCGCCGCCCGAGCATGAGCCGTTGGATGCGTTCATGCAGGTGGCGGGCTGGCTTGCCGATTGGGGGGTGTTAGCGCCTCGCGTGCATGCCGACGAACCCGATGCCGGATTTCTGCTGCTCGACGATCTCGGCGACACGGTGTTGCTGGATCGCGTCGACGCACCCGAGGCCATTCCATTGCTGGAGCAGGCCATCGACGCGTTGGTGGACCTGCAGGTCAAGGCGCAGGCGTCCCCCCGGCTACAGAAATTGCCGGCTTACGACACGGATGTTCTGCTGCGTGAAATGCGCCTGTTCCCGGAGTGGTTTCTCCAGCGGCACCACGGCCTGGACCCGAGCGCCAAGCGTCGGGCCGCGCTCGATCAGCTCATGGCGCTAGTTGCGGCCGAGGTCACGGCCCAGCCCAGCGGCTTCGTGCATCGTGATTATCACTCACGCAACCTGATGGTGGCGGATGGCCGTCTGGTGGGCATGCTCGATTTTCAGGATGCCATGCACGGCCCGCTTTGCTACGACATCGTTTCGCTGCTGCGTGATTGCTACGTCGTCTGGCCTGAACATGTGCAGCGCCAGGGCTTGGAGCGCTGGAGCGCTGGCCTGACGGACGCCGGTGTCTGGTCAGCCGACCCACGAACGGTGACGCGCTGGTTCGACTTCACCGGCGTGCAGCGTCACCTGAAGGTGCTGGGCATCTTCTGCCGACTGCACCATCGCGATGGAAAGTCGAACTACCTGAATGACCTGCCGCGCGTGCAGCAACATCTGCTGGATGTCTGTGCGCGGTATCCGGAACTGGCGCCGCTCGGTGACATGCTCAGCGATTTCGATGTGCCGACCCCGGTCGGCGGCGCGCTTTAGCCTGGGCGGATTCTGATGCGTCACGCGATGATACTGGCGGCGGGTCGCGGATCGCGTCTGCGACCCTGGACCGATACCACACCGAAACCGCTGATCGAGGTGTGCGGTCGGCCGCTGATCGATTGGCGTCTGAGCGCGCTGGCACAGGCGGGCATCGGCGATGTCGTGATCAATGTTGCCTGGCTGGCGGACCAGATCCGCAGCTACGTGGCGGACGGCGCCCGCTGGGGCTTGCGCGTGCGCTATTCCGACGAGGGCGAGGCAGCGCTGGAAACTGGAGGTGGCATCGCCAATGCGTTGCCCTTGCTGCCGGCTGACGAGCCGGTATTGGTCTGCAATGCAGACGTTTGGAGCGATTTCCCCCTTGCTCGGTTGGCGACCCTGGACTGGCCGGCGGGGCGCCTGGCCCATCTGGTTCTGGTGCCGCCATTGCCCGGCATGCGCGCGGATTTTGACCTCGTGGACGGACAGGTCGTGGATGCCGCTATACCGCCATGGACCTTCAGCGGAATCAGCCTGATTCACCCCGCGCTGGTCGCTGGCTGGCAAGCGCGGGCCTTTGCGTTGGCACCTTGCCTACGCCGGGCGATGGCGCAGAGCGCCGTGAGCGGCGAGGTTTACGACGGGGTATGGAGCGATATCGGCACGCCAGAACGGCTGGCCGAGGTCAATCACCGCTGACGCAGCGAGCCCGCTGTTAGATCGTCAGATCGGCAATCGATGGCGTGGCAACGCCGGTTCGCGTTCCGGAAGCAGTTCGGGGGGCGACTTCGCCAACTGCGTGTCGATGGCATGCTGCGCTTGGCGCGCCAGCGTCGTTCGGTCGCTGCCCTCGCTGCTCAGGCTATCCAGGAACCAGACATCCACGACAATGCGTGGCCGCTGCAGCATGCGCAGCAGGTGCGGCACGAACATGTCGTCGCCCACATAGGGCGTGATGGTCGCCGTTTCCGGGTCTGGCCCATATCGCAGGAGCACGGGGACCACCGAACGGCCTGATTCAACCGCCGCGGCGAATAGCCGAGGCTGAAAGCGCCGGGTGGTGGCTCCCAATGTCGTCGTGCCTTCGGGAAACACCGTGATGGTCTGGCCGTTGTCGAGATGGCCGGTGAGTCGGGTGATCAGGCGGCGTGTCCCGTTGGCGCCGCCCCCGCGACGATGAAACTCGGTGCCAGAGGCTCTTGCGAGACGTCCGATCACGGGCCAAGCCGCGACCTCAGACTTGGAGACAAAGCGTGTGGTCACCAGCGCGCCGAGTACTGGAATATCCAGCCAGGACACATGGTTGCTGACCAGCATCACCGCCGACTTCGGCCGGGTGCCATGCACGTGGATCTTGACCCGCAGGCAGCGGCACAACTGGCGGTGCCACCACTGCACGATGCGTCCGCGCGGCGGCCCCAATGCAGCCAGTACATCGATGAGCAGGCTGATCAGCAGTCCGAGCAGCAGGTGTGCTGCGACAAGCAGGCTCCTAAGCGTGAGCCGGATGATGGCCTGCGCTCCGTGCCGGGGCATTGTCAGCGGGCATGAACCGGCGGACGTAACGCGGCGCCATTTCATGAATATCGAGCAACATGAACACGTCGCAGCAATTGAAGGATTCGTCCCAGTACGGCGCGCCGCAGGCCTTGGCGCCGAGGCTGACATAGGCCTTGAGCAGCGGGGGCATGCGCATCGCGACTTCCGCCGGAGGCCGTTGCAGCCTGTACGGACGCTTGGGTGTCACGTGAATCGCTTCCGGTGCCATGTAGCGGCGTTCGATCTTGTCCAGGATCGCGCTGGCCTGCTCGCCACCATCGTCGAGGCCGACGCTGGCGCAGCCGAACAGGTAGCGGTAATTGTGCTGGGCCACGAACGCGGTGAGTCCTTGCCACAGCTTTGAGATGATGGCGCCGGTGCGGAATTCGGCATCGACACAGGTCCGGCCCACCTCGACCTTGCGATCTGGCAGCGCCGCGATGCGATCCAGCTCGAACTCGCCCGACGAATAAAACCCGCCGGCTTGTGCGGCTGCCTCGCAGGTCAGCAGACGGGTGCAGGCGATGATGCGATTGCTATGCCTGTCGCGAACGATCAGGTGGTGGCAGAACGCATCGAAGTGGTCGACATCGCGCTTGTCCTCGCCGCCGTCGATCTGGGCGCCCATCTCCTCGGCGAAGATTTTGTAGCGCAACTGCTGGCAGGCTTTCACGTCCGCGTCACTGACGGCGAACTCGTGAACAAACCTGGACGTCAGGTCGGGTTGTTGACGTGTGTCTCGCGATGTAACAGCCATGCTTCACCTGCCGGCAGTTCGAATGGTCGAAGTCTAGGACCGGTCTATTGTCGCGACATTAACGCATCGTGAAGCTTCTATGACAGCGCGGGGGGTACTGCGTTGACCGCAGCGCTGGCGGCCACGGACTCGAATATGGGCTGAAACTGATTGACGATCTGGCAGAACAGATCAGCCGTCTGTTCGGTGTCATAACGTGCTGAATGCGCCGCGGCATCGTCGTAACTGAGGCCGGCGGCCAACAGCGCGCGCTTGAGTACGGTCTGTCCGTAGGCCACGCCGCCCAGGGTCGCGGTATCGAATGCCGAAAAGGGATGGAACGGATTGCGCTTGATGCCGGTTCGCGCCACTGCGGCGTTCAGGAAGCCGAGATCAAAGTGCGCGTTGTGCCCGACCAGCACGGCCTTGGTGCAGCCGGTGGCGCGGATCTCAGCCCGTATCTCCTTGAACAGCCGTGACAACGCGTCCTGCTCGGTAACCGCCGGACGTAGCGGGTGGAATGGGTCAATTTTGTTGACCTCAAGCGAGGCCGCCTCCAGGTTGGAGCCTTCGAAGGGTTTGACGTGATACGCCGCCGTTTCGTGCCGATAAAGACGCCCGGTCTCGTCCATTCTCACCAGCACCACCGCGATTTCCAGCAAGGCGTCGGTTGCCGCGTTGAAACCACCGGTTTCCACGTCCACGACGACAGGCAGAAATCCACGAAAGCGTTTGGCGATGGCCGGGTTGGCCGCCGGGTTTTCGGACACGTTGGGACCGGGGTGTAGCGGAGGAATCGGCAGTCTATCAGGCTATACTCTCGCGCCTTTCGCCTGACCCGCAGCAAACGAGCACGGACCATGAGTCAACCCAGCAAGATCGTTCTCGCCTACTCCGGAGGCCTGGATACCTCAGTCATTCTCAAGTGGCTGCAGGATCGCTATCAGTGCCCGGTCGTCACCTTCACTGCCGATCTGGGGCAGGGCGAAGAGGTCGAATCGGTCCGGCCCAAGGCTGAAGCCCTCGGCGTGGAGGAAATCTTCATCGAGGACCTGCGCGAGACCTTCGTCCGCGACTATGTATTCCCGATGTTTCGCGCCAACGCGATCTACGAGGGGGAATACCTGCTCGGGACCTCGATCGCGCGTCCGCTGATTGCCCGCCGCCTGGTGGAGATCGCCGAGCAGACGGGCGGCGATGCCATTGCCCATGGCGCGACTGGAAAGGGTAACGATCAGGTTCGCTTCGAATTGGGCGCCTACGCTCTCAAGCCGGATATCCAGGTGATCGCACCTTGGCGGTTCTGGGATCTGAATGCACGCGAGAAGCTGATCGCCTATGCAGAGGCCAACAACATCCCGATCACGCGGAAAAAGGATGGCGGCTCGCCGTATTCCATGGACGCCAATGCCCTGCACATTTCCTACGAAGGCGGCGAGCTGGAAGACCCCTGGGTATCGCCCGATCCCGCCATGTGGCTATGGACTAAGGATCCGCGCGAGGCCGTGGACACGCCGCTGGAACTGACGCTGACATTCGCTCATGGTGATGTCGTCGCCATTGATGGTGAGGCGATGACGCCCTACCAGGTGCTCGCCAAGCTCAATGCTGTCGGTGGCGAGCATGGTGTCGGGCGTATCGACATCGTCGAGAACCGCTATGTCGGCATCAAGTCGCGCGGCTGTTACGAAACGCCCGGCGGCACCATCCTGCTCAAGGCGCATCGGGCGATCGAATCGATCACCCTGGATCGCGAGGTCGCCCACCTGAAAGACGAGTTGATGCCACGCTACGCCAAGTTGATCTACAACGGCTACTGGTTCGCGCCCGAGCGCAAGCTGTTGCAGAAGGTCATCGACGACAGCCAACGCCCGGTCAATGGTGATGTCCGGTTGCGGCTCTACAAGGGCAATGTCGAAGTGTTGGGTCGTCGTTCGGAGTTCGACAGTCTGTTCGACCCGCGCATCGCAACGTTTGAAGACGATGCCGGCGCCTACTCCCAGGCCGACGCGGCCGGGTTTATCAAGCTCAACGCGCTGCGTCTGCGCCTTGGTGCCCACCTGACCGGGCGTGATTGAAGAACCACTGCTCTGCTCACGCCACCATATGAAAACACCCCGTTAGACGGGGTGTTTTCGTTGGCGCCTAGCGACTACTTTTCCTCGGTCGCCGACGCTTCACCGCGCAGATAAACCGTACGCTGCGGGAACGGAATCTCGATATCGTTCTCGTCGAATGTCAGCTTGATCCGCTCGATCAGGTCGCAGCGGGTTCCCCACCAATCGGCGGATGCCGCCCAGCCGCGCACGGCAAAGTCGACGGAGCTGTCGCCGAGGTTGCTCACGACCACGCTGGGGGCGGGATCATCCAGGATGCGTGGCTCCTCTTTGAGCATGTCCACCAGCAAATCCTTGGCCTTTTTCAGATCCGAGCCATACCCGATGCCGATGGCGAGGTCGACACGCCGCGTCGGCAAGGCGCTGTAGTTGGTGATCTTGTTGCCCCAGACGCTGGCATTCGGCAGCCACACGAGCTGGTTGTCGAAGGTCTTGAGGATGGTGGAGGTGATCTTGATCTCCTCGACGATCCCGAGCTGGCCGCCGATGTCCACGACGTTGCCCTTGGCGAACGGCCGGAACAGAATCAACATCGCGCCGGCGGCGAAGGACGAGAGCTGGTTCTGCAAGGCCAGACCAATCGCCAGTGCAGCGCCACCGAGCAGTGCGGCGGCGGAGGTTGTGTCCACGCCCAGCTGACCCAGCGCGGAGATGATGATGATCGCCAGCAGCAGCCCGTAGGCGACATTGCTGAGAAACGTGATCAGGGTTTCGTCCAGTTTGGCGCGGTGCATCGCCTTTTTCGCCAGCTTGATAATCAGCTGCGCTACCCAGCGGCCGATGAAGAAGATGGCGATGGCGGACACCAGGCCCTTGGCAATCGGTATGCCCAGGAGCAGCAGCGCCTGTGGGTCGTTCAACATCTCCTTGGTAAATTCCATGCGTGGCTTGTCCTTGTCGTTAAGATGATCGGAAGTTTAGGCACAGGCTGATCGTGTCGCGCAATGGCGCACAACCGCGAGGCCACACACGATGCCGGATTTACCAGCGGGCTGGCGGCGACGCGCTGGCGCCGACGTGAGCTGGCTTTGCCTTTCCAACCACATTCAACCAGCCGGGTTCTTGGAGTGCCATGATGCGTGCGGCGATAGGAGGGCTTGCGTTGGCAAGCCTGGGTTTTGTGTCAGCAGCAGGGGCGCAAGCGGGGAGCGCGAACACGATCGATGCTGGAGATATCGAGGCATGCATGCGTGACCTCGTGGCGACGGCTCCACCGGATGTTGAGGTGCAGACGCTGCGTCTGGCCTGCGAAGACCAGCTCCGCAACGGCCTCTCCGCCCAGCAAGTTAACCAGGCTCAAGGCAGCTCGGGCGGGACGGCTCTGGAACGCCGGTTGCGCTTCGAGCAGGTGACCGAGCTGAATCCCTTCGTGCTCACGCCCTATCGGCCGAACTATGTGCTGCCGCTGGCGTACCAGGACAGCCCCAATGTCGCGAGCACGAACGGCAACGGTCTCTCGGAACGATTGGAAGTGAAGTTTCAGCTCAGCTTCCGCATTCCGATCCTGCGGGATGTACTGGGCAGCGGCGGCGATCTGTCGATCGCCTACACGGCGCGGTCGTTTTGGCAGGCCTACGATGCTTCGCAGTCGCGACCCTTTCGTGAAACCAATCACGAGCCCGAGGCGTTTCTGAGCTTTGACGTCGATTGGCCGGTACTGGGCACGCGGCTGGACCGGATCACAGTCGGCATCAATCACCAGTCCAACGGACGGGATCTCCCGGAATCCAGAAGCTGGAACCGGGTTTACTCAACCTTTATCTGGGAAGTGGAAGACCTGATGGTCGCGTTTCAGCCATGGATTCGCATCCCGGATCGGGAGAAGAAAGCGCCGGACGACCCCCGCGGCGATGACAATCCGAATATCGAACGCTACGCCGGTCAATTCGAGATGGTGGTGGCCTGGCGCAACGACAATGACACCTACTCGGCTGTGTGGCGCAACAATGCCCGTGCCGACAACCGCGGCAGTCTGGAGCTGGGCTGGAGTTTTCCCTGGACCGGCCGGGCACGTGGGTACGTGCAGTTCTTCACCGGCTACGCCGAAAGCCTGATCGACTATCAGGACCATCACAACCGGATCAGCATCGGCATCCTGATGACCGATTGGTTGTGAACCCAGCGGGTCGGTTAGGGTCAGTGGTACGGGGGCGGGAGTGATGCTGCAGGATGCGGCATCCATGTCGTCAAGGAGACGCGATGCCGGCCGAGTCTGCGAGGCCACGTAGCTGGAATGACCACACCGCAAATCTGCTGCGTGCAGGGGTGGTGGCTTGTTTGTTCGCAGTGGCTAGCTGCGCCAGCCAACCGGTGGAGCCCGAGCCCGCATCCGAGCCTACGGCTTCTGCCAATCAGGCTTCCGACGCCGCCAGCGCGCCGCCAGTTCCCTCCACCGCCAAGGACATCGAGCCGACGGTCGTGGCCTACGAGGCGCCGCCTGATCCGCTGATTCGGGTGAATCGTGCAGTCTTCGCGTTTAACGATGTCACCTACCGGTATGTGATTTCGCCGGTGTCGAAAGGCTATGAAACCGTGGTTCCGCGACCCGTTCGTGCCGGTATTGGCAATGCGTTCGACAACATCAAGATGCCGATTCGCACGGTCAACTTTCTGTTGCAGGGCCGGTTCAGGGCCGCCGGCATCGACACCACGCGGTTTCTGGTTAATTCGACGGTTGGCCTGGCGGGGCTGTTCGATCCAGCCAAGGCCTGGATGGGGCTGGAGCAGGAAGACACCGGGTTTGCCGACACGCTGGATGGCTACGGCGCCGGTCAGGGCACCTTCGTCGTCCTGCCATTCTACGGACCGGCGGATCTGCGCCGCGGCTCCGGCCTGGTGGTCGACTACTTTTTGAACCCGATCCCCTACCTCGCCGAGCAACCCGAGGCGACGCTGATCAACGGATTTGACGTGCTCCAGGAGTACGGCCCTAGCGCGCAGCAGTACAAGAAGCTGCAGGAGCACGCGGAGGATCCGTACATCTTCATGCGCAACCTCTACATGCAGGGGGTGCAGCGCGATGAGGACTATCCGCGCAAGTCCCCGAATCTGCCGGACGAGGCGCAGCAATGAAGCCATCGGAGTGGCTGGTCCGCCATGCCTGGTGGGTATTGGCGGCATTCGCGGTGCTGGCGGGGGCGCTGGCTGTCTTCGCTCCCCGCTTCGAGATCAACGCCTCGGCCGAGACGCTGATCTCCGAAGGCAATCGGGACTACATCCAGGCACGGGTAGTTCAGCAGCGCTTTGCCTCCGAGGCCTTTGTCCTCGTGGCCTACGAGCCCGCCGGGCACGGTTTGTTCGACGCCGAGTCTCTGGATGATCTGCGTGTCCTGAGCCGCGACATCAGTCAGCTCGCGACGGTGAGATCCGCGCGGTCCCTGGTCAATGTTCCGCTGATTCCCGCCGATGCCTCGGTGCAGCTTTCGAGCGATTTCGACCCCGATGCCTGGTTGCTGGAGAACCGGTCGAGCAGCCCGGAGTCGTTGCGCCAGACCTTGGAAGGGCACCCGATCTACCAAGGTCTTCTGGTCAACGAAGACCTCACCGCGACAGCCATCCAGGTGCTGTTCCGCAACAACCCGGAGCTGGATCGCTTGCAGGAGCAGATTGTCGAGATTCAGTCCGGACGGCTGGAGGGCGCGCTCACCGAGGAGCAGACCGCGCAGCTAGCCCGGCTGCGTGAACAAGCGAGCCCGCTGGAAAAAGCGCAGCGCCGCGCGCGTGTTGACGATATCGCCGCCATTCGCGACCTCGCGGATGAATACCGGGACCGGGCCAATATTTACCTGGGCGGGGCCGAGGTGCTCGGTGTGGATCTGATCCGCATGGTTCGCAGCGATCTTCAGGTCTTCGGCCTGGCTGTGCTGGGGATGATCAGCCTGGTGTTGCTGCTGGTGTTTCGCCGCCTGCGCTGGGTGTTGCTGCCGCTGGTCTGCTGCGGGGTCAGCGTGATAATGACGGTGGGTTTGTTTGGCCTGCTGGGCCTCAAGGCCACGGTGATTTCCGCCAATTTCATCGCGCTGCAGCTGGTGTTGACCCTGGCGGTGGTGGTGCATTTGATCGTGCAATACCGCGAAGAAGCCGAGGCAGACCGGCAGGCCGACCAGGCCGCGCTGGTCACCCGCACGCTCCGGCGCAAGCTCGGACCATGTCTTTACGCCGGATTGACGACATCGGTGGGTTTCGCGTCGCTGCTGCTGACGGATATTGAGCCGGTTCGCGCCTTCGGCCTAATGATGATCCTGGCGATGGCGATGTCGATTCTGACCAGCCTCGTGCTATTTCCGGCGGCGATGCTGTTGTTGCGCCGGGTGGGCGGCGCCGGTGACGACCGCTGGGTACGTGGCACCGTCAATGGGCTGGCCGGCCTGTCGATTCGACGCGGCGGCGTGGTGTCGTCGGCCGCCGTTGTCATCTTCGTGCTGGCGATAGGCGGCACCTTGCTGCTGGATGTGGAAAACAGCTTCATCGACTACTTCGACGAATCCACCCGCATCCATGAGGAACTCACGTTCATCGATCAGGAGTTTGGCGGCTCGACGCCGCTGGATGTGGTCTATCACATGCCTGGTGGCGGGCCGGACAGCGGCGACCTCGTGATTCGCGCCGAAACGGTGCAAACGCTTCAGCGTCTGCAGGCGGTGATGGAGGACCAACCGGCCATGGGCACCGTGCTGTCGCTGGTCAACTTCACCGAACTGGCGCGTGCGCTCAATGGTGATCGGCCGCTGACCGAAACCGAGCTCACCGCCGTCTACTGGATGCTGGACGAGTCGATGCGGCAGAGCCTCGTGCGTGGCTATTTTTCGGAGTCCGTTGGTCACCTGCGTCTGACGGCTCGGATCAAGGACACCACCGAGGGCCTGGATCGCGGCGCGCTGCTGCAATCGCTGCGCAGCGGTTTCGAGGACCAGGGCTTGCAGGCCGATGACTACCTGATCACCGGCCTGTTCGTGCTGTATCAGGATCTGCTCGAACGCCTGTTCACCTCGCAAGCCCTGACCCTGGGCGTGGTGTTCATCGCGCTTGCCGTGGCCTTCGGCCTGATCTTCCGTTCAGTGAAGATCGCCCTGATCGCGGTGATACCCAACGTGTTGTCCGCATTTGTCGTGCTGGGGGTGATGGGCTGGGCCGGGATTTCGCTGGATTTCATGACCATCACCATTGCCGCCGTGGCAATGGGGATCGCCGTGGACGACACCATCCACTACGTGCATCGCTTTCTGGAAGAGCGCAAGGCGGGGGAGGCGCCCGACGACGCCGTCCGCGCATCGCACCGCAGCGTTGGTGCTGCGCTGATCTACACCACGCTGGTCATCGTCTGCGGATTCGCGTTGCTGGGGTTCTCTGACTTCGTGCCCAGCGTCCTGTTCGGCTTGTTATCGGCATTGGCGATGCTGGTCGCCCTGCTCACCGACCTCAGCTTGCTGCCGGTCATGCTCCGACGGTTCGCCGGCGGCCCCAAGGCGTCATGACCGGCGAAGGTCCAGGGTGGTCGGAAAATCCGGGTTGTCCGCTGCCGCGGCGAAGCGGAACGGTCCGGGCGTGTGGCCGGTGGTCTCAAATCGGGATAGCCGCCGCGACTCGGCCTCATAGGCGTTGACCGGAAAGCTGTCGTAGCTGCGGCCCGCGGGATGGGCGACGTGGTAGGTCACCCCGCCCAGTGAGCGGTGGTTCCAGGTGTCGACCAGGTCGAAGACCAGCGGGGAGTCGGCCTCCAGGGTTGGATGCAGCGCTGACCAGGGCTTCCAGGCGCGGAATCGGACGCCGGCCACGGATTCTCCGGCGCGGCCGGTAGCGGTTAACGGCACCTGCCTGCCATTGCAGGCGATGGCAAACCGATCGCCGCTCAGACCATTCACCTTGAGCTGGACCCGCTCGGTGGATGAATCCACGTAGCGTGCGGTACCGCCGCCACCCGGTTCCTCGCCCAGCGTGATCCACGGCTCCAGCGCGTGCCGCAACTCGATGGTGACGCCGCGATAGGTCACGGTGCCGTGCGCGGGAAAGCGGAACTCGAAATGTGGTGCGAACCAGGCTTCATCGAAGGCATAGCCGGCGGTGTTCAGGTCGGAGACCACATCCCGCAGGTCCTGCCAGCAGAACTCGGGGAGCAGAAAACGATCGTGCAGCGTGTGTCCGAACCGCGTCAGTGGTGCCTCGTATGGGGTCTCCCAGAACCAGGCGATGAGCGATCGCAGCAATAGCTGCTGCACCAGGCTCATCTGTGCATGCGGCGGCATTTCGAATCCGCGAAATTCGACCAGACCCAGGCGGCCGGTAGGTGAATCCGGCGAGTACAGCTTGTCGATGCAGATCTCGCTGCGGTGCGTGTTGCCGGTGAGGTCGGTGAGCAGATGCCGAAGGATGCGATCGACCAGCCAAGGCGGAGCGTCCTCGCCCTTGCTCGGCAGTTCGGACAAGGCGATCCCCAGCTCGTACAGCGCATCATCGCGGGCCTCGTCGACTCGCGGCGATTGCGAGGTTGGTCCGATGAACAAGCCCGAGAACAGATAGGACAGGCTGGGGTGGTTCTGCCAGTAGCGGATGAGGCTTCCGAGCAGATCCGGACGGCGCAGGAAGGGGCTGTCAGCGGTGGTTGCTCCGCCCAGCACCACATGGTTGCCGCCGCCTGTTCCGACAGCACGGCCGTCGATGAGGAACTTCTCGGTGCCCAGACGGCACTGCCGTGCGTCCTCGTACAGGCCGAAAGTCTGCTGTTTCATGGCCTCCCAGTCCGCCACCGGCTGCACGTTCACCTCGATGACACCGGGGTCTGGCGTGACGGATAGCTTGTCCAATCGTGGATCAGGGGGCGGGGAATAGCCTTCGATGCGGACCGGCATATCCAAGGTCTTCGCGGTGGCCTCGATGGCCGCGATCAGATCCAGATAGTCCTGGGCATTCTGCGTGGGCGGCATGAACACATTCAGGCGGCCATCGCGGGGTTCGACCGTTAACGCCGTGCGAACGGGGCCGGATTCGCTGGCCGGGGGCTGCGGCGAGGGCGAGCGGTCCGTGGGCGTGGCACGGTGCGACGGATGGACCATCTGCGCCGGGCGCTCCAGCGGCGGTTGCGGCTCGGTCGGGTCGTCGGGGACCACCTGCGGGTAGACGTCCTCCGGCACCCACGGCAGGGCTTCCAGCGGCAGGCGGAATCCGATAGGCGAATCCCCCGGCAGCAGGAACAGGTGGCGGGTGCGGGTTTTCCACAGTTCGGAAATCCATGGCTTGCCAGCCTTGGAGTTCTGCCGCTGGACCGGGAGCACAAAACCGCGAGGCGTACGCAGCCCGCGCTCGAACACCTTGGCCAGCCGCGTGCGTTCTTCAACGTCATCCAGCCGGGAGTCCATCGGGTCCACGTTTTCGGGCAGCCCGCGCTCCTTGCGGATGTAGTGCCACGGGTCTTCGTAGACCGGTTGGACGAAGTCGTCGGACAGCCCGATCTTGTCGGCCAGGCCGGCGGTCAGCGCCTTGGCAGCCGCGACCAGCGCCTCGTCGGGCTGATCGACGGGGGTGTCGGAGAGCGGCTGCTCGAGAATCGGCTTGCCGTCGCGCCGCAGGTATAGCGAGTAGGCCCAGCGTGGCAGGGATTCGCCCGGATACCATTTGCCCTGCCCGAAGCTCATCAGGCCCTCGGGGGCGATGCGCTCCGCCAGCCGGCCGATGAGTTGCCGAGCACGGGCCTCCTTGGTGGGCCCCACGGCGGCTGTGTTCCATTCGGCGGATTCGAAATCGTCGATGGAGACAAACGTCGGTTCGCCGCCTTGTGTCAGACGTACGTCATGCTCGGCCAGCGTTTCGTCGACCGCCTGCCCCAGCGTGTCGATGCTGGCCCATTGTTCATCGGTGTAGGGCTTGGTGACTCGCGGTGTCTCGACAATCCGCTGCACCGACATCGCATGCTCGAATTCGACCTCGCAGGGTTCCATGCCTCCGGTGACGGGCGCTGCGGACGAGGGTTCCGGCGACGCCGTGAGCGGGATGTGGCCTTCGCCGCAGAACAGGCCGGAGGTGGAGTCCAGTCCGACCCAGCCGGCGCCGGGCAAGAACACCTCACACCAGGCATGCAGATCGGTGAAATCAACTTCGGTGCCGCTGGGGCCGTCCAGCGATTTCACGTCGGGGGTTAGCTGGATCAGATAGCCGGAGCAGAAACG